>JBFZCB010000163.1:0-7069 GCA_041308165.1 Caulobacterales bacterium
TGCAAGACGTCAGGAGCTTCTCCAGTCGACGGGGGCGCACAGACGCCATTCCTTCGAACATCGTATCGACGACATGGACACTCTCATGCCTTGGTAGTTCATCTAGCAGTTCTAGGATTGCGCGTTCCGGCGTCGAACAGGTCAGGGGGCCAACGGTCGTTACGATTTCCGTTGTTTCCTCATGTGCGCTGAGGTCGAACAGTTTGGCGCTATGGAGACGAAAGCGTTCAGCGTTTTTGAGCCGCTTGAGCCAAGTCGGATGATTGTCTCCGTAAAGATGGAAGACCTGTTCGTCGCGCAGGGGCAGGTAGTGGGCAAACCCTTGCATCTCCAACGCTGTCCGCCCGCCGATCACGGATGTATAGCTCATGACATGTTGTAGTGAGCGCACGACCAATCGACAGTCGTCGCCCTCAAGATCAGAAAGTGGGCGTCTGTAGAGACCGCGCACGACCGGTTCGAGCCAGCCTGCCTTGATGTATTTGTGGGCAAGCATACGCGTTACGCCATGACGCTCTAACGTAGGTGTATCAACCAGTCGACCGGGCAGTACGGCATCCAGCAACCATTTTAACTTTCTCTCTTTTGGTATCATAATGGTATACCTATTAGAGAAAGTTCGAAAAATTGCAAGACAGGCATTTTGATAATCATATATTTGGTATCCCTTAAGGGTACAAAAAACTGAATTATCACAACTTGGTGTCAAGACCAGTCGACCCGTCGTCTGCCCTGCGGATTTTCAAAGATCGAGGATCTGCGCAGCGCTCTTCCTCGAAAGGACAGTGAGGCCTCGGAGCGGATTTTTCCGGAGTTCTGGTGTATGAGCCGCCGCCATGTCCTTTTCCGCTACTGTCCTGACCATGTTTCCGGAAGCCTTTCCGGGCCCGCTGGGCGTCTCCCTGATCGGTACGGCCTGGCGTGAGCGCGGGCTCTGGAGCCTTGATACGGTTGACATTCGGGCCTTTTCCACAGATACGCGCGGCTTCCTTGACGACACCCCTGCCGGTGGCGGTCCGGGACAGGTTCTGAAAGCGGACGTGGTGGCCCGGGCTCTGGATAGTCTTTCGGGTCCTCCCCGGCCGCTTTTGTACATGAGTGCCCGGGGTCGGCCCCTGACCCAGGCACGTGTGAAGGACTGGGCCAAAGCGGACGGCATTGTCGTTCTTTGTGGCCGGTTCGAGGGGGTGGACCAGCGGGTGCTTGATGCCCGCGGGTTCGAGGAGGTCTCCGTCGGAGACGCGGTCCTTGCCGGTGGTGAGGCTGCGGCCATAGTGGTGATCGAGGCGTGCGTAAGACTGATCCCCGGAGTTCTGGGTCAGGCCTTGAGCCTGAGTTCGGAAAGCTTCGAGGACGGGCTACTGGAGCATCCGCAGTACACAAGACCGCGGACGTTCGAGGGGCTCGACATTCCTGAAGTCCTGTTGTCGGGCGACCACAAGAAGGTCGACCAGTGGCGTCAGGAACAAAGGCAGGAGACTACGCGGGAACGGCGTCCGGACCTCTGGAATGCCCACCTCGCAAAACAATCCGCGGAGCCTGTCTCCGCCAAATCACAGCTAAAGGGCGCAAAAGCCCGAGGAGAATAGAGATATGGCCAATATCGTTCAGACGCTTGAGGCGGAAGAAAAAGCCCGTTTGATCGCCGTGCGCGACATCCCGGACTTCCAGCCCGGCGACACCCTGCGTGTCATGGTGAAGATCAAGGAAGGCGAGCGCGAGCGCGTTCAGGCCTTCGAAGGCGTTTGCATTGCCCGTGATGGCGGCAGCGTCAACGAGACCTTCACTGTGCGCAAGATCAGCTTCGGCGAAGGCGTCGAGCGCAAGTTCCCCATTCTGTCGCCAAACATCGAGTCCATCGAAGTGAAGCGCCGCGGCGTCGTGCGCCGTGCCAAGCTCTATTACCTGCGCGATCGTCGTGGCAAGTCGGCGCGTATCGCCGAGCGCCAGTCCGTTCGCCCAGCCAAGGGTGCCGTGGTTCCGGTCACGGGCACAGCCGAGGCTCCTGGCGAAGAAGGCTGATCCCTTCGTCTCCATTGTGATGACGGTAAGGAGGGAGCCCCGACGGGCTCCCTTTTTGCTGTCCGGATGGCGGCGTTTGGTGCGCGCGGAGCGGCTGTTCGTCGTCGGCTCGCTCAGAGCTTTGTGCGCAGGGACCACAGCTCGGGAAAGCAGCGCTTTTCCAGGGTCGTCATGAGATAGGCTGCGCCTTCCGTCCCTCCGGTGCCCGGGCGACGCCCGATGATACGTTCGATGGTGACGACATGTTTGTGCCGCCAGGTCAGCAGGGCGTCATCGAGATCGACCAGTTTCTCGGCCAGCTGGTAGAAGGTCCACCAGCGTTCGGTATCGCGATAGACCTCAAGCCAGGCGGCCTCGACGCCGGGTGAAGGCTGGTAGGGCTGGCTGACATCGCGCTCCAGGACCTCGGCTGGAACCGGCAGGCCGGCCCGGGCCATCTGGATCAGGGCATCATCATAGAGGCTGGGTGAGGCGATGGCTGAGCTGAGGGCGGCATAGGCCTCCGGACGATCCTCCTGGAACTTCAGGAACCGGGCGTCCTTCAGTCCGAGCATGGCTTCCAGTCGACGGAACTGGTCACTCTGGAATCCGGAGCTGGTGCCCAGAACCGCCCGGAAGCGCAGGTAATCGGCCGGGGTCATGGTGGCCAGGATGTCCCAGCTCTGGGTCATGACGGACTGGATGCGGCTGACGCGGGCCAGGGACTTGTAGGAGGCTGACAGGTCACCGGATCGGACGAGGGTCTGGGCCAGAGCAACCTCATGCAGGATCTGTTTGAGCCACAGCTCCTTGGTCTGGTGGATGATCACGAACAGCATCTCGTCATGCTCATCACTGACAGGGTGCTGGGCCGACAGGAGGGGGTCCAGCCCCAGATAGCGGGCGTAGGTCATGTTTGAGGCATCGGTCATGGGGTCTGTATCGCCCCGATCCGGCGACGGGTGCAACAGGCCTTTGGATCGGCCATCCCGATGGTCCTCTGCGCTGGCTGTCGGGCGAGCCTGGCCGTATCAATGAAAGTCGCGCGATCCCGGCAATATCCTGGCGTTGCGGGGGTGGGCGTGGCTCGAGAGAGTTGGCAGGGGCGCACCTGACCTGTCACGGCCTTGCGGCCGTACGACTTCGTCGGCCCGGCTGAGCGGGATTTCCGAAGAGTGGGTGTCCGACAGGCGGGCCAGTTCGGCGGTGCGGTCAAAGACCCGGTGGGCCATCAGGTGCACGACGCCCTCGATACTCTTTTCCACCACACCCTCGACCTCCATGAGGCGGGCCCCCATGACGACGGACCGGTACTGTTCGAACAGGTTTGCCCACAGGACCAGGTTGGTGACCCCGGTCTCATCCTCCAGCGTGATGAAGATGGCATTGCCCTTGCCAGGTCGCTGGCGGACCAGGACGACCCCGGCCGTCCGCACCCGTGTGCCGCTTCGCCGGCTGGCAAGCTGGGCACAGGTCAGCATGGCTTCGGCAGCGAATACGGGCCTGAGGACAGCCATGGGGTGGGCTTTGAGCGACAGTCGTGTGGTCTGGTAATCGGCAGCGACATGTTCGCCCAGACCCATGCGGGGCAGGCAGGCGTCGGCTTCCTCGCCAAGCTCACGGGCATCGGCGGCCGCAAACAGGGGCAGGGGATCATCATCGGGCAATCGCCGGACCGCCCAGAGCGCCTCGCGCCGGTCCAGGCCCATGGAGCGAAAGGCGTCGGCATCAGCCAGTTTGCGCATGGCCGCGCCGGGTAGACGGGCGCGGCGGGCCAGGGGCTCTATACCCTCGAACGACTTTGAGCGCGCAGCGGTCAACCGGTTCGCCCACTCCTGTCGAAAGCCGTCGATCTGGCGAAATCCCAGTCTCAGGGCCAGGGCCCCGGCCACTCCCTCGAGACTATTGTCCCAGTGGCTGAGGTTCACATCGATGGGCCTGATCTCGACGCCGTGTTCGGCCGCATCGCGAACGATCTGGGCGGGCGCATAGAAGCCCATCGGCTGACTGTTCAGGAGGGCGCAGGCACAGGCTGCGGGGTGGCGACACTTGATGAAGGAGGAGATGTAGACCAGCTTGCCGAAGCTGGCGGCATGGCTCTCGGGAAATCCATAGGAGCCAAAGCCCTTGATCTGGTCAAAGCAGCGCTGGGCGAAGTCGGGATCATAGCCGCGCTCGACCATCCGGTTGACCATCCGGCCCTCATATTTCCACAGTGTGCCATCGCCGCGGAAGGTGCCCATGGCCTTGCGCAGGCCATTGGCCTCACCGGCTGTGAACTCGGCGGCGACCATGGCGACCTTCATGGCCTGCTCCTGGAACAGGGGCACCCCCAGCGTCCGCTGCAGGACCTTTTTCAGTTCGTCGGGATCGTGTGGGGGAGCGGGACGGCAGTATTGCGGGGTCTCGATCCCGGAGCGGCGGCGTAGGTAGGGATGGACCATGTCGCCCTGGATGGGGCCTGGCCTTACGATCGCGACCTGGATGACCAGGTCATAGAAGGTCCTGGGCTTGAGGCGGGGCAGCATATTGATCTGGGCCCGGCTCTCGACCTGGAATACGCCAATGGAATCTCCCCGACACAGCATGTCATAGACATCCTTCTGCTCATTGGGGATGGTGTGGAGTTCGTAGGAGACACCGTCCTGTTCGCGCATCAGGTCCATGGCCTTGCGGATGCAGGTCAGCATGCCAAGCGCCAGGATATCGACCTTCATCAGGCGCAGGTCATCGATGTCGTCCTTGTCCCATTCGATGAAGGTGCGATCCGCCATGGCGGCGTTGCCAATGGGAACCAGTTCATCAAGCCGGTCCTGGGTCAGGAGGAATCCGCCGACATGCTGTGACAGGTGCCGAGGAAACCCCAGAAGGCGCGAGGCCATGTCGACGGCCCGTCCAACCATGGGATTGGACGGATCCAGCCCGGCCTGTTCAACGTGGCGTTCGCCGATCTCCCGGCCCCAGCTCCCCCAGTGGCTGGAGGCCAGGCGGGCGGTGACGTCCTCGGTCAGACCCAGGACCTTGCCGACCTCGCGGATGGCGCTCCTGGGGCGATAGCGGATGACGGTTGCGGCCAGTCCGGCCCGGTGCCGGCCATAGCGTTCGTAGATGTACTGGATAATCTCCTCGCGCCGCTCGTGCTCGAAGTCGACATCGATGTCGGGAGGCTCGCCGCGTTCCTCGGACAGGAAACGCTCGAACAAGAGGTCGTTCTCGGCCGGATCCACGCAGGTGATGCCCAGCACATAGCAGACTGCAGAGTTGGCGGCTGACCCGCGTCCCTGGCAGAGGATGCCCATGGCGTTGGCCACGCGGACAATGTCGTGGATGGTCAGGAAATAGGGGGCAAAGGTCTGGCTCTGGATGAAGACCAGTTCCTTATGCAGCAGATCGCTGACCTTTTGGGGAATGCCGTCCGGATAGCGGGTCTGGGCATGTCGCCATGTGAGGTCCTCAAGCCAGGCCTGGGAAGACCAGCCCGGGGGTGTCGGTTCCTGCGGGTAGTTATAGGTCAGGTCTTTCAGGTCGAACCGGACCTGCTCCAGAAACACCTGGGTCTGGACCAGGGCCTGGGGGGCATCGGCGAACAGTCGGGCCATCTCTGCAGGTGACTTCAGATGTCGTTCGGCATTGGCCAGCAGTCTTCGTCCTGCGGTCTCGATCGTCACCCCCTCACGGATACAGGTCAGGACGTCCTGAAGATCGCGTTCGCTGGCTGCGTGATAAAGGACATCGTTGGTTGCGATCAGCTCCACGCCGACCCTGGCGGCCATGTCACCGAGCCGGGCCAGACGACGCCGGTCATCGCCCCGGCGCAACATAGCCGCGGACAGCCAGACCGAGCCGGGGGCGGCGGCTTGCAGCTGCGACAGTAGCCCCTCCAGGCCGTCGAGACGCTCCGGCGGCATGACGATGAGCATCAGGCCTTCGGGATCTGCCAGGAGGTCGGCAAGGCCAAGCTCGCATGAGCCCTTCCGGGCCCGGCGATTGCCAAGGGTCAGGAGCCGGGTCAGGCGGCCCCATCCCGCCCGGTCCCTGGGATAGGCCACTATATCCGGGGTTCCATCATTGAAGGCCAGGCGTGTTCCCGTGATCAGACGGAAGGTCTGTGCCCTGGCCTTGACCCGGTCCGAGAGGGCCGGGTCATTCATGGGGTCATCGACCAGGGCCGTCTCGCCGGGCCCGCCGCCCTGGCGGACCCTTTCGGGGGGAGACATGCCTTCCTTGCGAAGGGTGTTGAGGGCGCTCCAGGCCCTGACCACGCCGGCCATTGTATTGCGATCGGCAATACCCAGGCCCGTGTGGCCCTCGAGTATGGCGCTCAGGACCAGGGATTTGGGGTGGGAGGCTCCTCGCAGGAAGGAAAAATTGCTGGCTGTGACCAGTTCTGCATAGGCGGGGCCTGTATCGGTTGGCCCGGCATGGGCCTGCTGGCTGCCGGCGCTTTCATTATGGGGGCGCATGATCATGCGAACAGGCCATGGATGTACCAGCGCGGTTCGGGATCCTCGCCATAGAAGCCGGCACGAAACAGCCAGAACCGATGGCCCTCGCGATCCTCGACACGGTAATAGTCGCGCGTCCTCTGGTCGGGCCGGCGCCACCACTCGGCACTGATACGCTCGGGGCCCTCGGCGCGGGCGACCTGATGGGTCACCCTGCGCCAGCGAAACTGTGCCGGCGGCCCGTCCGGAGCCAGGGCTACGGTTTCGATCAGCTGGGGGGTCTCGAACATCTGCAAGGGTCGCAAGGGTGGCGAGTGACGGTCACGCTCCGGCCAGGGCGAACCGTTCTCCCGGTGTCCGGCCCAGACCCGTCGTGCAGACCGTTCGGGCAGGTGGGACTGTACGGCCTGGAACCGGCTCACGGCGTCGGGTCCCAGTCGGGCGGTCAGGCGGTCAATCAGCTGGTCCAGGTCTTCGCTACCCGGTGCCTGCGCCTCGAAACCCGGCTGGGCAGGATTCAGGGCCTGGGTCACGGGTATGCTGAGCCTGAGCTGGTCCAGGCCAAAACCCGGATCCAGCGGACTGGAGAGAGCGGCCAGACGCTCGCGAAAGAGCCTTGAAAC
>JBFZCB010000164.1:0-2779 GCA_041308165.1 Caulobacterales bacterium
GCCGACTGTGATGTCGACTATCTCTTTCTGCAGGTCCAGCCCGATACCGGGGCCCTCTCCGACAGCCAGAACTGCGGCAACATGCTGGCTGGCGTCGGCCCCTTCGCCATCGAACGCGGACTGGTCAGGGCCTGCGACGGCGAGACTACGGTGCGCGTCCATCTGGTGAACACGGCTTCGCGGGCAGACCTGGTGGTCCAGACGCCGAGAGGTCTTGTCACCTATGAGGGCAAGGCCCGCATCGATGGCGTGGCGGGCACCCATGCACCGGTCATGCAGATCTATCAGGAAACAGCCGGTGCCCAGTGCGGGGCCCTCCTGCCAACCGGCAGCCCGCGCGATGTGATCGATGCCACCGAGGTGACCCTCATCGACAATGGTATGCCCAGTGTGATCCTGAGGGCCTCGGATTTTGGGCTTTCCGGCCATGAGACACCCGCCGAGATTGAGGCAATGACAGACGTCAAAGAGCGCATCGAATCCCTGCGCCTAAAGGCCGGGGTTCTGATGGGTCTGGGAGACGTGACAGACAAGACGATTCCCAAGATGTGCCTCATCAGTGCGCCCCGCGAGGGTGGGATCATCAACACCCGGACCTTCATTCCGCACCGTGTGCACGAGACAGTCGGGGTTCTGGCGGCGGCCTCGGACGCGGCCGCCTGCATGATCGCAGGCAGTGTCGCTGAAGGGCTTGCGGTCTTTAAGCCTGCCAATCCCTGCCGGGTGGATGTGGAGCATCCGACCGGCAAGCTGACCGTCGAACTGGAATGGGAGGGTGGTACCGTTGTGCGCACGGGCCTTCTGCGTACGGCCCGCAAGCTGATGGATGGAGTGATTTTCGCATGAGCCGCATACGCAGCTGGCATGCCTCGCCTTCACGTCCCGGCTTCCGGCCACCTCCCGGAGCTGTCGATGCCCACTGTCATGTGTTTGGCCCCATGGCGGACTTCCCCTTCAGCGCCAAGGCCAAATACCTGCCAGAGGACGCAGGACCCGAGGCCTTGTTTGCCCTGAGGGATCATCTTGGGTTTTCGCGCAATGTGATCGTGCAGGCGAGCTGTCATGGCACCGACAATCGCGCGACCCTGAACGCGATTGCACGATCAGAGGGCCGTGCGCGTGGCGTGGCGGTGGTCGATCCGGATATCGACGATGCCGGGCTCGAGGTGCTTCATGCCGGTGGCATTCGTGGCGTGCGCTTCAACTTCCTGAAGCGGCTGGTGGATGATGCGCCCAAGGACCGGTTCCTGGAGATCGCCAGCCGCATCGAGCGTCTGGGTTGGCATGTCGTCATCTATTTCGAGGCTGAGCTTCTTGAGGAACTGACCCCTTTCATGGAGGCCATACCGACCCCCATTGTCATTGATCACATGGGCCGACCGGATGTCAGCCAGGGACCAGAGGGTCCCCAGATGCGGGCGTTCCGCGACTTTCTGTCTACCCACCCCGCGGTCTGGACCAAGGTCAGCTGTGCCGAACGGCTGTCGACCTCGGGCCCGCCCTTTGATGACTTTGTGGGGGCCGTCGCCCCCCTGGTTGAAGCTTTCCAGGACAGGGTCCTTTGGGGGACCGACTGGCCACACCCGAACATGCAGGATGCCATTCCCGATGACGGGGCTCTTGTTGATCTTATCCCTCGGATTGCGCCCACATTTGAACTGCAGGCCAAGCTCCTGGTCCACAATCCAATGCGGCTCTACTGGCCAGAGGAGGTCGCGGCTACCAGCCGGGCATAGTGTCAGGCTTTTGATGTCTCAGGTTGGGAGCGCAGAGATCCAGACCGCGGTTCAGGATTTAGAGGCGTTTCGACCTGCGGCCTTTCAGCGAACCGCCAGAGACGAGGCAGGACAATGACCGTGACGGCGACATTCAACTTTACCGGACAGACGGCGCTCGTGACCGGGGCCACGTCCGGGATCGGGCTAGCGATTGCTAGCAAGCTTGCGACAGCGGGTGCGCACGTCATTGTCGGTAGCGACAGCGAGGCGGCCACCCTTGAGACCCTTGAGGTCCTCATGAGCTATGGTGGCCGCGCCAGTGCGGCCGTATTCGATCTTTCAAGGGGTGATGAGGTCCGGGCGCTGGCAAGCCATGTGAGGGACATCGCTCCCAGGCTCGACATGCTCTTCCTCAATGCCGGGATTACCGGGGCGGGGACGCGGGCCGGGGAGGCGGGTTATGAGGAGGCGGTAGAAAGGACGTTCGCAGTGAACGTGCATCACCCGCGCATCCTTTGTGATGAGCTCCTGCCTCACATGGCAAAACGGGGTGAAGGATCCGTCGTCTTGACCTCAAGCCTTGCGGGACTGAGGGGCAATGGAAACATCGGGGCCTATTCCCTGACCAAGGCCGCAGTGGCCCAGCTCGCGCGGGACATGGCGGTCCGGTACGGGCCGAGCGGATTGCGCGTCAATGCCCTGTCACCGGGCCTGATTGCGACGGGCTGGGAAAGAAACATCCTGGCCAATCCCGAGGCAGCAGACCGTCGTATGCAGATGACACCCCTTCGGCGGATCGGCAGGCCCGAAGAGATTGCTGATGTCGCCCTGTTCCTGGCCTCGGATCTCGCAAGTTTTGTGACGGGGCATAACCTGGTGGCGGATGGTGGCACTTTGATTACGGACGGAAGCTGAGGGCCACATCCTCGCCCGCTTACCGGAAGTGGCCGTGGGGATGTTCGCTATATCAGGCGGCCTCCGCGACCGGGCCCCAGTGAGGAAAGGGATCGGGGAGCTTTTTCCAGCCCTGGGGGCCACGTTCCATCTCGAAACGTGTGAGA
>JBFZCB010000165.1:0-18482 GCA_041308165.1 Caulobacterales bacterium
TCGGGACAAGACCCACGCGTGGTGCGGGCAGCTCGGGGTCAGGTCCGAACCCGGCCAAAACAGGCAGGGCCTTTTCGCCTCCACATGAGGCCAGAAGGACCGAGGCCGTTGTTAGGGCGACGAGCGAGGCTGCAGGCCCCCTGGCCTTAGGAAAGGGGCACCATCCTGCGGCCGAGATAAACTTGGCAGGGAACACCATTCAGATCCTCATTCGTCCAGGCGAGCGGCGGTGGAGGCAAAATCTTCGGGGGCCAGGGGTTCGGGGAACTCCAGCCTGGAAACATCATATCCCAGGCCTGTGACCCGGGCCTTGAGGTACTCAAGGGTAGCGGCGTTGGGGACCTGGCGCGTATAGATGAAGACCTTTTCGAAGGTCGGGTCGGCTGAGATGAACCAGCTGTAGTCCTCGGCCCGGTCAAGGATCCAGAATTCCCAAGTGATCAGACCGCCCAGATAGCGGGCCTGGAACTTTGCATTGGTTCCCGGGTCAAGAATGACGCCAGAGGCCCCGATGGCCTTTTCCTTACCCTGGGCCGTGTCCGTGCGGCAGGTGTCGCGCAGTCGGAGGCGATCAGGGCCTTCCAGCCTGTAGGTGGTTGCGCCAGCCACGCACCCATCGGTCAAGCGCATGGGCAGTCGGCCGATCTCCAGCCACAGGCCGTCATAAAGCCGCGCCGCATCAATCGCCCTGGCGGGCTGGGGCGCACGGTATTCGGAAGGGGAGGGTGCTGTCACACAGCCTGCAAGGACGGCCCCGCAAAGGGCGGCAAACAGGGCGGTCTTGCAAAAACGGGGCATGGGAACTCCAAAGGTTATGCGATGGAACTTCCTGCAACTACGCAGGTTCCATGGGATTGGTTTCCAGTCGCCAATAAGATCGTTGGCACCAAACCCCGATTTCGCCAAAGTCCCTTGAGTGCGCAGCCCGACGCGCCCTAACCTATAGGCGTTTTAGGCCCTTCCGGGCCTGTGTGAGCCCAGAGTATGACGACTGCCATTGCCATTGAAGGTTTGAGCAAGACCTACAAGAGCGGACATCAGGCCCTAAAGCGTATCGACCTGACTATCGACAGAGGAGAGATCTTCGCACTGCTGGGGCCCAATGGTGCGGGCAAGACCACCCTGATCTCAATCGTCTGCGGGATTGTTTCTGCCTCGACGGGCCGGGTCCTGGCCGGTGGCTACGACACACGCTCCGATTACCGCCAGGCCCGCCGGCATATCGGCCTGGTTCCCCAGGAGTTGACCACGGACGCCTTTGAGAGCGTCTGGGCCACGGTTACCTTCAGCAGGGGTCTGTTCGGCAAGCCCCCGAACGCGGCCTTCATTGAGCAGCTGCTGCGAGATCTGTCCTTGTGGGACAAGAAGGATGCCAAGCTTCGTACCCTGTCAGGCGGGATGAAGCGGAGGGTCATGATTGCCAAGGCCTTGTCCCATGAGCCTGACATCCTGTTCCTGGATGAGCCGACAGCGGGTGTAGATGTCGAGCTAAGACGCGACATGTGGCAGCTGGTTCGCAGGCTTCGAGACCGGGGCGTCACCATCATCCTGACCACCCACTATATCGAAGAAGCCGAGGAGATGGCTGACCGTGTGGGCGTCATTCTAGGGGGCGAGCTAATCCTGGTGGAGCGCACCGCCACCCTCATGAAGAAGCTGGGCACCAAGACCCTGACCCTAAACCTGATCGAGGCCCTTGAGAGTGTTCCACCCGAGCTCTCGGACTGGAAGGTCGGGCTTAAGGGCAACGGACATGAGCTGGAATATGTCTTTGACGCCAATGCAGACAATACAGGCGTTCCCTCACTGATCCGTCGCCTGGAGCAGCTCGGCATAGGGTTCAAGGACCTGAACACCCGCCAGAGCTCGCTTGAGGACATATTCGTAAGCCTGGTGCACCGTGACCGTGTTCAGGACGAGGAGCTCGTCGGCTGATGTCGTTCAATCCCCGAGGCGTCTGGGCCATCTATCACTTCGAGATGGCCCGCGCCCTTCGCACGCTCTGGCAAAGTGTGGTCACGCCCGTGATCACCACGGCCCTCTATTTTGTTGTCTTTGGTTCGGCCATCGGCAGCCGCATGACCGAGATCGGTGGCGTCCAGTACGGAGCCTTCATCGTTCCAGGCCTGATCATGCTCAGCCTTTTCACCCAGTCGATCTTCAATGCCTCCTTCGGAATCTATTTTCCCAAGTTCACAGGCACCATCTACGAGATCCTGTCGGCTCCGGTTTCGCCTTTCGAGATCGTGGTGGCCTATGTGGGGGCGGCGGCAACCAAGTCCATCATCCTGGCCTTGATCATTCTTGGAACTGCGGCTCTCTTCACGCCCCTGCAGGTGCTTCATCCCGTGTGGATGCTGTTGTTTCTGGTCCTGATTGCCACCACCTTCAGTCTCTTTGGTTTTGTCATCGGCATCTGGGCCGACGGCTTTGAGCAGCTGCAGGCCGTGCCGATGCTCATTGTAACGCCGCTGACCTTTCTGGGAGGGGCCTTTTATTCGATCGACATGCTGCCGGGGATCTGGCGCACCATCAGCCTCTTCAATCCCGTGGTCTATCTGATCTCCGGTTTTCGCTGGACCTTCTATGGAGCGGGCGATGTTGGCGTGGGCATCAGTGTGGCTGCCACGTTCGGCTTTCTCATCATCTGTCTTTGTCTGGTAGGCTGGATCTTCAAGACCGGCTACCGCCTCAAGGCCTGACATCCGGTCGGGGTCTTTGCCATCAAACTGTCCCACAGCCGGGTGCACACTGTTGGAAGTCCAGAAGCCCAGAACCCTCCTGACGGCACCAGTAATCCACCAGGGCATCACCAGGTGCCCATATCCCTTCGCCCAGGCCTCTGGGTGAGCCTCATCAAGACCCCGGAGCCTGTGTGGCGCGAGATCCCAAAACGACCAAGACCCCAAGGGCTGCTAAGCCGGCGAAGTCCCCTTTGCAGGGGGACAACGAAACCCCGGGCACGGCCAGCGCTGGAGCCCTGGATAAGGTCCCTTCTGGGCCAAAGCCCGCGTCCAAGCCAAGGTCCAGGCCGAAGGCCAAGGTCCAATCCGATCCCGAGGCCCAATCCCACGCTGAAGCCCCACCCGCAGGCCTGAGCGAGCCCAAGCTAAAGACGGAGCCCGAAACCGAGCGCAAAGCTGAGCCTGCAGTACCGCCTGAGACCCCGGTACGGGCTGCGGCTCCCCCCGCACCGGCTTCGACACCGGCTTCGACACCGGAACCGGAACCGGTTCCAACGCCCGCTGCGGCCCCGTCTGAGCCGGCCCCCCGCTCAGTCGCTTCTGACGCACCCAGGCCCATGGCAGGGCGCGCCCCGATTCAATGGGGTCGCCCGCCCCCAACGACTTTCCGGGTCGGACCCTTGCCGACATCCACCGGCTTTATTCCGCCTCCACAGCCGAGGTCCCAACTCCAGCCCCAGGCACAGCCCAAGCCACAGCCCCAGGCACAGGCCCAATCCGGAACCGGGCCTGGATTTCGACCTCAGATCGCGGACCCCGCACGGGGGGTATCGGCCCCAAATCCGCTTCCCCGTCGGTCCGGGAGCATCCTGACCGGCTCGATGATCCCACAACTCAGGCCCGGAACAGCGCCTGTCCCGCCAAGTCCGTCGCCCGCTGCGCCTCTGGCGTCTGACCTACAGGTCCAGCCTTCGTTGGCCAGGCCTGGGGACACTGCCCAAGCGACACTACCCGCATCGGCCCCCAGCCCTAAGGTCGTGGCCTCTGGTGGCCTGGCCATGGGCCAGGCGGGTGCGGCAGAAAAAATGGAACCGGATCCTGGCCCGGCATCCGCCGCCCAGGCCGCGTCTGATGCCGTTGGCGAGCCCACTTCGCGTGGGGGCTCAACTCGTCGATGGATCATTGGTCTTGTGGCGCTGATGCTGGTGGGTGCCTTCATTACCTGGCTGCTGCTAAGGCCGGGTCTTGAGACCGATGTGATCACGTCGGGGCCCCCTGTTGTCCCTGCTGTGGCGGATGCCGCCTCGCAGCGTCCTGTCCAGGATCAGCCAGGGGCTTTGGAGCCGGCACTGGAGACCGTGGCTGCTCCTTCTGCTGGCACAGGCGTCGCGCTACAGACGTCTCCAACCAATGGCGACCGCAGTTCAGCGACACGACCTGTCATCGCGGCTTCAGGACGGGCTCCGGAACCAGGGGCGCGCACAGTTCAGCTGTCGCGTCCAGCGGGATCCCTCACCGAACCCGCAAGGGGGCAATCCCTTGTCGAGCCGCTTGTCGAGCCCGCCAGTCGACCTCTTGGCCTGCCCGTTCCCGCGGCTTCACCACCCACGCCAGCCAGACCCCTATCCAGTGATCCGAACGCGCCTATATCGACGCGGCCCCAATCTCTGGATCAGGGCTGAGGGGGGGCCTCGCGCAGTGTCAGATAGCTGCGCTCGACCATACGCCGCAGGGCTTCATAGGCATCTGCCAGTTCCTCGAAGGCGGCACGGGCCGATGCGAGGCGAGCCACCTGATCTGGGGTGGCCGGAGAGCCTGATTCAGACAGGCGCAGGGCCTCGGATACCCACCGTGTCCTGGCGGTTGCCACGGCAATGGCAAGTCTCTGAAAGGTTGCGGCGTCGACCTGGGCCAGGGCCGGTCCAATGACTTCGCGGTTGGAGACGAAGGCGGTGTAGTCAATTTTCTCGAGCTGACCACGCAGGCGTCTCTGCTCCTGGGGATCAGTGTCCTGGGGCTCGAAATGGTCGCGGGAGCGGCGTGTTGAGCTGGTCATGATGGTCGACATTGGTGCGTGCCTCCGGATGAAGCGGCGTCCTGGAAGGAGAGGGTGCACGTGTGTCGTTAACGATTGGTTCATACGAAACCCAAGCCGCTTATGTCGTGTGGGTTTTGGTGAACGATTATGTGGTCCTGACGGTCCAATAGACTTGCCTTCGCAGCGAGTCTTGACAGTCTGGGACCGGACAGGGTCCGGCTAGGATAGGTGCAGGTCTATCCAAGTGACCGGCTTTTGGAGGAGTAGACCCGATGAGCCGTACGCTGAAGATTGATTTCGTATCGGACATCGTCTGTCCCTGGTGTGTCGTGGGCCTTGGCGGGGTCGAGGCGGCTCTGGCCAGGCTGGAGGCCGAGGGGATAAGGGCCGAGATCACCTTTCAGCCCTTCGAGCTGAATCCCCAGATGGAGGCGCAAGGCGAGAACATCGGCGAGCATATTTCGCGCAAATACGGCTCGACACCAGAACAGTCTGCCGCCAATCGGGCCATGATTACAGAACGGGCGGCAGAGGCCTGGGACGGCTTTGAGATGAAAATGGGTCCAGACAGTCGGATCTGGAACACCTTTGATGCTCACCGCCTGCTGTACTGGGCCCATCAGAGCGCCGGGGCTTCGGGTCAGAGGGCTCTCAAGGAAGCGCTGTTTCGTATCCATTTCACCGAGGGGCGGTCATTGGCCGACCCGGACGTCCTGGCCGACGCTGCCGGACACGCAGGGCTGGACCGGGCGATTGCGTTGGAGGTGATCTGTGATGACCGATACGCCAAGGCCGTAAGGGCCGAAGAGGCTCTCTGGCGTTCGCGCGGAATCTCGGCAGTGCCTGCTGTGGTCATCGATGGCCGCTACCTCCTCTCGGGTGGCCAGCCTGCCGCCGTCTTCGAAGAGGCCTTCCGCAAGATTGCAGCCGAACGGCTGGCCCAAGCGGATTGACGACGCAGACAGTCAGGGACCCGAGGTGATGGTAAGGGTCTGAAAGCGGGTCGCCACAAAGACAAAGGGCCCAACCCTTTGAAGGTCGGACCCTTTGGTGACAACAGACGGCGCGTTTAAGGCCGGATACCTCAGGCTAGACTTTCACCTCGATGGATCCGCCGCCAGCCCGGAAGCGAGCTGACATCTCGGCCATTCCGGCTTCGACTTCGGCAGGAACAAGCGAGGCTCCAGCATCATTCTGAGCCGCCGCATCTCGCCGGATATCCTGGCTGATCTTCATCGAACAGAACTTGGGTCCGCACATCGAGCAGAAGTGGGCGGTCTTGTGCGCTTCTTTTGGCAGGGTCTCGTCATGATATTTCCGGGCCGTCTCGGGATCGAGGCCAAGATTGAACTGGTCCTCCCAGCGGAACTCGAAACGCGCGCGGCTCAACGCATCATCATGCAGGCGGGCTGCCGGATGACCCTTTGCAAGATCGGCAGCATGGGCAGCGATCTTGTAGGTGATCACGCCGTCCTTGACGTCCTGCCGATCCGGAAGGCCCAGGTGTTCCTTGGGCGTGACGTAGCAGAGCATGGCTGTCCCGAACCAGCCGATCATGGCCGCGCCGATGGCCGAGGTGATGTGGTCATAGCCAGGCGCGATATCGGTCGTCAGCGGGCCCAGCGTATAGAATGGAGCCTCATGGCACCACTTCAGCTGTTCATCCATATTGGCCTTGATCTTGTGCATCGGGACATGGCCCGGGCCCTCGATCATGACCTGGCACCCTTTGCTCCAGGCGATCTTGGTCAGTTCGCCAAGGGTTCGAAGTTCAGCAAACTGGGCTTCGTCATTGGCATCGGCGATCGAGCCGGGACGCAGGCCATCTCCGAGGCTGAACGACACGTCATAGGCCCGCATGATGTCGCAGATGTCCTCGAAATGTTCATAGAGGAAGCTCTCCTTGTGGTGTGAAAGGCACCACTTGGCCATGATCGAGCCGCCGCGCGAGACGATGCCGGTCACGCGCTTTGCCGTCATGGGTACGAACGGAAGGCGCACCCCGGCATGGATGGTGAAATAGTCCACGCCCTGTTCAGCCTGCTCGATCAGGGTGTCGCGGAACACTTCCCAGGTCAGATCCTCGGCAACGCCGTTGACCTTTTCCAGGGCCTGATAGATCGGCACGGTACCGATTGGGACCGATGAGTTGCGTATGATCCAGTCCCGGATGTTGTGAATGTTGCGACCGGTCGACAGGTCCATGACATTGTCGGCCCCCCAGCGGGTGGCCCAGACCAGCTTGTCGACTTCGTCGTCTACCGAAGACAGGACCGCCGAGTTGCCGATATTGGCATTGATCTTCACCAGGAAGTTGCGACCGATGATCATCGGCTCGACTTCCGGGTGGTTGATGTTGTGCGGGATGATGGCTCGCCCCCGGGCGATTTCCTGGCGCACGAACTCCGGTGTCACGAAATCCGGGATGCTGGCCCCGAAATCCTCACCGTCGCGGACACAGGGTGCGGTCTGTTCACGACGCAGGTTCTCCCGGATGGCAACATATTCCATCTCGGGTGTGATGATGCCTGCCCGTGCATACTCATACTGGGTGACCGGCCGACCTTCGACGCCCTTGAAGACCTTGTGGCGCGAGGTATCGAACCGGGGAGCAAGGTTCTTGCCGGACGCATGGCCGTTGTCTTCGGGGCGAACCTCGCGCGGGTTGAGGACCGGCGCGATATCACCCCGGTCCAGCTGCCAGCTGGACTTGACCAGCGGAAGACCTTTGGTGATGTCGATGCTTACGGTTGGATCCGTGTAGGGGCCGGAGCTGTCATAGATGGTGACCGGTGGTTCATTGGCGCTCGGATGGACAGCCACCTCGCGGAACGGGACCCGGATATCCGGATAGATCTCGCCCTGGACAAATACCTTGCGCGATCCGGCGCGTTCGCCGGTCGGAATCGTGCCCGTTTCCGCCATGACCTGCTCACGGGCCTCCTTCAAGGGCAGGTCGATGCCTGGATCGTGCGCTGGCTCTGTGGGCGTGGCGTTGGCAGGCGGGGGGACGGCGATGTTCATGGCAGCCTCTGGTTCAAGAGGATCCGCCGACGTCGGGCGCGGGGTCCCCGTGTTCGGCCTTGGGGCCGTGGACCGCGTGTTACTCATCCCTTCGCCGGCATGACCCGGATCAGGTTCGACGGGTCAGGCGATCACGCCAGTCTCAGCGCTTTGAGCAGCGCTCCCCGGAGAACAAGGCGACCCTACAGCGATATGCGACTATGCTCAACGCCGGACATGCTCGGTGAGGCAAACAGATGTCCCATCCTGAAGGATGAGAGGGTACGGCTGCGATGAGCGGTGCCCACCATCGGACTCACAGCCAAAGACGGCCGCTTTGCGCCCGGGAACAAAACGAGGCTCGGCATGTGGCCCTGGCTCGGCTAGACCTGCAGATGCTGCCAATGCCCACCCGGAATCACGTCCATGCATCTCGCCCGCTTTTCCCGTGTTCGCCTTGCCCATTTGCCGACACCGCTCGAGCCCCTGCCCAGACTGTCGGAGGTGCTGGGAGTTGAGATCTGGATCAAGCGAGACGATTGTACGGGCCTGGCCGGAGGCGGCAACAAGACCCGAAAGCTAGAGTTTCTGCTCGGCCAGGCCATGATCGAGGGGGCCGACACCCTGGTGACGCAAGGGGCTGTCCAGTCCAACCATGTTCGCCAGACAGCAGCGGCTGCAGCCGCTCACGGGTTCGCCTGTGAAATCATTCTTGAGGCCCGTACCGGATCAACAGCCCTGGATTACACCCGCAATGGCAATGTGCTCATGGACCGGCTGTTCGGTGCCGGGATGCGAACAGTGCCGGGCGGATCCGACATGGTGGCCGAACTGGAAAAAACCGCTGAAGAGGTCCGTAGCCGTGGGGGCAAACCCTATGTGATACCCGGTGGTGGCTCCAATGCCATCGGGGCCCTCGGCTATGTGGATTGTGCTCGCGAGATCGTGGTTCAGGCCGATGAGCTGGATATGCAGGTCGACCGGATCATCACCGCCACGGGAAGTGCAGGCACCCATGCCGGCCTTGTCGCCGGACTGGCGGTCATGGGTGTGGATATCCCGGTCCTGGGTATTGGTGTCAGGGCTCCCAGACCCCGTCAGGAGGAGAGTGTCCTCAGGCTGGCAAGGGAGACCGCGGCCCTTCTGGGCCGTCCGGATGCGGTGACAGACGATATGGTCGTGGCGGACTGTGACTACGTCGGAGCCGGATACGGCCTGATCGACGAGGCCGTCATCGAGGCCGTAAAATTGGCCGCACGCACCGATGCGATCGTGCTGGACCCTGTCTATACCGGCAAGGCCATGAAGGGTCTCATAGCCTTGGCCCGTTCCGGCCGTTTTGAGAATGAAACCCTGGTCTTTCTCCATACGGGTGGAGCCCAGGGTCTGTTTGGCTATCAGGGCGAGTTCGAGGACCATCTGTGACCCGGGGTTCCCGACCCAGGGTCCTTGGGGTTCTTGGTGGCATGGGCCCGGCGGCCACGACCGATTTCCTGTTCAAGCTCCAGGCAGCGACGCCCGCCGGCAAGGATGGTGATCACATCAGGATACTGATGGATCTGAACCCGCGTGTTCCGGACCGGATGGCCGAGCCCGAGGCAGCCTCGGCTGAGCTGGGGGCGATGGCTGAGCGATTGAAGGCCATGGGAGCGGAAATCCTGGCCATGCCCTGCAATACTGCCCACGCCACCGCGGATGGGATACGGGCATCCGGCCTGGCCTTCATCGACATGATTGCGGAGACCTCAAAGCGGGCCATGGCGGCGGGAGACGGCCCCGTGGGGGTCTTGGCCACGCCGGGAGGAGAGGCGCTCTACAGAGCCTGTCTGGGTGAATCGGGAGTAGAGGTGGTCCTGCCGCAGGGTGTGGACCGCCCACGGCTCATCGACCTCATCAAGGGGGTCAAGGCCGGCCAGATCGGACCGGACTCGAGAATTGCCATGGCAGAGCTCGCCGAAGCCCTTGTGGCCCAGGGCGCAGTCAGTGTGATTGCCGGCTGCACCGAAGTCCCCCTGCTGCTCGACGCTGAGGCTGTCACTGTGCCCTTTATCGATTCTTCCCGGGCCCTGGCAGAGGCCTGCGTCTTACGCTGTCTCTGAGCGGAAGGTTGCCTAAACGACCAAGGCTGGCCAAATCTGACACGATGAAGATCCAAGCGCTGATTATCGACTGTGATCCCGGGGTTGATGACACGGTCGGGCTTTTGCTGGCCCTGGCCTCGCCCGAGCTCGATGTGCTGGCCATCACGACGGTGGGCGGAAACGTGCCGCTTGAAAAGACCACACGCAACGCCAGGATCGTACGCCAGCTTGCAGGGCGTGAGGAGGTGCCCGTCTTTGCTGGCGCAGGCCGGCCGCTCGTGCGTGAACCTGCAGGCGCGGGGGAGTTCCACGGTGCGGAGGGTCTTGGAGATTTCGTGCCCTTTGAGCCGGGCGTGGCGGCCGGCGAGGGCTCTGCCATCGATGCCATCATCGAGCAGGTGATGGCTAGGCCGGCAGGCGAGGTCGCCCTGGCGATCATGGGACCCATGACCAACCTGGCACTGGCCCTGAGGCGCAGGCCCGAGCTGGCCAGATGGCTCGGGCCCGTGGTGATCATGGGTGGGGCGCGGTCCGAGGGCGGCAACATCACAGCCTCTGCCGAGTTCAACGTCTGGGCCGATCCAGAAGCCGCCGCCGAGGTCCTTGCCAGTGACTGTCAGTCCATCGTGATCGGGCTGGATGCAACGCACCAGGTTCGGGCCGTGGATTCGTCGATCACCAGGCTGGAGGCTATCGATAGCGAAGCCGCCAGGCTCGCTGCCCGCGTTCTGAGGTTCTCCCAGAGAGTGGAGCGCGACATAGTCGGCTGGGAGGCCCCTCCACTTCATGATCCCTGCACGATCGCCTGGCTGATCCGTCCGGAGCTGTTCACCCTGAGGTCCTGCGAGATCCGTGTTGAAACCGGCTCGGACCTGACGCGAGGTCACACGGCTGTTGAGTTTCGCGTCGAGGCCTCGCGGGCCCGGCACCAATGGGTGACGGCTGCTGACGGATCAGGGGTGATGGACCTGATTGCCGAGCGACTGGAGGAGGATGGACCTCGTGCTCAGGCGGCCTTCTCAAAGGGTCAGTCAAGATGAACATTACTGTCATCGGATCCATCAATCTTGATTTTGTCGCCTCGGCTCCGTCGCTGCCGGCGGCCGGTGAAACCGTGACGGGAGCTAGCCTCGCCCGCCACCCCGGGGGCAAGGGGGCCAACCAGGCCCTTGCGGCCCGCAGACTGGGTGCCGGGGTCTGTCTGATTGGAAGAGTGGGTCATGACGCCATGGCTGATGAAGCCCTGGCGCTCCTTGAAGACGAAGGCGTCGACCTGTCCGGGGTCGAGACCGATGATGAGGCTCCAACGGGTGTCGCCCTGATCGCCGTCGATCCCTCGGGCGAGAATCAGATCGTGGTGGCGGCGGGTGCCAATCATCAGATCATTCCAGGCCACCTTCCCGTCAGGATTGAAGCACCGCTGATTGTTCAGCTTGAGTTGCCTGTCGAGACTGTCGAGACGGCCGTCAGTCGGGCCCGGGGGTTTGTCTGTGCGAACCTGGCCCCCGCAGTTCCCGTTTCCGATGCCCTTCTTCGGCGCGCCGACCTGATTGTGGTCAATGAGCTCGAGGCGGCCTTCTATGGAGATGCGCTTCACCATGGCGGAGGTCGGGTCGTGGTTACTCTGGGGGCCAAAGGGGCTGTGATGTTCCAGCGCGGCGGGGAGATGGCCCGTTGTGAACCCCCAGAGATCGTGGCCCGAGATTCTACCGGTGCGGGGGATGCCTTTGTCGGAGCCATGACCGTGGCCCTGCTGGAAGGTATGGAGCCGGAAAAGGCCCTGGCCTTTGCCTGCGCGGCCGGAGCCCTGGCGACGACACGGCCGGGCGCTCAGCCCTCGCTGCCGACACGAGCCGAGGTCGAGGCCCTATTGGGGGCATGAATACACAGTCTCATCCCGCCACGAGTGGCCGCTTGAGCCTTTCATCAGCACACAGATGGTGGCCATCCTTTCGTCTGATCGCCCAGACACAAGATCAAGCCTGATGGCACCGACGCATCGGTCGGTCATTGTTCGGGGACCCGAGCCCGATGTGTGTCCTGTCGGGGCGTGACCGGGTCCTGCCCTTCGCAAGAGGTTCAGAACGTCACGATCAGACGCGCAACCTCTCCCGCATCCAGGCGATCAAAGCCTTGATTGATATCCTCTAGCGGCAGGCTGCCGCTCATAAGGCGGTTCACGGGAAGACGGCCCTCCTGATAGAGACGGATATAGCGCGGGATATCCCGGCTGGGCACACAGGTGCCTATATAGGAGCCTTTGAGCGTGCGTTCCTCGCCCACGAGGGAGACAATGTTTACGCCAAGAGCTGCCTCGGGAGGCGGCAGACCCGCGGTTACGGTCAACCCGCCGCGCCGCGTCATCTTCCAGGCGTCCTCCAGTGCACGGACCGAGCCTGCCATTTCGATGGCTACATCCACGCCTCCGTGGCTCAGCGCCTTGACCTGGTCGACGGCATCAGGGTCGCGGGCATTGACGGTCAGGACGGAGCCAAACGTACGTGCCAGGGCCAGTTTCTCTTCTGAAATATCAACGGCTATGACCGGAGAGGCACCGCAGGCCAGGGCGCCTAGGACGCTTGCCAGCCCGACACCTCCCAGGCCGACCACGGCTACAGACTGGCCAGCACGCACTCCGGCGGTATTTACCACGGCCCCGACCCCTGTCAGGACCGCGCAACCAAAGAGGGCGGCGTCCTCGAAGCTCAGTGAAGGATCGACCCTGACCAGGGAACGCCGCGAGACGACGGCATGCTCGGCAAAGGCCGAGCAGCCCAGATGGTGGTGGAGCGTCTGGTCTGCGCTCGAAAGACGCTGACCTCCGCCGAGTAGCTCACCCCGGCCATTGGCCGCGGCACCGGGTTCGCAAAGGGCCGGGCGCCCTTCCGCACAAGGATCACAGTATCCGCAAGACGGCATGAAGACCATCACGACATGATCTCCGATGGCCAGGTCGGTCACCCCCTGGCCAAGGGCCTGGACTATGCCGGAGGCCTCATGACCGAGCGCCATGGGCAGGGGACGGGGCCTGTCACCATTGATGACAGAAAGATCAGAGTGACAAAGGCCGGCCGCCTGGATGGCCACCAGGACCTCGTCTGGTCCGGGCGCTTCAAGCCAGACGGTCTCGATCGAGAGCGGGCGGCTCCTGGCGTATGGCTTTTCTGCCTGCGTCGATCTGAGGACTGCGGCGCGTGTGTTCAATCCCATGGGCTCACCCCTTCGTCATCACTATCCCTCGATAGGCGCTTGACGTGAGGTAGGCCAAGCTGGACGTTTGGGGTCCAAGAGAATGAGGATTTGAATCAATGCCCGCCCGTGATGAAGGCAAGCTGGCCGAACGCAGTACCTATAAGGCCTTTCACATGGTCTCCACCCGTTGGGCTGACAATGATCAGTATGGGCACATTAACAATGCCAAATTTTACGAGTTCGTCGATTCGGCGGTTAACGCCCATCTGATCATCGCCAACGCCCTGGACGATTCCCTTGGCCTGGTCGTGGATTCAGGATGCCGCTACACCTCCTCCCTGGCATTTCCCGATGTCATCGAGGTCGGCATCAAGGTTGACCGAATCGGCACATCGAGCGTGACCTATGGGTTCGCCGTGTTTCGTCGGGGAACGACCAGGCCGGCAGCGATCGGTCATTTCGTACATGTCTATGTCGAGCGCGAAACCCGCCGGCCCAAGCCGGTGACAGGCAAGCTCAGGGCGGTTGTCGAAAACCTCCTGGCTGACTGATCGGAGTTCCGGAGCCTCAACCCAGGTTCAAAGGCCTCCGGATTCCATCTTGCAGGTTTCGCCAGGCCGAAACTAGTCGTCGTAACGACGGGCCAGAACCATGATGACCACGGCCGAGATCGCCCCCAGGGCAAAGGCCCCCAGAATGGACCCTGTGGCAGCGGCCGCTGACACAGTCACGGGACGGGCTTCATACCATTCGACAATGTCCGCCTCCTCATAATCGCCGAAGGCACCGAGGTCATCATGGCCCTCGGCATCGTAAAAGGCAGTACGGTCCTCACCTGGCAGGTCGTGATCTTCGGTCATGGCAAGGCTCCCGGTCTCGTATTTTTTTACACAATACTCCGAACCGCTGCCGGTTCCGAGAGCCTTCTACAGGGCTCTTGCGTGTGCTGCGCATTCAGGTGTGGATCCGCGACGACCCGCCGCGGCCTCCATCCCGGACCCCGGGCCCGGGTTGCGCCAGAAGGAGAGTGGGGACCTGTGTCATGAAGGTCCGCCTCCAGATGACAGGCGCACGCTCATCGGCTAGAGGCGACGGCTAATCTTTCCGCGACATGCTCGCGAGCCTCAGGTCTACCAAAGAGTTTCTCATGGCCGGTCATTCCAAGTTCAAGAACATCATGCACCGCAAGGGGCGCGCCGATGCCCAGCGCTCCAAGCTGTTCTCCAAACTGTCGCGCGACATTACCGTGGCGGCCAAGTCCGGCATGCCGGATCCGGCCCTGAACCCTCGCCTGCGCCTTGCGGTTAACAACGCCAAGGCTGAAAGCCTGCCCAAGGACGTGATCCAGAGAGCCATCAACAAGGCCTCGGGCGGTGATGTCGATACGATGGAAGAGGTCCGCTACGAAGGTCGGGGTCCTGGCGGGGTTGGCATCATCGTCGAGGCCCTGACCGACAACAGAAACCGCGCCGCCTCCAATATCGGCACGGCCTTCAAGAAGAACGGCGGGGCCTTGGGCGAGATGAACTCGGTGGCCTTCATGTGGGATCGAGTGGGCAAGATCATCTACCGGGCCGAGGCCGGGTCCGAGGACGATGTCATGGAGGCCGCCATAGAGGCCGGCGCACAGGACGTCGAAAGCGACCTGGTCAAGCCCGACATCTATGAGGATGCTCCGGGCCATACCATCTGGACGGCCTTTGAGGACCTGAACGAGGTTGCTGAGGCCATGTCAAAACGCCTGGGTGATGCCCGATCCACAGCCATCGTCTGGAAGCCCCAGTCCGAGGTACCGGTGACGGGCGATGCGGTCGGTTCTCTGATGAAGCTCCTTGATGCTCTTGATGCCGAGGATGATGTGCAGAATGTCTATTCCAATGAGGACATCTCTGACGAAGATCTTGCCAAGTTCGCAGGCTGAGAACCGTATTTGTTTCGCAAGTCCACCCTGGGCGGTCTTTGCGGGTGCTAAGCCCTCGCGCCAGGGGCTGAACGGCCGCCACCTTATTCGTTTCCGGGCCAGCTGAGTCCTGGTCATTGTCCGTAAACCTTGTTTGGGGCATGAAGGGAACGAATGACGAACGTTGCGATTCCCCCGGTACGAATTCTAGGCCTTGATCCGGGTCTGCGCCGCACGGGCTGGGGCGTGATTTCGGTCGAGGGTTCGCGACTGCGCTGGATTGGGCATGGCGTGGTCAGGCCCTGTGAGACGGATCCCTTCAGCCAGCGCCTTCTCCATCTGCTCGAGGGTGTCGGCGAGATCTGTGCCTCTCACGATTGTGATGAGGCTGCGATCGAGGAGGTTTTTGTCAACGTCAATCCAGCCTCGACCTTGAAGCTGGGTCATGCCCGGGCAGCTGTGATGCTGGCGCCGGCTCGGCTCGGGCTCACTGTGGCCGAGTATGCTCCAAATCTGATCAAGAAGGCGGTTGTGGGGGCTGGCCATGCCGACAAGGGTCAGATCGCCTACATGATCAAGAGGCTTCTGCCGCAGGCTGGCGATGTCACAGCGGACGCAGCAGATGCCCTTGCCGTGGCCGTTACCCATGCACAGCTTCGCCGGCGCAGCCTTTTGGCTGCCCTCAAGGGGGCCGCATGAGCCAGGCTGTCTGCCATGCTTTGCGGCTCGCCCGCGTCAGGAGACTGTCAATATGATCGGGCGGCTCAGAGGTGTCCTGGCTGAGGTCGAGGAAGGGCATTGCCTCATCGACTGTTCGGGTGTGGGCTATGTGGTGGTCTGCGGGGCAAGGACCTTGCAACGCCTGCCGGCTCCCGGTGACGAGGCCACGCTTCATGTGGAGACCAGCTGGTCAGCTGAGAATGGTCCGCGCCTTTACGGCTTCTCCAGCCGCGATGAGCGCAGGGCCTTTACCACGCTCTTGGCCATTCAGGGTGTTGGCCCCCGGGCCGCCCTGTCGGTGCTGGATGTGCTGGCCCCTCAGGAACTGGCCCAGGCCGTAGCCCGCGATGACAAGGCCGCCATCGGCCGGGCCAATGGTGTGGGTCCCAAGCTGGCCCTGCGCATTGTCACAGAGCTTAAGGGCAAGTCCCTTGGCGATGTCAGCTTTACACCCTCGGCCCCGGGTATGGCACCAGGAGGTCTGGCTCCTCGAGCCTCGATTGCAGGCGAGGCTGTATCGGCTCTCCTGGGTCTGGGTGTCGCAGAGGTCAATGCTCGAAGAGCCGTGGACCAGGCCCTCATCCGCCATGAGGCTGAAAAGAACGGCGAGGATGCCGAACTATCAGGCATCATTCGGGCTGCCCTGCAGGAGTTGGGGCGGTGAAAGGCTCAACGCCTGCCCCCTTGAGTGACTTCAGGCTTCACCCGAAGGCCCTGACCGACTACGCGGGATTGGCATGACCGACGACCGCATCATCTCTGCAACGCCCGAGCCGGGGGAGGGCTATGACCGGGCGCTTCGCCCCCAGACCCTTGGCGACTTTGTGGGTCAGGAGATGGTCAAGGCCAACCTCAAGGTCTTTATTGACGCCGCACGTGGTCGCTCGGAAGCGCTCGACCACGTGCTGCTGTTTGGACCTCCCGGTCTGGGCAAGACGACCCTGGCCCAGATTGTGGCCAGGGAACTTGGCGTCGGTTTCCGGGCGACGTCCGGACCGATCCTGGCCAAGGCCGGTGATCTGGCCGCTATCCTGACTAATCTTGAGCCCCGCGACGTCCTGTTTATCGACGAGATCCATCGGCTGGCCCCCAATGTTGAAGAGATTCTCTATCCGGCGATGGAGGATCACGTCCTGGATCTGATCATCGGTGAAGGCCCTTCGGCCCGGTCCGTTCGGATCGATCTGGCCCCCTTCACGCTTGTGGGGGCAACTACACGGGCCGGACTTCTGGCTACGCCCCTGAGGGACCGTTTCGGTATTCCCCTGCGACTGGAGTTCTATACGGCCGACGAACTGTGCCGCGTCGTGATGGGCACGGCCCGAAAGATGCAGGCTTCCATCACTGAGGAGGGGGCGCGTGAAATCGCGGCCCGCTCGCGAGGCACGCCCCGCGTGGCGGGCCGCCTGCTGCGTCGAGTGCGGGATTTTGCCAGTGCAGAGGGTGCCCCTGTCATCGACCGGCTGGCCGCCGCGCGGGCTCTGGCGCGTCTGGAAGTTGATGAGGCCGGGCTGGATTCGCTGGATCGCAGGTTTCTCAAGGCCCTGATTGAGAACTATGGCGGCGGTCCGGTCGGTATGGATACCCTGGCGGCCGCAATCGCTGAAGCGCGCGATGCGGTTGAGGATGTGATCGAACCCTATCTGCTACAGCAGGGGTTCATCCAGAGAACGCCTCGGGGGCGGATGGCCTGTGCCAGAGCCTATACCCATCTGGGACTGTCCGCACCGCCAGGCCCGGCCAGCCCGACCGCAGCCGAGCTTTTTGAATAGAAGATCCCGGACTGCAGGGTTTCCTGTGGCAGAAAAGAGCGCCATGATCCTGACCTCAAGGGGAGGCGAGGGTGTCCGGACGCCTGAATGGAAAGCGGCTGATGCTGGTCATGGGGGTCATGGTGCTGCTCCTGGGGGCACTGAGCCTTTATGCGGCGCTTGAGGGTCGGCGCTGGAGCCTGGAGCCCGTCGATCCCGGAAAGCGAATGATCGAACAGGTTCGCAGCCAGATGGGACCCGGAGCCGAGGTTCGCCTGGCGGTACAGGGTCAGGGCAGGGTTATGTGCGGATACGCTGGCTACCGTGGAGGGCGTGAGGCTATTGCCTTTATCTCTCGCCCTAACCGGATACTGTTCGAGACCGATCCCCTTCACCGGGAGTTTGCCACCATGAAGGCGACCGACTGCCGCGATCTGCCTGAAACCGCGGTAGTTCCAGCCGATGCGAACACGGCCGCTGCAGACGGCCAGGAAACCCCCGCACCGTGACCTTGCGCGACGAAGGGGTCTATGAACGGTCTTATGATGAACCCTAGCGATAATCCCACAGCCGGCCGGTTCGAAGGGCGGGAACATCTCCTGGCCCTGCGCGTCTACTACGAGGACACCGATTTCACCGGTCTTGTCTACCACGCCAACTATGTCCGCTACTTCGAAAGGGGACGCTCGGACTTTCTGAGGCTGACGGCGGCTGGCCATGCGGCCCTGCTGGAGGCTGAACGCCCCCTGGCCTTCGTCGTGTCAGAGATGGACCTGAAGTTCCTGAAGCCTGCGCGGATTGACGATGCCCTAGTCGTTCGCACCACCTATGACGCCATCAAGGGCCCGAGGCTGCTGATCTCACAGAGTGTTGAGCGCGATGGCGAGGTCCTGTGCCGGGCCCGGGTCAGCGTCGTCTGTATCCACCTGGATGGTCGACCTGCACGCCCCACCCGCACACTTGTTGAGGGGATCGGACCCTGGCTGGAACCTGCCACGGGCACCGCTGACCCAGAGTGAGGCCCCGCATACGCCTGACGCCTGGGGCCGGGCCTGGAATCATCGGGATGCCAGTTTCAGGGACCCGATCACGATCCCACCGCAGGTTCTGTCC
>JBFZCB010000166.1:0-2553 GCA_041308165.1 Caulobacterales bacterium
TCGTCGGGGACGTGACCAAGGAGCGTGTTGCCAAGGCGCAACGCAAATCCGACTTCATGAACTGGCAGTTGACCACGCAGAGCCCGGAATTCCGGCCCGAGCTTGAGCAATTGCTGACCCAGGTTCCGCTCGGCGGCGCCCAGTACATGAAAATCACATGGGATGAGGCTAAGAACCGCCCCTCGTTCATGTTCGTCGCGATCGACGACATCTACCTCCCCTACGCGGCCACCAATTTCTACACGGCCCAGCGCAAGACCCACGTCCAGTACATCACCAAACTGGAATACCAGAAGCGCATCAAATCGGGGATGTACCGCGACGTTGACGTCATGGCGTCGTCCATGACCCCGGAAGTGTCTGCCTCCGAGCGGGCCAACGACAAGATCGAGGGCCGGGCGGACGGCGTCTACAACGAGGACGGTCTGCGGACGGTCTTCGAGATTTACGCGATCTGCGACATCGAGGAAGACGACGAGGCTGACGGCCCGGCGCCGTACATCATCAGCGTCGACAAGACCACGCAGACGGTTCTAAGCATCTACCGCAACTGGGACGAGGACGACGCCGCGCAGGAAGAACTGCAGTGGATCGTCGAGTTCCCGTTCGTCCCCTGGCGCGGCGCTTACCCCATCGGTATCGTCCACATGATCGGCGGGATCAGCGCGGCGACCACCGGCGCCTTGCGCGCCCTGATGGACGCGGCGCACATCTCCAACAGCCAGACGATGATCAAGCTGAAGGGTGGACGTGGAGGTCAGACCCTCAACATCCAGCCGACGGAAATTCTGGAGGTCGAGGGCGGGCTGAACGTGGACGATGTCCGCAAGCTGGCCATGCCGCTTCCGTTCAATCAACCGTCCGGCACCCTGTTCCAGCTTCTCGGCTTCCTTGTCGATGCGGGCAAAGGGGTCGTGCGGACGACGATGGACTCGACATCTGAGTCTGACGTCAACATGCCGGTCGGCACCAAGCTGGCCAACATCGAGCAGGGGATGGTGGTGTTCTCTGCCATTCACAGCCGCCTGCACAACGCGATGGGTATGGTGCTGAACATCCTGCACCGGCTCAACGGGATGTACCTCGACGATCAGGAGGAAGTGCAGACCACCGGCAGCCTTCTGGCCAGCCGTTCGGACTTCAACGGCCCGATGGACGTGGTCCCGGTCTCCGATCCGAACATCTTCTCCGAAGCGCAGCGCTTCGCGCAGGTCCAGGCTGTCGCCCAGCGCGCCCAGCTTAACCCCGACCTCTACGACCGTCGCAAGGTCGAGGAGCGGATCATTGCGACGTTGAAAATCCCCAACGGGGACGAACTGCTCTCGCCGAAGGTTAGTCCGACCGAGGAGAACGCGGTCTCGGAGAATGTGAAGGCGAGCCTCGGTCGTCCGATTGTGGCGTTCCCGGATCAGGACCACATCGCGCACCTGAAGACCCACATTCCGTTCATGCAATCGCCGATCTTTGGCGCCAGTCAGTTGATCGCGCCGACCCTGCTCCCGGGCATGATCAGCCACCTCAAGGAGCATATCGTCCTGTGGTACGCCGCTGAGGTGTTCGACACGGCATCAGAGGTGACCGACGAATCGCTCACCGAGATGATGGGCAAGACCAAGGGCAAGCAGGACAAGCAGGCTCTTGATCGGCTGATTGCCGAGGCGAGCCTCGATGTCGTGATGAATGCGCCCGAGGTGTTCGACAAGCTGCCGCCGATCATCGGGCAGGCCATCGCGCTCATGCAACAGACCCAACCCCCGCCCCCGGTCGACCCTGCGGTCGAGGTGGCCAAGCAGGACGTCGAGATGCGCTCGCAACTTGGTCAAGCCAAGCTGCAGGTCGATCAGGCCAAGATTGCAGACAAGGCCGAGGATCGCGCTGCCAAGCTCCAGGAAGTGCAGATCAGGGAGCAGGCCGAGACCGAGCGTACCGCTATGGAGACTCAAGCGCGCTCGCAGGATAACAACGCTGATAACCAGACGGCCGAGAAACTAGCTTTACTGGACATCGCTAACGGTGATCGCGAGCGCAGCCACGCTGCGCAGAACCCCAATCCCAACCCGAGGGCAACGTAAATGGATGCTCCAAATGAAACGGTATCTCGCGAACAACTTTTGGCAAAATTGAAAGCGGATATTGAAGCGCTGTCTTCTGTGCCGCCTATGTGGTCAAAGAACGCAACCACACATCGCAAGACGCCTCATGTAAATTTCTTAAACGGTGTCGTACGAGAACCGGGTGCGGAACAACCGAGTCCTGAAGCAACCGACTCAGAACTTGTAAAAGCTACGTTAAGGGCCGTTGAAACCTACGCATGGAAAGTGGCAAACGGCGTTTTTGACATCTGCTTGACGTGGCGCACAGAACCTCGATTTGAGGAACACGAAGACGGTGTTGCGAGACTTTATGTTCGATTGTCGTTTGAACCTGCGCTAACCCAAGTCGCCAGAGGCGTTTGGGTTGAAAGCACCCACGCTTAACGAACCCGAGGGCAACGTAAATGGCCAAGGCACCAATCAAGACCGAACTCACCCGAGCTCAACAACTGACTATGGG
>JBFZCB010000167.1:0-4409 GCA_041308165.1 Caulobacterales bacterium
CCACGCTGCGTCCATCCATCGACATAGGCGTCGGGATTGTCACGAATGGCTCGGATATCATGCATGGCTGGTAGTCTTCAGGCGTTAGAGGAAGGCTGGAGCCATAGCGTCCCGGGCCGCACGGAGCAACGCACCGCAAGACTGCAACCGCTTTAGCGATCTTTCAGCTCGGGACCTGAAAGCCTCAGGACCTGAAAGCCTCAGGACCTGAAAGCCTCAGGGGGCCAGCCTCTCCCCTCAGCCGCCGATCAAGCTGAAATCGGCGACCTGGTTCATGACCGACCGAACACGGACCAGCAGCTTCAACCGGTTATCACGCTCGGCTGGGACCTCGGAGTTGACCATTACACCCGTAAAGAAGGCGTCGACGGGTTCCCTAAGGCCGGCCAGCGCCGTCATGGCCGCACCGAAGGCCTCGGTCGCCAGGGCCTCATCCACGGCTCGAGCGGCTTCAGCAACGGCTCTTATGAGTTCGACCTCCTCAACCGGCTGGCCAGACAATCCCGCGCAGGCCTCACCCTCAGGAAGGCTCTCCTTCTTCTCTTCGGCCTTGAGGATATTGCTGGCTCGTTTGTAGCCGGCAAGCAGATTGGCTCCATCATCGCTCGACAAAAACACGTCAAGGGCCTCGAGGCGCCGAACAATCCGAACAAGATCATCATCGCCGAGAGCAAACACGGCATCGACCAGATCGTGCCGCTTGCCCTGGTCGCGAAGCAGGACCTTCAGACGATCTGCAAAGAAGGCAACAACCTCTGCGCCGACACCTCGTGCTTCGTCAGGGCCCTCACGGGCCGGATCATTAGCTGCCCCAGCCCAGGGGCGACTGACTGAGGCCAGACCCATGATATCCAGGGCTGAAAATGCACAGACCGCGTTAAGCGAAAACCGCAACTGGTTATCCAGTGCCGTCCTGATGACACCCAATGCCGCCCGGCGCAGGGCAAAGGGGTCTTTCGAGCCCGTCGGTTTCTCATCAATCGCAAAGAAGCCGACCAGGGTGTCGAGCTTTTCAGCCAGGGCGACGGCGATGCTCAAGGGCGAGGTCGGCACGCTATCGCCCGGCCCCTGGGGCTTGTAGTGGTCACGCACGGCAGCGGCGATATCGCTTCGCGCTGCGTGATCCAGTGCCGCGTTCACATAATAGCCGCCCATTACACCCTGCAGCTCGGGAAACTCACCGACCATGCCAGACGCCAGATCGACCTTGGCCAGTCTGGCGGCCAGCTCGGCCTGATCGGGATCGGCGCCAACCAGGGGCGCAATGCGGCGAGCCAGACCCGCCATACGCTGAACCCGATCGGCGAGTGTACCCAGCTTGGCATGGAACGTGACGCCCTTGAGTTTGTCACCCCACACCTCAAACCCGGTTTTGAGGTCTTCTTCCCAGAAGAAACGGGCGTCGTTCAACCGTGCAGAGAGGACGCGGGCGTTCCCCCTTGCGAGAGCCATACCCCCATCCGAAGCCTCGACATTGGCGACCACGACAAAGTTGGGGGCCAGTCCTCCAGAGGCGGGATCGCGAACGGCAAAGTACTTCTGGTGCACCTTCATAGACAGCCGGATCACTTCAGGCGGCAGGCTCAGGAACTGCGGATCCATCTCACCCAGAATGGGGGTAGGCCATTCGGCAAGACCCGCGACCTCATCCAGGAGCCCGTCATCATCAACAAGCTCCAGACCCTTGGCCTGACAGGCCGCTCGAGCGCCTTCAAGAATGCGCAGCTTGCGATCTGCGAGGTCAAGGAGAACGAAGTTGTCTTCGAGTTGCCTGCGGTAGTCGGAAAAATCGCTCACCTGGAAGGGCCGCCTGGACCCCATGAAACGATGACCTTCGGTTACACGACCGCTTTCGATACCTTGGATCCGGCCTTCTGAATCTGTCGAGCCATCCGCAATCCTGAAGGGAACGACATGACCGTCAAACAGACATAGAATGCGCCGGAGCGGGCGAACCCAGCGCAATGTCGCTTCCCCGGACCTCATGGATTTAGGCCATGGGAAGGCGCGCACGATGGCGTCCACCATTTCGGCCACAACTTCCGTCGTTGGGCGACCTTGGCTGGATAGTCGGGCAAGCCAGACCCCGTCGCGCTCGACAAGCTGCTCTCTTTTCAGACCCGTCTTTCTCAGAAAGCCTTCGAGAGCCTGCTCGGGAGCTGTTGTTCGCGGCCCCTTGACCTCTTCATCGCGATCCGGTGTTGACGTAGGTAGACCTTCGACCACAAGCGTCAGTCGTCGCGGCCCGGAAAAGGTCGTCAAAGCCTCCCAGGTCAATCCCGAAAGCCTTAGCCGCTCCTCGGCCATACGCTCCAGATCTCTGGCCGCGCTCTGCTGCATCCGAGCCGGTATCTCTTCCGAGAAAAATTCCAAAAGTAGCTGGGGCATCAAAACTCGCTGGTCCGTTTGCCATCCACCAGAGCCTGGCGAGGCGTGAGAGCCTGGGCCTGTTGACCTGTCTGAGGCAGAACAGACACCCGGCCACTATTCAGTCGATTTGTCACGCAGGGCGCAAGCTTCACAACTCTGACCTTTCGCGTTCGACATAGGCTGTCGCACAGGCCTTGCAGAGCTCACGGATTCTGCCGATGTAGCTTTGTCGCTCTGCTACAGCGATGGCTCCGCGAGCATCCATCAGATTGAAGAGATGCGATGCCTTGAGCACCTGATCATAGGCAGGCAAAACCAGCTGCTGTCCTTGCGGCCCAGACATGGCCAGGAGTCGCGAGACCTCCGCTACCATATCCTCGAACCTGCGCTTCAGGCCCTCGACATCATAGCCATGGAAATTGGCCTCAGACTGCTGGCGCTCGTTTTCCAGGAAGACGTCGCCATAGGTCAAACCTTCGCGGTTGAACTTGAGATCATAGACGTTGTCGACACCCTGGACATACATCGCCAGCCGCTCGAGGCCATAGGTAAGCTCGCCGGAAACGACATCGACCTCGATCCCCCCAACACCCTGGAAATAGGTGAACTGCGTCACCTCCATCCCGTCGCACCAGACCTCCCAACCCAGGCCCCAGGCTCCGACCGTTGGATTCTCCCAATCGTCCTCGACAAAACGGATATCGTGCAGCCCTGGATCTATGCCAATGGCACGCAGCGAACCGAGATAGAGCTCCTGTAGGTCTGGTGGGTTAGGTTTCAGGATCACCTGAAACTGGTAATAGTGCTGAAGCCGGTTCGGATTTTCGCCATAGCGACCGTCACCAGGGCGCCGACTGGGCTGCACATAGGCCGCCTTCCAGGGCTTCTTGCCCAGGGCCCTAAGCACCGTCGCCGGATGCAGGGTTCCAGCGCCAACCTCAAGATCATAGGGTTGGAGAAGCGCGCAACCTTGGTCGCCCCAGTATTTCTGGAGCGTGAGGATCAGGTCCTGGAAGGCCAGGGGCTCAGAAGCGAGGTGGGACACGGTAAGGCGGTCTCGGCGCAAAACGAAAGGCGCCGGACCCTAGACGATTTTCCGCCGAGGTCGAGCCGCAGCTCAATCAAAATCCCCATTTGCAATGGGATCGACTAGAGATGAGCTGAAAGATCGCTACCCAACACAGCCTGCCTTACCCACCAATGCCCGTGATCTTTCGAAAGGCGCTCTGAGGCCTCCCGGGCAGCCTGTTTTTCGGAATAGAGCCCAAAGACCGTCGCTCCCGATCCCGACATCCTTGTCAGCCGTATATCCGGTGTCTGTGCGACGGCTTCGAGCACGGGGCCAATAGCCGGCTGGAGGGCCACGGCGGCAGACTGGAGGTCATTTCTCTGGCGCTTCAGCCATTCAAGGACTGTATCCATCGCCCAGTCAGCCGGTTCATCGGGCCGCGCTGCGTCTGCCATCGTGCCCTCATCATAGGCCCGGTAGACTGCCCCAGTGGGCGATGGCGCGCGCGGGTTGACCAGTACGGCATGAAGCGCAGGCAGTCGTGTCTCCCTCTGAAGTCTCTCACCATGGCCTTCCGCCCAGAGTGAGGACGGAAAGAGGCACATGGGTCCATCGGCACCAATCTGGGCCGCCGCAGCGGCCAGTTGGGCGGGAGTAACTTCGCCCTCTGAAAGCCTTGCGGCCAGCCTAAGCGCTGCACCGGCATCAGATGATCCTCCACCCAGTCCCGCCGCGACCGGCAGGACCTTGTCGAGTGTCAGGGCAATTGGAGGCTCGCCAGAACCGGTACCTCGGCCCAAGGCCCTGAGCGCCTTCAACACAAGGTTTTCTCCTGGACTTCCAAGAGCCCCGGCAAATCCCCCCTCGACCTTTAGCGACAGTCGGCTTGAATGGGCCGCCGACAGCCGGTCTCCCACATCGGCAAACGCGATCAGGCTGGAGATCGGGTGATAGCCGTCATCGCCCGGTGCTCCGACGTGGAGGAAAAGATTGACCTTGGCAGGGGCCAGGGCCGAAAACCCTGTCATAT
>JBFZCB010000168.1:0-2919 GCA_041308165.1 Caulobacterales bacterium
GGTGTCGCAAGAGAGAAGGCCGCCATGTTTGTGGGGCTGGGGCGGGGCGGGGTCGCTGTCATCAATGGCGACAATGTCTGGGTAGACATGGTGCGCGAGGCCGCCCTTCATGTGGGGGCCCGGATTGCCCAGTTCGGATCCGGTCCTGGCCAAGATGCTCGGCTGATCGAGTTTCAGCCAGGCCCTGAAGACCTTGGTGGAAAGGGCGCGCGGGTAACTGCCGAGATCTGGGGCCGCACCCATACCTTTACCTTGCGCCAGTCCGGCTTTCACTGGGGTCTGAACAGCCTGGCGGTTATCCTTATGCTGGATGCGCTTGATGTGCCGGTCGAACTGGCTCTGGATGCCTTGGCCCAGTTCGAACCCCTGGCCGGTCGTGGAGAGACCCGCCAGGTAAGACTGGAGAACGGAACCCTTACGCTTATTGATGAGAGCTACAATGCCAACCCGCTTTCCATGCGGGCCGGGTTCCTCAGCCTAGGAGCCCGTTCTGTGGCACCTGGTGGCCGTCGGGTCGTTGTCCTTACCGATATGCTCGAACTGGGGGATCAGTCAGAGTCGCTTCACGTTGGACTGGCTGACACCATAGGCTCCGCCGGTCTGGATCTGGTGCATGCAGCAGGTCCCCAGATGCGCCTGCTCTATGATGCACTACCGGCCTCGAGGCGCGGTTTATGGACATCAACTGCCAATGAGCTGGCTGCTCGGGCCGCAGAGCTGGTTGCACCTGATGACATTGTCATGGTGAAGGGTTCCAATGGCTCTCAAGCCTCAACTGTAGCGCGTGCGATTGCCGCTCTTGATCAGACCGCCGAGGCGAGTGTCTTGGCCGCCGCCCGCGTGCCGCCCGCGACGCGATAGGAGACTTAAGGCCTATGTTCTATCTGCTCTATCTGCATTTTGCCGATGTCGCGAAAGACTATCCGCTTCTCAACCTGATCCAGTATCAGACTGTGCGAGTTGCCCTGGCCATGGCAACGGCCATGATTGTTGCCGTTGCCATGGGGAGCCGGTTCATCAACTGGATTCGTGCAAGGCAGGGCCGTGGCCAGCCGATCCGCGATGATGGTCCAGTGTCCCATCTCTCGAAAGTCGGTACACCCACTATGGGCGGGCTCATGATCCTCGCCGGGATCGGCGTGGCGGTCCTCCTGTGGGGCGATCTGACCAATCCCTATATTTGGATCGTGAGTTTCGTTACAGCCGCCTTCGGTTTGCTTGGTTTCGTTGATGACTATGCCAAGGTGACCAAGCAGACTTCTGCAGGGCTTACGTCCAAACAGAAACTACTGGCCCAGACTTTGGTGGCCGTGGGCGCTGGTGTCATGACCGTGGCCTGGATGACCTATTCGCCGACCTCTCCCGGATTGGAGACTTCGATTGCCTTTCCGTTCTTCAAGAACGTACTGCTTAATATCGGCTGGTTCTATGTGATCTTCGCGGCCTTCACGATCGTTGGATTCTCCAATGCTGTGAACCTGACGGATGGGCTGGATGGACTGGCGATCGTACCCGTCATGATGGCAGCGGCAGCCTTCGGCGTCATTGCCTATCTCGTCGGCAACTTCATCTTCTCCGAATATCTGGTGGTTCATCATGTCCCCGGTGCTGGAGAGCTTGCCATCTTCTGTGCTGCCATGATCGGCGGCGGAGCTGGCTTCCTCTGGTACAATGCACCCCCGGCCAAGATATTCATGGGCGATACCGGATCGCTCGCCCTCGGTGGGGCACTGGGGGCCATAGCGGTCACGACCAAGCATGAACTCGTCCTTGGCATCGTGGGTGGTCTTTTCGTGGCTGAAGCGGCATCGGTTATGATTCAGGTCGGATATTACAAGCTCACGAAGAAGCGCATCTTCCTCATGGCCCCTGTTCACCACCATTTCGAGAAGTTGGGATGGCCGGAATCCACGGTCGTGATCCGCTTCTGGATTATTGCCGCCGCCTTGGCGCTTGTGGGTCTGTCTACTTTGAAGCTGCGCTAGTGGCCCCGATCCGTCTGTTCACAGCCTCGGCCGACCGGACCTTGAGGCGCACCCCATGATCCGGGTTCCCGGATTTGAAGGCAGGCGTGTGGCGGTGTTCGGGCTTGGTCGCTCCGGAATGACTGCAGCGCGTGCTCTGAAGGCAGGCGGCTGCGAACCCGTTCTTTGGGACGACGGCGTGTCAGGCCGGCTTCAGGCTGAAGCTGAAGGCTTTGATGTCCAGGACTTGACCCAGGAGGACTGGTCGGGTTTTGCCGCACTCGTCTTGTCACCAGGTGCGCCCCTGACCCATCCCCGGCCCCACTGGACGGTTGAGAAGGCCAAGGCTGCAGGTGTGCCTGTGATTGGCGATATCGAACTGTTCGCCAGAGCCTTGGCGGCCCTGCCCATGGCCGAGCGCCCCCAGGTCGTTGCCGTGACCGGCACGAATGGCAAGTCAACGACAACGGCCCTTATCGGATGGGTTCTGAAACAGGCAGGGCTGAAGGTCCATGTCGGCGGCAATATCGGTATCGGTGTTTTGGCCCTCCCGGCACCCCTGCCAGACGCCCATGGAAGATTGCCTGTCTATGTGATCGAGGTTTCCAGCTATCAACTTGATCTGGCGTCGAGTTTTTCGCCTGATGTGGGCATCCTCACAAACATTTCGCCCGATCATCTGGACCGTCACGGCGATATGGACGGCTATGTCACAGCCAAGCGCAGGCTTTTCCAGGCCATGACGCCATCTGCGGTCGCCCTGATTGGTGTGGATGATGATTGGGGTTGGTCGGTGGTTGGTGACCTCAATGATCGAAGGCTCCGGGTATCGACCATCACCACCCGGACACCGAAACAGTATCTTGATCCCGATCGCCTGGTCGCTGCCGACCAGATCACAGATCTTGCCCCCGAACAGGCCCAAGCCTTCGAGCAGGGTCGCTTCGTGATCGTG
>JBFZCB010000169.1:0-18221 GCA_041308165.1 Caulobacterales bacterium
TGCTGTCCTTTGCCTATTTCTACAAGGACATCTCGACGGCGGTTCAAACCACCCAGCAGACGCTGACCTATTCGCAACTCACGGCCCTCAATGCCGTGGCCTTCCCCGCTGGTGGGGGGCGTGATCCCAACCTCTCCTATGTCTACTCCACTCCGACCAACACTCCGGGCGGTCCGCTCCATGGCTTCGAGATCAGCTATCAGCAGCCTTTCTCTTTCCTGCCTGGCTTCCTGTCCAACTTTGGGACCCAGCTCAACTACACCCACGTTGAGTCCGAGATCGATTATTGCACCACATCAAGCTGCGCGGTCTTCGTGACAGCCGATCTGACCAATCTGTCTCCCAACGCCTGGAATGCGACCCTCTACTATGATGACGGGGCTCTGAACGCCCGCATCTCGGCCGCCTACCGCGATGCCTACTATCAGCAGATACCCGCCCCCAATGGCGGCACACGTGGCATTGCCGCCAACGGAAAGTCGGAGACGCTCAGCTTGGATGCCTCGGCCTCCTATGCCTTCAACGAAAACCTCAGTGTCTCCATCGAGGGGATCAACCTGACCGATGAGCCAAACCGCCAAAACCACGGCGAGCTCAACGGAACCCGCGACAGCACCTTTGTCTATCATACGACGGGCAGACAGGTCTTTGCCGGCATCCGCTACAAGTTCTGATATCCAAGGACGGCAGGACTTCAACGCCGGCACTCTAACGCGTGCCGGCGTCTTCTTTTTGGCTCCAGATGGGATCAGGCTGGTTGGCTGAACTGCCGTGGACTGAGCGCTACGGGTGTGAATCGGGCCTCGCGTATGGCTCCGTTGAAATAGTTCACGCGGTTCATGCGGCAGCCAACAGACGATCGTCCGGCACCCTGCGGCGTGAAGGCAACCACGGCCTGTCCCTGAAGTTCACCATCGACATAGGCACGGTAGGTCGTCCCGTCATAGGTCTGGGCGACATGGAACCATTGCCCTATGGGGTGTCGCTTCTCGGGAAAAATCAGGACCTGATTATAACCAGGCCCTTTGATGAAGGCATCCAGCCACCATTCATCGCCCTCAACCCGGATCTCGAACAGGAAACGTGTGCCGGGCGGCTGGCCCTGAGCCTGGCTTACGGCATCATATTCCTGGAGGTGGAACCAGCGCTGTTCGAATGCGCCTCCATCGGGTCGGAATACGGCTTCGAATGTAAACTGGGCGGCCCCAGCGAGCGGATGATTGTCGATAAAGAGCGCATCATCCTCGCCATCGAACTTGACAGCCTTGCCGCCTGGTCCGTCGATCAGAAACGGTGCGCCTTCTACAGTCGTCGGGTGTCCAGCAATGGCGTCAAGTCGGTCGAAGGTCCAGACCGTTGTGGAGGGTCTGGAAGGGCTGGATGTTGTGGTACATCCCGACATCATGCCCGTCAGCCCAACTGTTCCGACGGAAAGGAGAATGTCTCTACGGTTCATGAGGTTGTGCCAATTTTCTCATTTGAAAAATGATCGCTATGACGTGCTGGCCAAGCTGCGGAGTGGCGTGTTGTTCGTTTCTCTCAACCTGTACCCTGTCGCTGACACCGGTGCCACTGCCTAGACCTGTCGTGTTGGGGACGAAAGCGAAATACGGTCAGGCGCAGGCCGAGGGTACGGCTGGCCGAAGGCCCGCAGCCGTGCGATTTTAGGTCATGTCTGCTGTTCGCTTCGCTCCAAGCCCAACGGGTGACCTGCATCTGGGTCATGCCTATTCAGCCGCCTATGCGGTGCGTGCGGCGCGCGAGATCGATGCCCGCTTCCTGATCCGGATTGAAGATATCGACACTGGCCGCAGCCGGGCCGGGTTCATCGATCGAAATCTTGAAGACCTGGCCTGGCTTGGATTTGTTTCGGAGGGCCCGATCTGGCACCAGTCGCAACGTCTGGGGATCTATCAGGAGGCCCTTGAAAAGCTGCAGGGGCTTGGGGTCGTCTATCCTTGTTTCTGCACCCGGTCTGGGATTCGACAAGAGATCAAGGCCATGGGCGGGGCTCCCCAATCTCCTATCGGACATGTCTATTCGGGTCGATGCCGCTCCATATCCAGGGTCGAGCGATCTGATCGGCTGGCTCGCGGTGAGGCTTTCGCCTTGAGGCTGGATGCAGCGGGCTCCCTGGCGCTTACTGGACCTCTGGTCTGGACGGACATCCATCGTGGCACCTTCCAGGTCGAGCTGAAGGCACTAGGCGATTTTATCGTAGCCCGCCGCGACGTTTCGACGTCCTACCATCTGGCCGTGACTGTCGACGACGCGGCACAAGGTGTGGCCCGGGTGACCCGCGGCGAAGATCTCCTGCAGGCAACCCATGCCCACAGGCTCCTTCAGGCGCTTCTTGGCCTTGAGACACCGGTCTGGGATCATCATGCCCTGGTTCTTGATGAGGAAGGGGTTCGCCTTGCCAAACGGCTGGGCTCAGCGTCGCTTCGTGATATGCGCGAAGCGGGTCTGAGTCCTCAAACAGTACTTGAGGCTGCAGCCGCGCGGGCTATAGGACGGGATGCGATTGCATCGGGCTAGCTTGGCCCTATCGCAGGGGCCAAAGGGCTCCCTGCGTGTGTGAACCGGAGTTTCTATAATGACCGTCAAGACGCGTGTGGCCCCTTCGCCCACCGGAGATCCTCACGTCGGCACTGCCTATGTCGCTCTGATGAACTACCTGTTCGCCAAGCAGCACGGTGGCGAGTTCATTCTCCGTATTGAGGATACCGACCGAGCCCGCAGCACAAAGGAGTCTGAGGAGGTCATCCTCAAGGCGCTGAAATGGATGGGGCTGACTTGGTCCGAAGGCCCTGACGTGGGAGGCCCCAATGGTCCTTATCGACAGTCAGAACGGGGAGAGATCTATGCCCGCCATGGTCGCCAGCTTCTGGATGAGGGCCATGCGTTTAGGTGTTTCTGCTCGTCAGCAAGACTGGACGCGCTCAGGGCGCAGCAGACTTCGGCAGGACAGCCCCCCCGTTATGACGGGCTGTGCCTGGGTCTCAGTGCCCAGCAGGCCGAGGCTCGGATCGAAGCAGGCGAGCCCCATGTACTGCGCATGAAGGTGCCCACCGACGGGGTCTGCACGTTCAACGATCTGGCTCGCGGAGATGTTGAGATACCCTGGGCCTCTGTTGACATGCAGGTCCTGGTCAAGTCGGACGGCATGCCAACCTACCATCTGGCCAATGTTATCGATGACCATCTTATGGGGATCACCCATGTGATCCGGGGAGAGGAATGGATCCCTTCGGCGCCCAAGCATCAGTTGCTCTACAGATATTTCAACTGGGAGATGCCGGCGCTTTTCCATCTGCCTCTGCTCCGAAATCCCGACAAGTCTAAGCTTTCCAAGCGCAAGAACCCGACCAGTGTCCTGTTCTATGAGCGCATGGGTTATCTGCCTCAGGCCCTGACCAATTTTCTGGGTCTGTCGGCCATTTCCCAGGCGGACGGCGATGAGCTGCTTGATTTCGATGCCCTTCAACAGAGATTCGACATCAGCCACATATCCTTGGGGGGCCCGATCTTCGATATCGCCAAGCTTGACTGGCTCAATGGCCGCTATCTTCGCGAAGTGTTGACCCCTGAGAGTTTCCGGACTGCGGTGAGTGGCTGGATAACCGATCAGTATCTGGCTGAGGTCGCTGACATGGCGCAGACCCGGGTCACACGGCTTTCAGACCTTGGCCTGTCGACAGCCTTCCTTTTTGCTGGGCGTCTGGAACTCAGTCTGGCCCAGCTTCTGGATGGAAAGCTTGCGCAGTCTGAGCTCAACCGCTGTTTGAACCTGTCTTCAATCGGGTTTGAAAAGGAGCCGATCTGGACAGCCCCTGCCATCGAGGGGGTGTTGCGTCAGGTAGCCGAGATTGGTGGTATCAAGTTTAAGGATCTGGTGCGGCATATGTTCGTGGTCATGACCGGCAAGCCCCAGTCTCTGCCGCTTTTCAGATCCATGGAGCTGTTGGGCCGGGATATCTGTCGTGAGCGGATGCGTGAAGCCATTGCCACTCTCGGGGGGGCATCGGCCAAGGAGGTCAAGGCCTGGACAGGGGAGTGGGACACCCATCAAAAGGCCATCGCACAGACCGCCTCAGCGGCTTTGCAAGATGAGGCCCAGGCATGAACCCGAGCGAGCAGAACCTGGCCTTCACGATACAGCCCACCGTTTTGGTGCCGGTCAAGAATGGCCAGAGCTACCCGGTAAGACGCGTTTTCTGTGTCGGACGCAATTACGCCGATCATGCGATCGAGATGGGCTCAGACCCTGATCGCGAACCTCCCTTTTTCTTTACGGCCTGGGCCGAAGCTGTTGTGGGGTCTGGTGCAACCATCGTCTATCCCCAGGCAACAAAGGACTATCAGTTTGAGATCGAGCTCGTCGTCGCAATAGGCCGAAGCGGACGCAATATTGCCCCTCAGGAGGCTATGGATTTCATCTATGGCTTTGGAGTCGGACTGGACATGACCCGGCGCGACCTACAGGCCGTAGCAAAGAAAAGCGGACGTCCCTGGGACATTGGCAAGAACGTCGAACAATCAAAACCTTTAGGGATGCTGGTTCCCGCCAGTGACTTCGATCCGACCAAAGGTTCAATCCGGCTGGATGTGAACGGCGTTACCCGACAATCGGGCGATCTGGCGGATCAGATATGGCCCGTCGCAGATGTCGTCGCTCACCTGTCGGGCCTTTATCAGCTCCAACCTGGAGACTTGATCTATACGGGGACGCCAGCCGGCGTAGGGCCCGTACGGCCCGATGATCGTCTTGTGGCATCTATCGCTGGGCTTCCAGAGCTTCATATCACCATCGGCGAGCCCGTCTGACGCAAGGAAGTCCAGATGATTCTCCATGGCTATTTCCGGTCCTCGGCTGCATGGCGGGTGCGCATCACCCTGGCACTCAAGGGACTGAGTGTAGAGCAGGTCGCTCATCACCTTCGAGACGGCGGCCAGAATGCGCCGGACTATGTCCGCCTGAATCCACAGGGGCTGGTGCCGGCTCTTGTCACGGATGACGGGCATGTCCTGACTCAATCCCTGGCAATCTGCGAATATCTTGAAGAGGTTTATCCAGCCCCTTCCATTCTCCCGGGAGATGCGATCTCGCGGGCCAGGATCAGGGCTGCAGCGCTTGTCATTGCAGCGGATATCCACCCCATCCAGAATCTGCGGATTCTCAGGCGCATCCGTAGTCTTGGCCAGGATGACCAGGCCTGGGCAAAACAGGTCATTGAAGAGGGTCTTACTGCACTTGAGCAGATCCTGGCCCCCAACGAGGGTCCGTTTGCCTTTGGTCAGTCTCCAAGCCTTGCCGATATCTGTCTTGTCCCGCAGATGGCCAATGCAAGACGTTTTGGCGCAGATCTGCAGTGGCCGAGACTGAAATCGATTGAAGAGGCCTGCATGAAGCTCGACGCCTTTCACCTGACGCAAGCCGAGTATCAACCCGACGCCGAGTAGGGATTTGCAAGGCTTCCCTTGTCGCGGCTAGCGTGAGGGCCTATCTGTAATCCCGGCGGGCCATGCTGCGGCTCACGTCGAAGGCAACACATCCTCGCGGCCTTAATTCACTCGAAGGGATCTGTCCCTGTCTGACCTCGTGGGGTCGGGTATACGGAGCCCACCTGGCTACCCAGGCTCGAGAGGATTTAAACCGTCCTTCACGGCTCTTGCGGCGCCGCCAACATCTCCCAAATATCCTTCATGGGGCTAGCGCCCCCGAACTGGCCGGGGGCCCTGCGAAAGGGTTGCCATTTTATGTCAATTCGTCCTACGACGTCTTATTAGACGTGGTCCTTAGGAACGGGTGGCTGCCCTGGGAAGCTATCACTTAGGACCAATACGCCCTGCCAGATGAGTCGGGTGCGATGACGGACCGCATGGCGGTTGAATTGAGCTGTTTGGCTGCCAATGGAAGTGAACGACACAGGTTGGTTGCCCGCCATCGAGGAAGCGGCATTCAAGGCGGAGCCCTGCATCAGCCCTGACACTCCCAATGCAAGTCGGTCTCATGATCGACCTGAGTGAATCCGGACCGCTGGAACTCGGCCAGACCTTATTACTGATATCTTCGGCAAGTGTTTTTCTCATCACTTCGATATCAGGGCGAAAGGCGGGCACGCCTTTTTTGATGGTCTTTGCCATTGTTCTCGGGCTGGGTGCCCTGCGTGAGTTTGACAGCGAAGCCTCGGTTGGTCTGGCAGCCTACCTCGATACCCGGGCGGCACGCTGGCATTTTGTCGTCGTGATGTTGCTTCCGCTCGCCTTGGTCGTCATCCGTAACCGTTCCATCGGTGTCTTCGACCACTTGAAGGCCGTTGCCCCGATTGTCCCCATTTTCATATTGGCCATGGCCATGGCCCTGGGTTGGCTGGCTGCGACCGTTGAAGGCTTAAAGGGGCCATCTTTCGGGCCGCGCCAGTTGCTCATGATTGAGGAAGTCATCGAGCTTGTAGCCTATGCCATTATGCTTGCCGCAGCGGTCTGGCAGGTCATCCGTTCTGGCCGATTGACAGAGGCGTCTTCGCGTTTCTGACTGATCGGACTGGTAGGTGGCCTTCAGGGGCGCTGAAACCAATCGATCCTGAAGCGGGGTGCATGATGATTTTCCGGCTTAAGCCAGACCGGCTGCGACGTAGGGGCGGAGCCTGAGACCATGGATGATAAGTCGATCCTGAGGACACAGGCCCGCTCTCGCCGAAAGGCGATTGCTGCAGCCAAGCCAGAGGCCTCTTCTGGCCTGGTGGCGTATGGCAGCTGCCTGTCGGCTTACAGGATCATTGCGGTCTATCGTGCCATCGGCTCTGAGTTGGACCCAGGGCCTCTGGCCCGCTCCCTGCTTGTTAAGGGCATCAGTCTGTGCCTTCCAGTTGTGGAGGCTAGGTCGGCACCGATGATTTTCCGGCATTGGCATCCCGATGATCCTCTGGCCAGGGATGCGGCAGGCTGTCTTGCCCCCCTGTCCAAGGCTTTGCGGGCGGACCCGGACTTGATCCTAACGCCCCTGCTGGCCTTTGACAGGGCAGGCACACGGCTGGGGCAGGGCGGTGGGTATTATGACCGAACCTTCGAGGCGCGGCCTGATGTTGCCAGGATTGGTCTTGCCTATGCTGACCAGGAAGTGGATTGGCTGCCGTCAGAACGCCATGACAGGAGCCTGCAGGGTGTTCTGACCGAGAAGGGTTATCGCGCTTTTGTTCCGTCCCCGTGAAGACGGGGTCCTTTTTCCTCCGATAGACGAGGCCTTTTTGGTGTCGGTCCTGTCCAGAACATACATGCGCCATGACATCACATCAGACCGTCTGGGGCTGACACAGGTGGCTGGCAGTGGCAGGGAGGTCCAGCTTACGCCTTGGGCTCCTTCCTGAGTGTGTTCGGGCCCATGGATATGGACGGCATAGATGAGACTGGCTTTTTTTGGTGATGTGGTTGGCAAGTCAGGGCGCGATGGTCTTTCCGACCATCTCCCGGCCCTGAGACGCGACCTCAAGCTCGATTTCGTAGTCGTGAATGCCGAAAATGCGGCGGGTGGATTCGGGATCACGGAGAATACCGCCAAGGACCTGTTCATGGCCGGGGCCGACTGTCTGACCCTTGGAAATCACAGCTGGGACCAGCGCGAAGCCCTGACATACATCGTTCGCGAGCCACGCCTGATCCGCCCTGCCAACTATCCCCGACTGATGGATGCGCCCGGGGCAGGAGCCAATCTGTTCGAGACACCGGGCGGCCGGACAGTTCTGGTCATGAATGTCCTTGGACGCATTCATATGGACCCTATGGACTGTCCCTTCGGAGCCGTTGAACGCGAGCTCGCAGCCTGCCCACTCGGGATCGCAGCAGACGCTGTGATTGTCGACATGCACTGCGAAGCCACATCCGAGAAAATGGCCATGGGCCATTTCTGCGACGGTCGTGCTTCCCTGGTGGTGGGTACACATACGCATGTACCCACTGCAGATTGCCAAATCCTGCCGGGCGGAACGGCCTATCAGACGGATGCGGGCGGATGTTGCGACTATGATTCTGTTATCGGCAACGAGAAGGAGGAGCCGCTGCGGCGCTTTACAACCCGTATCTCAGGCGGGCGCTATGTACCGGCTCACGGGCCAGCCACAATCTGTGGCGTCTATGTTGAGACCGATGATCGCACGGGTTTGGCCACCCGCGTCGAACCGATCCGGGTCGGGGGACGGCTCAGTCAGGCTATTCCTGTGGCCTGATTGAGATGTTTCTTCATGCCCCGCTCAGCCGTGCGCTGCCACTAGCGACAGTGAGCACGGCACGGGTCGTGAGCTCGCCGCCGCGCTCGGAGACCTTGTCCAGGACCTTGAACTCGGTCTGCCATCGCTCCGGATTGACGTCGCAGACAACATAGCCGCGCTGGGCATTATTAAACTTCAGGAACGGGTTATCCTCGAGATACCTCCGCCCGTCGGCTCGCTGGTCCTGGCCATTGCCGGAAGAGCTTATGGAGGTGGTTACAAACTCGGTTGCGATCGGGTCTCCCTCGGGGTTTCGGCTGTCCCGATAGAGTTCACCTGCGTAATTCTGGTGTTCATCACCGGTCAGTATAATGGTGTTCTTGATCCGATGATCTTTCAGGTGGTCCAGAAGTCTCTGACGCGGGACGGAGTAACCGGCCCAGGTATCAAGGTTATAGCCAAGCTCTGGACCCTCCCGCCTGTCCAGATCCATGACCATGATCTGCTGGGCCAGCACGTTCCAGTGGGCCCTCGAACGATCCAGGTTCCGATAGAGCCAAGTCTCCTGTGCCTGGCCCAGGACCTGGGCTGCAGGATCGTTCACCCCGGCACAGTCTGAGGCCCATGTGTCATTGCACGGCTGGTCTGAGCGATGCTGGCGCGTATCCAGGAAGTTCAGATCAAGCAGGTTCCCCCAGCTTGCATGTCGGTAAAGCTGTGTGACTGCACCGCGCGGGAAGGCTGAGCGCCGAAGCGGCATATGCTCATAGAAGGCCTGCATCGCAGCCTGCTGGCGTAACATGAAGACTTCCGGCGGCGTTCCATCCTGGTCCAGGGCCTGGACCCAGTTGTTATCGATTTCATGGTCATCCCAGGTACAGAACCAGGCTGTCGAGGCATGGCTGGCCTGCAGATCGGTGTCCATCTTGTACTGGGCATATCGGCGCCGGTAGTCATCGAGAGAATAGGTTTCTCCACCCAGATGCTGGCGTGGGTTTTCAAAGGTGCCACCGGAGCCTGTGTAGGTGCGGTTGCCCCGCCCCTCATAGATGTAGTCTCCGTAGCAGTAGATGAAATCCAGTTGATCCTCGGCAGCCTTGCGGTGGGCAGTGTAGAAACCCTGTTCGAAAGCCTGGCAGCCGACAACACCGAAGCGGGCTTTGGTCGTCTCGCGACCCGCTAGAGGTGCAGTTCTTGCGCGTCCGATGGAGGTACGTTCGCGCCCGGCTGTGAAGCGGTAAAAGTATTCGCGGTCCGCATCCAGGCCTTCAATCTCAACATGCACAGCATGGGCGAGCTCCGGTCTCGCTATCACTTCACCACTACGCACGGTTGTGCGGAAACCGCGATCTTGAGCGATCTCCCATCGGATCGCCATCGGTGCAGAGGGCATGCCATTGCCCACTTCGAAAGGGCGTGGTGCCAGCCGCGTCCAGATGACAAAGCCGTCGGCCGTGGGGTCGCCCGCAGCGATGCCGAGCTGAAAGGGATATTCAGCAAATGCCGGTTCCGCGAGCGCAGAACTGGCTGCAGCCAATGCGAGACCACTGCCTCCCAGTCCAAAAAACAGTCCACGACGCGAAAGGGAGGTAAACGGCTGCATGCAAATCTCTGGGCCCGGTAATCCTGACAGGGGCTGTACCTGTCCGGTGCATGACCCTCAGCCCTTAGATAATGCCCTAAGGGTCAGAGCAAGTTTTTAGCGGCTGTTGCGGCATCAGGCGATTGGCAATCTGGACCTTGCCCAAACATTGCCCAGTATTCTCAAAGACGCCCGAGACCGTGTCCAACACTACCACAGTTGGGGCAGGCCAGGCCTATGGAGGCGCTGATTGCGTTGGGAAAAAGCCAGATTCAGCCGGCGGTACTGCCGTAGGCGTCTAGACGGCACCAGATATGCGGCTGGCTGCATGACGAACGGCAAAGCGGATATGTCTTTCGATGGTCGTCGCATTTGCCGGTTTGATGATGAAGCCATTGGCTCCAAGATTTGAGGCCGCCTCCACGATCGAGGCACTGCGCTGACCGGTTAGCAGAATGACGGGAAGGGTGCTGAAGCGCTCATCTTCACGGATGCGGCGAAGCAAATCTATCCCGCCCAGTCGAGGCATCTCCACATCCGTGATGATCATATCGAATGGAGAACGCTCCAGCATGGTCCAGGCTTCCTCGCCATCGGATGCACTGGTTAGTCCGTTGAAACCTGCAGCCCTCAGGGCCGAGCAGGTAAGCTGGCGAAGGCTGGGCTGATCATCAACGACCAGGATTCTCATTGGATTCCCCCCACAGTCCCTATGATTAATGCCTCTCAGAACTTAAAAGAACATTGATCACCGAATCCTTCGCCCGTTCAGTTACTCTGCTGTTGACGCGTTAGGAGGATTTAGAGCCGCCTATCCTGAACTTGAGTTTTATTGGCTTTCGGCTGCGCAGAGTGACTTGTTGCAGCGGCCAGGGCTCAGCCGTGCTGAGGGCTTCCACTTGGACAGAACCGAGGATTGTAGCCAGGGCAATCATGGCTTCCTGCATGGCAAAGGCTGCACCAATGCAGACCCGGGGTCCCGCACTGAAAGGGATGTAGGCATAGCGGTCCACGGTCTTGCGGTTTTCTGGAAGAAATCGTTCGGGCCAAAAGGCTTCGGGATCCACCCAGAGTTTTTCGTGCCTGTGAAGGACCCAGGGAGAGATAATGACCGCGGTCCCGGCCTCTATGGCCTGGCCGCAGATCGTGTCCGCTCCGAGTGCTCGTCTGGCCAGGGTCGGGGCCGGTGGGAAAAGCCGCATTGCCTCTTCGATCACGGCGCGGGTCCAGGGCAGCTGTTCTGCCCAGTCAAGACGGGAGAGATCCAATGCTGAAGCTTCGATCCTGAGACGATCAGCAACCTCCGGGCTTCGCGAGACCAGGTGTAGGACCCATCCCAGGGTACGAGCGGTGGTCTCATGTCCGGCGAGGATGAAGGTCAGGATGTTGGCTGCAACCTCGCGATCACTCAGAGCCGGAGGGCCCTTGTCCTGGCCGTTGGTTTCGTCACGTGCCCTCAAAAGGGCTGTCAGGAGATCATCCGGGCCAGAGGCGCTACTTTCTATCTCGCAGGCTTCTAGCTGGTGTCGGCGCGCCGAGACCAAGGCGGCCACACGTCGTTCGAAGAACCGGCCGGTATCACCGGCAACAACCCGGCCGGGTCGGGGAATCCAGTTTGGGGCCCCCATGACGTCCAGCGGGCTGATGCGCGCGGCCACTCCAAGGTAGCGATTGAGGGCGGCCTCAAAGCCCGCCGCATCCCCGTCCAGCTGGTCCGAGAAGAGCGTTGCTGACAGGATATCGAATGTGAGACCGGACATCTCGCTATCGACGTTCAAGATCCTGTCACCCTGATCAAGGCCCCAACTGCTGACCCTGCGGGCGCAGACCTCATACATCCTTGCGGCCATGGGTGCCGTTCGGGCAGGCGTAAAGAGGGGGGCCATGATGCGTCGGGCGCGCCGCCAGACATCCCCTTCGGTCAAAAGCAGCCCATCAGCCAGCAAGGGCCCGAGGACGCGACGCTGCAATGCGCCCTTCTCATAGTTGGAGGCATTGTCTGTCAGAACATGTCTGATGCCGGCCGGATCATTGACGACAATGACAGCCCCGAGCGGTCCCTTGCCGAAAAGATGCAGGTCTCGAAAGTGGCGATCGGTCCAGATGCCCAACGGATCGCGCCAAGCCTGCCACATAAACGAGAGGAGTTTGAGAGGTCGGGAGCGTCGTGGAGGCGTCCAGGGACGGAATCGGCTTGAGCCATCGGTCATGGACCGAAGCTACACTGGCACCTGGATGTCGAAAAGCCGTTTACGCCCTGCCATCCATCCACGCCGGCATCCAACCTTCGTGCCATTCACGCATGTGTGCAACGGGAATGCAGAACAGCTGTCTTTTGCCATCTCCAGCCGAGGCTATGAAATCTGATCCTCCGGCTAGGCCCAAGGCCTGAAAGGGGATCCCGGCTTCAGAAGCCCTGGCCTGGAAGTCCTCGAGTTGGGCGCCGCTGACCGCAATCAGATACCGGGCCTGGTCCTCGCCGAAATAGAAGGCATGCTCTGGGATATCGAACTCGGGTTTCAGCTGCACGCCGACGTCGGAAGCCAGGATCAGGTCAGAAACGGCCCCGATCAGTCCGCCATCTGAAAGATCGTGAACAACAGTCAGCGCTCCAGCCTCGATCAGGTCTCTGACAAAATCTCCCGTCTTGCGTTCGAGCTTCAGATCAACGGGGGGTGGGGCTCCATCCTCACGGCCTACAACTTCGCGCAAATAGATGGAGGCACCCAGTTCGCCTTTTGTCTTGCCGATCAACACCAGCTGGTCGCCCTCGGCCATCCCTGAAAAGCTGGTGACGACATCATAATTGGGCAGCAGGCCAACCGCACCAACGGTCGGGGTCGGTGGAATGGCGACGCCATTTGTCTCGTTGTATAGCGAGACATTTCCACTCACCACCGGGAATGCCAGTTCACGGCAGGCCTCAGCCATACCATCGATCGCACGTACGATCTGCCCCATGATCTCGGGACGCTGTGGATTGCCGAAATTGAGATTGTCGGTGATGGCGATCGGACGGCTGCCGACAGCAGTCAGGTTTCGCCAGGCCTCAGCAACAGCCTGCTTGCCCCCCTCGTACGGGTCGTTCTGTACATAGCGGGGCGTGCAGTCACTGGTGACGGCCAGACCCTTGTCGGTTCCATGTACGCGGACCACACCCGCGTCTGCGCCTGTGGCCGAGTCTTGAAGTGTATCGGCCATGACATGGCGATCGTACTGTTCCCAGATCCAGCGCTTGGAGGCCATGTCGGGGCAGGCGATGACCTTGATCACAGCATCAGCCCAGTTATCCGGCTCAGGCACGTCGGCCGCATCGAGACGAGGATGCAAGACCGGTTGCACCCAAGGACGCTCATAAAGGGGAGCATCATCAAATAGTGGCGCCAGTGGAACATCACAGACGGTTGCTCCGTGATGTTTGAGAACGAGCCTGCCTGTGTCGGTGGTCATGCCGATGACGGCTGCATCAAGGCCCCATTTCTTGAATATCCGGTGCCCATCTTCCTCGCGGCCCGGCTTGAGGACGGCCAGCATCCGCTCCTGGCTTTCCGACAGCATCATCTCATAGGCTGTCATGGCCTCTTCTCTCTGAGGCACGGCGTCCATGTTCAGTTCGATGCCCACGCCGCCCTTGCCCGCCATCTCGACAGACGAGGAGGTCAGGCCTGCCGCTCCCATATCCTGGATCGCGGCAACGGCGCCTGAGGCCATGAGCTCGAGTGTGGCCTCAATGAGAAGTTTCTCTGCAAAGGGGTCCCCGACCTGAACCGTTGGACGCTTTGAATCGGATTCGTCATCGAATTCGGCAGACGACATGGTCGCGCCGTGGATGCCGTCACGGCCGGTCTTGGAACCGAAATAGACGACAGACAGGCCCGCTGACGGTGCCGCTGAGTAGAAAATGCTGTCGGCCCTGGCCAGACCAACGCACATGGCATTGACCAGGATATTTCCGTTATAACCTCGGTGAAAGTTGGTCTCGCCTGCAACCGTGGGCACGCCAACACAGTTTCCATAGCCACCAATGCCGGCAACGACGCCATTGACTAGACGGCGCGTTTTCTCGTGCGAGGGATCGCCGAAGCGTAAGGCATTCAAAAGGGCAACCGGCCGGGCACCCATGGTGAATACATCACGCATGATACCACCGACCCCTGTCGCTGCACCCTGATAGGGCTCAATGAAGGACGGGTGGTTATGGCTCTCCATCTTGAAGATACAGGCATCACCATCATCGATATCGATCACTCCCGCGTTCTCCCCGGGACCGCAGATCACGCGTTCGCCAGTGGTGGGGAATTTGCTCAGGTGGATCTTTGATGACTTGTAGGAACAGTGCTCGGACCACATGACCGAGAAAACGCCGAGCTCGACGTGGTTGGGCTCTCGGCCCAAGCGTTCCAGCACCACTTGGTACTCATTGGGCGCGAGCCCGTACTCGGCGGCCAGATCGGCCATCGTCTTCTGGGGGGGCATGTCTTGTGCGCTCATGGGCGCGCCTTCTAGACGGACTCGCAGCGAGAGTCAGCCTTTGGTCAACCTACCCCGTTCCTAAAGCTCGCGCGCCATGCCGCGTTTCAGGCGGAAAGTCAGAACGAAACCGGTAAGGATCAGGACAATAGCGGCACCGAGCGCGGTAAAGGCCAGTGCCGGATTGCGAATCTGCTCGGCAGAAAAGGCACCGATCAGTCCCCAGGCAATCGGCAGCGCATAGGCCAACAGGCGCAGTTTCCAGGTCACGGCTATGCCCGTGACGGTCACTATGAGCACCGCAAGTATAGCCCAGGTCGAAGGAGTGAGCACGGATGGCAGGGCCTCCAGGGCTGTGGCCGTCGTTATGAGGTTCAGGGGTGCTGCGATGCTCAGCCAGCCCGCCAATGCAGCCAGCGGCCAGGCGACGAGCCAACGGTCCCGGTCGCCAACGGAAAGGCGTCTGATCGTGCCTGCCTGTGTCAGGAGTGGAAACAGGAGCGCAGCCAGTGAGGCGAAGATGACAATCACGCTCACAACCTTCAGATTCAGGGCGGCGACGATGATCCACAGTCCGATGCCAAACAGGGCCAGGGCTGAAGGCCAGCCCAAGGCGGAAATCAATTCGCTCTCCCCGGTCTGCGGCAGGGCCTGGCGGACCGCATAGCTGATCAGGCCCAGGTAGATCAGGCTCCAGATCGAAAAGGCATATCCGGCCACGCGCAACGTCGTGTTGCCCTCAGCGGCGAACTCCGACTGTGTCAGTCCAAGGCCTGCCATGCTCTGAACAAGGGGGACGATCAGCGCGAATGCGGCTGCGCCTAGGACGAGAAACCGGCGCGTTTGTTGGGCCGGTGTTGGTCGTTCGATTGCAGACATGATCGGACTTTCTGTGGCGCTTGGTACCCATACGCAGGAACGATGCCAAAGGTTCACTTCAATCGAAAGCTGGAACCGTCGATGTCGTCAACGGTTTGTCTTTCATACGAGGAAGAGAACGCACATGACCAAGCCTGACTCAACCAAGGCCGATACCCCGCATTTCGAAACCGACGAGGTCGAGACAACCCTGGCCATCGAGCAAGGCCTGGGTATCGGAGCACGGGAACTGGCCGCACAACGTGAGCCGCACGAGCGCCCACACAGAGGCGACATCCTAGCCGAAAGCGAACAGGACAATCAGGCTGAGGAGCAACTATCGTCAACCAACGATGCCTGAAGCTCTGATTTGACTTGACCCGCCACGGCAGGCGAAGTCCGATCCGCCCATGGTGACCACCGAACTTGACCTTGCCGCGCAGCGACTCCAGGAAGCTGACCGCCGACTGGCGGTCAATCCCTCGGACATGGCGGCTCTGATAGCCAAGGGCGATGCGCTCGTGGCCCTGGGGGACGCTCGTGCAGCGTCCAGCTTCTATAATTCGGCCCTGCGGATCGCAGGCCAGGCCCAGGGCCAGGGGCGGACCCTGCCAGCCCAGATTGTTCCTGAGCTACGCCGTGCCCAGGCCGCCGTCAGGGCGCAGGCCGAAGCCTTTCAGTCCCATCTGACCAAGGGCCTTGCAGCCGCCGGATTTGATCCTGCCACATCCAGTGAGCGCTTCTCCCTCTCACTCGATCTCCTGGCGGGGCGAAAGCAGCTGTATTTGCAAGAGCCCCGCTTCTATCTCTTCCCAGGTCTGCCTCAGGTTCAGTTTCAGCCCCGCGAAACCCTCCCTTGGCTGGCAGCCGTCGAAGACGCCACCGATGCCATCAGAGCCGAACTCCAGGCCCTGCTTGACGAGCCCAATCTGTTTCAACCCTATATCCAGCCGCGGATGGACAGGCCCAACTCCGACCAGGCCGGTATGATGGCCAATCCCGATTGGAGCGCGCTCTTTCTGTGGAAGGACGGAGAAAGACAAGACGAGGTCGCTGATCGTTGTCCCAGAACCCTGGACGCGCTCGCAGAGGTTCCACTTTGCCGGATCAAGGGAAGAACACCATCGATCCTGTTTTCACGCCTGACGCCGGGTGCGCGCATCCCCCCGCATCATGGCCTGATCAATACCCGCCTCATATGCCACCTTCCCCTCATCGTGCCTTCGGGCTGCAGTTTTCGGGTCGGTAACGACATTCGGGACTGGAAGGACGGGCACGCCTGGGCCTTCGATGACACGATCGAACATGAGGCCTCAAACAACAGCCAACTGGACAGAACCATCCTAATATTCGACGTCTGGAAACCCGAACTGACACCTGAGGAACGCGAACTGGTCGAGACCCTCTTTGGCACCATCGATGCCTATGGTGCGGGAGGATCTCCTTGGGGGGTTTGACGCACGTCAGGCCCTCAGAGGTGTCGGATAGCCAAGGGCCATAGCCCCCTATGGCCTTAATCGCGCAACATGCCGGGGAAGTCTGTGAACACCGCGTCTACACCTTGCTCCGCGAAGGCACCGACATAGCCGACCATGTCTCCATGGTCGGCCGGTCTGAAACCGATGCGTCGCTCCATTGGCAGAAAGACGTTCTCGGCGCGTAAGGTCCAGACTACGACCTTGAGGCCCTGGGCATGGGCATCGCTGACGAGTGTCGTGGGCGTTGTCGAATAGCCCTCTGCGTTGCGGGGCAGGACCAGCCCGCTTTCAACCCCGATATAGTCTGCATAGGCCGAGATATCGGCGAGGGCCTCGGGGGATACCTGTGGTCCCCATTTTAGGTCGGGACGGTCCGCAGGGCTTTCATTTGCGGCCATCAGCTGCAGCAGCGGAGTATCGATAATCCTATTGAGCCGCTGCAAGGGTCCGACCTCAAAACACTGGATCATCACCGGGGCATCTGAACCGGTCAGACCATTTGCCCTGAGAACCTTGAGCAGGGCGGCCTCCATATCGAGACCAAGAGAGGCAAAGTGCGAGGGGTGCTTCAGCTCGGGTGCAACGCCAACGGTACGACCCGTCAGGATAGAGGCGTCGCGGGCTATGTCGATAACATCCTGGAAGGTCAGAATTCGCTGGTCGGCAAAAACAGTATTGGCCGGACGCAATTCGGCAAGGCGCTCGCGTGCCAGAAGGCCACGGAGCTCAATCAGGGTGAAGTCCTCCGTAAACCAACCCTCGAACCTTTGGCCGTCGATGATTTGGCTGCGTCGACGCTCCGCATACTCGGGTCGGTCCGCTACGTCTGTTGTACCCCCGATCTCGTTCTCATGGCGGACTATCAGGTGACCATCCTTAGACAGAACCAGGTCTGGCTCGATCATGTCGGCACCCTGTTCTATGGCCCGCTCAAAGGCTGCACGGGTATGTTCAGGCCGTTCACCGGATGCACCCCGGTGGGCGATAACGATGGGTGAGGAGGAGACCTGGGCCAAGACGGGTGTCGCCAGCATCATGAACCCCAGGATCAGAAAAAGGATATGGGACATGAGCCTGGATTAAGGCTCTGCGGCAACATCCCGATGACAGTCACCGTCTTCCGTCCCTCAACTGGCCTGAAGGACCTTGCGCAGTTGGGGATGCAGTTCGGGATTGGTTGCTAAAATCGACTTGCCCGTCTTTGGGTCGCCGTCATTGTCTATCGTCGTGACCTGACCGCCAGCTTCAGTCACAAACAGGATACCGGCAGCCACGTCCCAGGGCTTCAGGTTCCGTTCGTAGTAGGCATCAAAGCGGCCTGCAGCGACCCAGGCAAAATCCAGCGAAGCGGCCCCGAGCCGACGGATGCCGGCAACCCGCTGGCCAATGGCGTGAATATCCTTGATCGCCTGTGCATGGCCAGTCTTGCCGATGAACGGAAGCCCCGTTGCGATCAGGCTTTCGGACATGTCTCTTCTTCCGCTAACGCGAAGGCGCTGATCGTTCAGGTAGCAGCCCTTGCCTTTCTCAGCCCAGAATAGCTCGTTCATGACGGGATTATAGGTTACCCCAGCGACGATCTCGCTGGAACCATCGGGGGCGGTTCGCTGCAGCCCGACAGTGATG
>JBFZCB010000170.1:0-6452 GCA_041308165.1 Caulobacterales bacterium
CCTGGGATCGGAGATGGGCCACAGTGTCGCCGACGTAGTTTTTGGCTCGCAGTCGCCCTCAGGCCGCCTGCCGGTGAGCTTCCCCCACAAGTCCGGCCAACAGCCCTTCTCCTACGATCACAAGACAACCGGTCGTCCTGCGGACCCGACCAAGGCCGTGGAGGAATACACCGCCCGCTACCGCGAGACGACCAATACGGCCCTCTATCCTTTTGGCCACGGCCTGACCTATGGCCGCATCACCTATTCAGCTCCGCGCCTGTCGTCGACGTCACTCGCCTGGGACGGCCAGATCGAGGCCTCTGTCGATGTCAGCAACGCCGGAAGCCTGGACGTTGTCGAGACCGTCCAACTCTACATCCGCGATCGGGTGGCCAGCCTGACACAGCCCGGTCAGCGCCTGCGGGATTTCCGCAAGGTCGTGGTCAGGGCCGGTGAGACTGTCACCGTTACCTTCACCCTGGGCCGCTCGCAGCTGGAGTTCATTGGTACAGCAGGGACCTATACGGTCGAGCCCGGCAGCTTCGACCTGTGGCTGGTCCCCTCGGCCCAAACAGGGTCACCGATCCGGTTCACGCTTGCAGGGTAGGGAGTGAGGCCTCACCCGAGGCCGCGCCTCCAGACTTTAGTGAGCCAGACCCTGTGGCAGGTGATCCTTGTCATGACGCCCGACCTTGTCGATCAAGGTCTGACCCGCCTCATTCATGCCTGTAACCGTGACCTCAGCACCCTGGCGTCGGTACCGGAAGATAACCTTGTCGACAGCCGCTACACCGGTCAGGTCCCAGAGATGGGCACCTGACATGTCGATGTCGACTGTCTTGGGATGACCGTGGTACTCGAAGGCAGCGGCGAAGACATCCGCTGATGCAAAGAACAGATTGCCCGTCACACGATAGCGGAGCACGCCGTCTTGCGGGGTCTCGATCTCTTCGACCACGACCGTCTTGCCGACCTTGCGCATAAAGAAGATTGCCGAGAGCACCACACCCAGAACGACTCCCTTTGACAGGTCATGGGTTGCAACGACAGTTGCCGTTGTCGCGACCATGACCACAGACGACTGAAGCGGTGTGGAACGCAGGCTGGCGACCGACTTCCAGTCAAAGGTGCTGACCGAGACCATGATCATGACGGCCACCAGGGCGGCCATCGGAATCTGCGAAACCCAGTCCTGGAGGACGAGGATCAGGAACAGAAGAAGAAGGCCGGCCCAAAGCGTAGACAGGCGCCCCCGCGCCCCGGAAGTGACATTGATGATCGACTGACCAATCATCGCACAGCCGGCCATACCGCCAAAAAGCGATGATGCAATATTGGCGATCCCCTGGCCGCGCGTCTCGCGGTCCTTGTCCGAAGGCGTGTCCGTAAGATCATCGATCAGGTTGGCTGTGAGGAGGCTCTCCAGCAGCCCGACAAATGCGAGCGTTGCCGCCACCGGCGCAATGATGGCCAGCGTCTCCCAGGTCAGGGGGACCGCGGGGATATGGAACATCGGCAGCGTCGATGGCATCTGGCCCATGTCGCCGACCGTGCGCACATCGAGACCGCTCCAAATGACAAAGGCGCTCAAGGCGACGATGGCGACCAGAGGCGAAGGTACAGCCCGGGTCAGACGGGGAACCAAATAGATGATCGCCAGGGCGGCCCCGACCAATGCAAAGGTCTGCCAGTTCGCTCCAACCAGCTCGGGCATCTGTGCCAGGAAGATCAAGATGGCCAGAGAGTTGACGAAACCGGTCATGACTGACCTGGAGACGAACCGGATGTAACGGCCCAACCGGAACAGGCCGATCACGATCTGGAAAACGCCCGTAAGTAGCGAGGCCGCAAAAAGATATTCAAGGCCGTGGTCGCGTACCAGGGTCACCATGAGAAGGGCCATGGCCCCGGTCGCTGCTGAAATCATGGCAGGCCGCCCGCCGACCAGGGAGATCGTTACGGCTATGATGAAGCTGGCATAGAGGCCAACGGCTGGATCCACACCCGCGATAAGGGAAAAGGCAATAGCTTCCGGAATGAGGGCCAATGCGACAACCGTGCCCGCGAGAAGGTCGCGCCGCGGATTGGCGAGCCACTGCTGGCGCGCGGAGGCTAGAATCGACATTCGTGTTTTTGCCCATACAAGCCGTATCCGACGGCTCGTGGTTTCCTGGCGGATTGGCGGCCAGGATAGCCACCCTTCTCCTGCAGACAGGGAAGGGTCCAAACTGAGGTCGACCTCATGCCCTTTGGCAGGCCCCAAGACAAGAGACCGTGACACTATCCGGCCGACGGGCATGACCGTAATGCGCCCACAGGTTCAACTTGACGCCAACCCGATGAGTCGCTGCGAATCCTCTGCTAGGCTAGCCTCATGCCTGAATTGCGCGACGTCTTCATTACCGGAACCAGCACCTTCCTCCCGGGCCAACCGGTCGGCACCGACGAGATGGAAGACTATATAGGCCGCATCCACGGTCGCGCCTCAGCTGTAGGCCGGCGCGCCCTTCGCTGGAACGGTGTTCATAGCCGCCACTATGCCCTTGAACCCAGCGGACGGCCCCTGCATTCAAACGCCTCGATGTCCGCTCAGGCCGTTAGGCTTGCACTTGAGGACGCCAGGCTTGGACTGGAGGATCTAGAGCATCTGTCCACGGCCACGACGCAGGGCGACTATCTGGTTCCAGGTCATGGGACTTCCGTTCATGGCGAGCTGGCCTGCCACCCACTTGAAGTGGCCAGCTACCAGTCAGTCTGTGCCTCCGCCCTCATGGCCGCCAAGGGCGGCTGGCTCCAGGTCAGGGCTGGCGAAGCCCAGGTAGCAGCGGTGTGCGCAAGCGAGTTTTCATCGCGCTGGTTCCGTCCGGAATTCTATGAGGGGACGGATCTTGTCGACAGTAAGGGGCGGCTGCGCATGGAAGCCGACTTCCTGCGGTTTACCCTGTCTGATGGCGCCGGAGCCATAGTGATGGAACCAAGACCTCGCCCCAGCGGACTGTCCCTCAAGATCGAATGGATGGACCTGACGTCCCTGGCGGGCCGTTTTGATCCCTGTATGTGGGCCGGATCAACCTTTTTGGATCGTTCAGACCTGACAAGCGCCTGGAGCCACTCCGGCCCGGCCCGGGCGCATTCGGCTGGTGCCCTGGCCCTGCTGCAGGATTTCGAACAGCTGAAGATCGTCATCCGGGCCTGGATCGGGGTCTGGATGGAAAAGGTCGACACAGGCAGAATAGATCCAGATCGGGTGGACCATCTCCTGTGCCATTATTCGGCCCGGTCCTTGAGGGAGGAAATCGTTTCCCTGCTCGAGAACACGAGAGCCATGATCCCTCAGTCCAGATGGTTCAGCAATCTGGACAGTGTCGGCAATACAGGCTCTGCATCGATCTGGATAATGCTGGACGCCTTCATGAAAAGCGGGCGAGCAAGGCCTGGAGAGCGCATCATGCTTATCGTGCCGGAAAGTGGTCGTGCCATGGTCGGTTTCATGATGCTGGAGGTTGTATGATGGTCAGCGACCAGGACATTGCGGTCAGTGAAACCCTGCGCAAGCTGAGTGTCATCTTCAGCGACTTCGAACAGAGGCTGGAGGCCACGCCCCTTATTCGCAAGCTGACACGCGGGCGCTTTGAGCTTGGCGACTATCACGCCTTCCTGATCAGCCTAAGGCAGCAGGTCAAGGAGGGGGCCCTGTGGATGAGCCGGGCGGCATCGAACATTGGCGAAAGCCATTTCGAACTCCGCTCAACCCTGATGCGCCATGCCGTCACCGAACATCGCGACTTTCGTCTGCTTGAAAGCGACTTTGTGGCCGCCGGTGGCGATCTCGAAACCATCCAAAACGCCCATAAGAACATCGGCTCCGAAGCGCTCTCGGCCTGGATGTTCCACCAGGCGTCCCAGCCCGATCCCTTTGGCCTGTTGGGTGCCATGTTCATCATCGAGGGTCTGGGCTCGATCAAGGCCTCTCCGTGGGGACACCGTGTTCAGGAGCGGCTCGACCTGCCAAACGAGGCCGTCAAGTTCCTGCTCTATCACGGTGAAAACGATGCCGAGCATATCAAGGAGTTTCAGGCCATGCTGGCCATGGTTCTCCCTGACGAAGCTTTAGCCGAGCGCATCCTGACAAGCGCACGGGTCACCGCCCGGCTCTATGCTCTTCAGATCGAGGAAATCACAGCGTGAGCGCAAGGGCCAGATCCGGTTCCGGGACCGATCCCTTCGATGTCAGCCGACATGATCCGTCTGACCCGGATCCCTGGCTAGCACTCTACCTCGACCATAGCCTGCCCATCGACAGCCAGGCCAAGCGCGCACTGCTCCTGGGTGCCCGTTCCTGGTCGCGCCGCTGGCTGTTCCCGCTCGCACGACCGCTGGTTCTGGTCTTTTTCTGTCTTGTGAAGATCATGCGGGCAATCTCGCCTGACCATCCCAATCTCAACGGCCTGCTGCACAGGACCATTCACTGGGGGTTGAGAACCTTTGCAACCCCGGAGGCCAACACCGTTATCCTTCGACATTTCCATGTCGGCTCCGAACTGACCGCCTTTATCCGGCTCAACTCAGGGGTTGGCGACAGGGTTCCTGCTCGTCCCTTGCGACCGACCCGTCTGAAGGACATTGAAGCCAACCTGTTTCTTGAGCATGACCTCAACATCTTCAACTTCATCATAGAGCTCAATGCTGCGCTGAAGGCTGAAGGCCGCGAGCTCCTTCCGCCCGAGAGCATCGATTTCTCGATGATCTCGGACGACTTCCCGGAGTTTGAGACCTTCCCCCGCAAGAGGTTCAACATCATCGATGTGCAGACGGCAGTAGAGTTCTACACACCCATCTATGCCCTCATGCTCCCGCGCGACGACTTTGTCCGGGCCTGCAACTCGCTGCAGCTGGATGAGGTCATGGCGATCTATATCGGCCGCATCCTGGGGACCGATTACCACATGAGCTTTGTCAAGAACGGCCACCCGCTTGTGGCCCTGTCGACCCTCCAGGCCGGATACCGGCTCATGATGCACGGCCTCGATTCAGAGGCCATGCATGGTTGGTTACGCGTGCTCAAACAGCGCCAGGCGGCAGGGTTGCCCCTCGATCCTCGGACACCATCTCAGGGGCCAGTGAGGGCCGACGCCTAGAGGGTCAGGGTCAGCTCTAGCGACTCATCGGTTGGCGAAACATAGTCCGCCAATGCGTCGAACTCCGCCAGGAAGACAGCCCGCTTTTCGTCCGTCTCCATGATGACCTCATGCTTGGAACCGGGCACCTCGACATAGCGGCCGCGACCCAGCCGCCGTGCGGCCCAACGGTTGGTTTGTTTCCAGACCCGATCATCCTCTGCGGGCTGAACTATGGTTGTCGGTATCTTCACGGCCTTCAGGGCCTTGACCCTCAAAGAACGCTCACCGGCATCAAGGGCGAAGTTCAACCATCCCCAGGTCGGGCCACCCACGGCAAGGTGCGGGCAGGCGTAGAGTTGCTGGCGCCACATCTCATAACGGCTCTCGTCCGTAGTCAGGGCGTCCTTTTCAAATGTGTGATTGAAAGGATCATCGGGATTGTCGAGCAAGAACTCGCCTGCCCGACCGTGACGAATATTCCAGCGAACGGCGAGCTTGACCGACCACATCGATCGATTCTCGGTCTTGATGCGCAGCATGGGGGCGGACAGCAGGGCGCCAGCGAATCGTTGCTCCCCAGACTGCAACGTCAGAAGATTGAGGGCGGCCCCCATCGAATGCCCAATCATGACCCAGGGACGCGGGGCCCTGCCCTCATAGGCCAAAAGCAGACGCCCATAGTCGTCCAGAAACTCCTCGACCGCGCGGGCATGGCCCTTGAGCCGGTCTGGCAGCAAACGGGCCGAAAGTCCCTGCCCCCGCCAGTCATGGGCCAGGACGCACCAGCCGCGGGCAAGCAGGTTGCCGATGAGCTCGAAATATTTCTCGATCGGCTCGGTACGTCCGGGGCTAAGTACGACAGTCCCCCTGGGCTTGGACACCCCGCTAGGGGCCCAGAAAGCCGCGCGAAGCCTCAGGCCACCTGCACCACGAAACCAGTCGCCCTCGCCTCCTGGGGGTGAAGCCGCCCCTGGAACCCCCATGAGCGGTGCGTTAGCGGCAAAGGCAGCGGCGCGGCTCACTCGGGTTTCCTGAATTTCAAGGTCATGCGATCACTTTCGCCAATCGCATCGTAACGGGTGCGGTCAAAGCCGGGATTAGGAGCCTCACCACGCGGCGCTGTGAGGCGCTGTGGCGGCAGGGTTTCAACACCAAAGGGATGATCCTTGGTGTCGGTCTCATTGGCATTGATTTCCGATGAGGTCTCGAAGATGAAACCGGCCTCTGCCGCAAGCTGGCGGACGAAAGCCTCCTGTACATAGCCATTGGCAGCGGCCGGATCCTGGTCTTGCTCCGGTGCAAGGCGATGTTGTTCAACACCGAGCACCCCGCCCGGACGCAGGGCTGCGA
>JBFZCB010000171.1:0-2758 GCA_041308165.1 Caulobacterales bacterium
GAACGCGCTTCAGACCCAGAACATCGACCAGAAGACGGGCGAGCCTTTCACCCTGGTCCTTGAGGTTGCTCAGCACCTCGGCGAGAACATGGTCCGCACCATTTCGATGGACACGACCGAGGGACTGACGCGCGGCCAGGCCGTGGTAGACACGGGATCTTCCATCCAGGCTCCTGTGGGCCCGGGCACACTCGGCCGCATCATGAATGTTGTCGGCCAGCCCATCGATGAAGCCGGTCCAATCCAGACAACCGAATACCGTCCCATCCACAAGGAAGCCCCAAGCTTTGAGGAGCAGTCGACCTCGGCCGAAATCCTCGTGACGGGGATCAAGGTCATCGACCTCATGTGCCCCTATACCAAGGGCGGCAAGATCGGCCTGTTTGGTGGTGCCGGCGTGGGCAAGACCGTTACCATGCAGGAACTGATCAACAATATCGCCAAGGCTTACGGCGGTTATTCGGTTCTGGCTGGCGTGGGTGAACGTACGCGCGAGGGCAACGACCTCTATCACGAGATGATCGAGTCGAATGTGAACGTGGACCCGGCCAAGAATAACGGTTCGACCGAGGGGTCCAAGTGCGCCCTGGTCTATGGCCAGATGAATGAGCCTCCCGGTGCCCGTGCCCGCGTGGCCCTGACCGGACTTTCGATCGCTGAGTATTTCCGTGATGAGGAAGGCAAGGACGTACTTCTGTTCGTCGACAACATCTTCCGCTTCACCCAGGCCGGTTCAGAAGTGTCGGCACTTCTTGGCCGTATTCCGTCGGCCGTGGGCTATCAGCCGACACTCGCAACCGAGATGGGTAACCTCCAGGAGCGGATTACCTCCACCAAGAAGGGCTCGATCACCTCGGTTCAGGCCATCTACGTTCCCGCCGACGACCTAACCGACCCGGCACCAGCCGCCTCCTTCGCCCACCTGGATGCGACCACGGTTCTGAACCGCGATATCGCCGCCCAGGCCATCTTCCCTGCCGTTGATCCGCTCGATTCGACCTCGCGGATCATGGACCCCCTGGTCATTGGTGAAGAGCACTACCGTGTTGCCCGTTCGGTTCAGGAAGTCCTGCAGCAGTACAAGGGTCTCAAGGATATCATCGCCATCCTTGGCATGGACGAGCTGTCGGAAGACGACAAGCTGATCGTCTCGCGCGCACGCAAGATCCAGCGCTTCCTGTCACAGCCCTTCTTTGTGGCTGAACAGTTCACCAACTCGCCTGGCAAGTTCGTCGAACTGGCGGACACGATCCGCTCATTCAAGGGCATCGTCGCCGGTGAGTATGACCATCTTCCAGAAGCGGCCTTCTATATGGTCGGTTCCATCGAGGAAGCTGTCGAGAAGGCCGCCAAGCTCGCAGCGGACGCCTGATCCATGGCCGGTCAGCTCCACTTCTCTCTCGTTGCCCCTGAACGCGAGGTCTTCTCCGGCCTCGTGGACCAGGTCGACGCGCCCGGTGCGGAGGGTGATTTCGGTGTTCTGCCCCTGCATGCACCTTTCATGACCGCCCTGCGCGAAGGGGTGGTCACCGTCTATGAAGGCACGGCCCGGCGCCGCTTTGAGGTTCAGGGCGGATTTGCCGACGTGACCCCCGAAGGCCTGACCATCCTTGCCGAACAGGCCCAGGAAATCATCTCGGCCTGATCGGTTGCGAAAGCGTCAGCCTTAGGGATGGAGCGCCCGCGGCCTTGACGGCCTGGCGGGCGTTTCCATATCTGGACTCTACCAAGTCGGGGCCACGTCCCCGCCCGATAGCCGATCCCCGGCCATCGGCTCTCAAGACCGGGACGGCCCGGCCTTTGTAGAGACGTGACCCATGGCCTGGATAACACTCATTGTTGCGGGTTTGTTGGAGGTGGTCTGGGCCTATTACATGAAGGCCTCTGAAGGCTTTACCAGACCCGTGCCCACGGCCATCACCCTGTTGGCCATGATCGCCTCCTTTGCGCTACTGAGCTGGTCCATGAAGACCCTGCCCCTTGGAACGGCCTACACGATATGGACCGGGATTGGTGCCGTTGGAGCCTTTGTGGTCGGTGCTGCTGTTCTAGGGGAAGAGCTCAGCCTTGGGCGCATCCTGGCGGCTGTGCTCATTGTCTCGGGTCTGATCCTCATGAAACTGACCAGTCCGGTGAGCTGAAAAACGCCCTCATCAGGCCGCTGGATGGGAGAAGGGCAGGAAGGTGGCGACGACCTGTTCGTAGGCGGCCCGCTTGAACGGCACGATCAGTTCGCAGGCGTCGGCAAGTTCACCCCACCTCCAAGCCTCGAACTCGATATCCTCATCGCCGTTCAGATCGATCTCACTATCCTCACCGGTGAAGAGGAAGGCAAACCACATCTGTTTCTGGCCTATGAACCCTCGCCAGGCCTTGGCATTCTTCATGGCCTCGGGCGGGAAATCATAGACCACCCAGTCGGCTGTGTGTCCGAGAAGCTCGGCCGAAACCACGCCGGTTTCTTCATGAAGCTCGCGTCGGGCGGCGGCTTCAAGGTCTTCGCCTGCGTCTATGCCCCCCTGGGGAAACTGCCAGTTGTAGGGCGGGGAGGTTCCTGCGCGCCGTCCATACCAGACCTTTCCGGCCCGGTTGAACAGGACCACGCCGACATTGGGGCGATAGAGGGAAAGGTCGATGCTCATCACAAAAGCCCTAACAGGCCAAAGCCACACGCGCACCCCAAGAGGCGGGAACCGTCAAGTTCTGAACCTCTCGTGGCGTCCATCCTTAAGGCTCTCAAGCGTGATGCGGTCATAAT
>JBFZCB010000172.1:0-9239 GCA_041308165.1 Caulobacterales bacterium
ACTGCTGCCTCCCGTAGGAGTTTGGGCCGTGTCTCAGTCCCAATGTGGCTGATCATCCTCTCAGACCAGCTACTGATCGTAGCCTTGGTAGTCCATTACACTACCAACTAGCTAATCAGACGCGGGCCGCTCTAATGGCGATAAATCTTTCCCCCGAAGGGCACATTCGGTATTAGCACAAGTTTCCCTGAGTTATTCCGAACCAAAAGGCACGTTCCCACGTGTTACTCACCCGTCCGCCACTAACTCCGAAGAGTTCGTTCGACTTGCATGTGTTAGGCCTGCCGCCAGCGTTCGCTCTGAGCCAGGATCAAACTCTCAGGTTGAGTTGACTTCTGACCTAAGCTGACGATCCGAAGATCGTCTGGCATTAGTTCTACGTATTTTTGACGAGAACCACTTCGCTGATCCTAAGACCAGCGACATGGTTGTATCTTTTCAAAAAGACCGCAGATGTCAGTGTCGATAGACAGTTCCGAAGAACCGTCGCTAGGACACCGCCGCCTGCGTTTCTCTTTCCAGATCAACGATTTCAAAGACCAGACCGGCGAACCGGCTCCCACTGTTTAGCGCCGGTGGACGGCGGAGGCGGCGATTTAGTCGCCTCGGGTTTCCGTGTCAAGCAGTTCTTTCTAGAAGAACTTCTTTTCTGCGGACCCATCCGGAGATGGGTGAGGCGCGGTGTTTAGCGCCTCATTTTCCTGCGTCAAGTGGTTCTTTTTAAAGAAGAACCTCTGTCTGCATTTCCGCCCCGAGGGGCGGCGGAGGCGGCTTCCTAAGGAAGGCCGATCTCCGTGTCAACCCACCGTCTTGGCTATTTTGCGGGACTGAAAACCGAGGCTTTCAAAAGCGCAAAAAACTAATCGAGGGAGCCAGAGGCTTCCCCGTTTCGTTACCGAGGCGATTCGATTGGAGCGCGGAGACTATGTCAGCAGCGGACCAAATGCAAGGCGTTTATGATGCCTTGGTTCGGTATTCTCCGGGGCAACTTCACCCCTGTGAGAACAACTGCCGGCCCGTCTCCGAGCGAGGCGGCGATATACGAACCAGCTTGCGAGTCCGCAAGCAGCATTTTCATGTTGTGACGTTTTTCTTCCGGAGGCGGCCTGCTTCCCAGAGCCCTCCGCCGGCTTGTCATCCCGCAATATAGGTTCTGAGGCTCTCGGCTTCGCGCAGCGTGTCTTCAATATGGCATTTTACGACATCACCGATTGAGATGACCCCAGCCAGGCAGCCGTCGCGCATGACCGGTAGGTGACGGATCCGTCGATCCGTCATGCGCTCCATCAGTGTCGCGACCGTCTCACCCGGATGTGCAAAGACCACCTGTGCGGTCATATGTTCACGCACGGGCGCACCAAGACCTTCGGCTCCGCGGTCAGCGATGACGCGGACGACATCTCTTTCTGAGAGGATTCCAACGACATTGGGGCCGTCGCAGACAACCAGGGCTCCCACCCGATGTCTCTGCAAGGCCGCACAGGCTTCGGTAAGGCTGATATCAGGTGCGATCGAATAGACCGTATCGCCCTTTCCCTTGATGATCTCGGCTACAAGCATGGAAGCACCTCTCCTGGAAATGGAGCGGACCACGCCGGGCCTCTTTTCGGGCCGTTCGCGACCGCCTTGCAGCTAGGATTGCTCAGTCCGGGGCCCGGCGCAACGTCCTAAGCGTTCAATCAACGCTGGGAGCCCATACTTTAGGTCAGAGAGGAATTGCCGCGCAGCGGCTGGCGACCAAAGAGTCTGGCCAGGGGGCCAATCAGGATCAGACCGGCAATATAGCCGAAGGCATGGGCTTCCCAGGCAATTCCCGCCGTTCCGTCGCCTGGGCCGATGACACCCGGCGCAATGTTCAGCATGCCTGTCGCCAGATTAATCGCCATCAGTGCAAGGCTAGTCGTAACCACCATTCGATCGGTCAGCGGTCTCAGCCGCCCAGGAGACCCCATCAACCGGATCGCGCCCCCCAACAATCCAAAGGCAGCACCCGACGCCCCGACGACCTCGCCTGGACTGTAGATCTGCAGCGACGCATATCCGACAAGCCCGATGAGATGGCATACAATATAATAGGCAAAAAAAGCTGCCGTCCCCCCCCTGCCGGACAACAGCCTCGCTACAGGTGTTCCAACCGCCAGAATAAAGGCCGCATTGAGAAGGGCATGACCCCAGTTTCCATGCAACAGCACAGCACTGAAAAGTCCCGGCCACCACCCGCCCTCAATCAGTGTCACCGGCTGAAAGGCTAGGCTGGACACTCCGCCCGGCATCAAGGTCTGAATAAAATAGATCAAGGGGATGGAGGCGGCCACAAGCACAGGTGCCAGCGGAGCCTGAATGATTTTCTCGCGCTGCGGTGAGGCGGGAAATGGCGAAGGTGTATCCATTTCGAACAATTGCGCACCGAAAGTCACAATCTCAAGTGGTTCTTAACATCCGTCTCCCATTTTGGCACGTGGGCTGGTTACCGGCCTGCATCTCGTTTTGGATACGGAGTCCAGAAGTGACACGTGCAAGTTGGATGAAAGATGGCACTCGGGCTGCCGTTCTGGCCGGTGCCAGTCTGGCGATGCTTGCCTGCGCCACGGTTACCCATGCCCAGACCTCTGGATCGGCAGGGGCCGCTCCGTTTCAGTCTGGCTACGGTGGGGCGCGATACACAACCTCCCAGGCACAGACTGGATCCACACGCGACGCTAACGGCAATCGCGTCATAATCGACGGCATCATTCAAGCCGGTGCGAGCAGCTATTCGCGCCAGAGTTCTGGAGCCGCTTCGGCCTATTCCGGCTCAGGCGCTCCAACCGGCCATGGCCTGACCGTCGGCGGCGCGACGGCCATAGGCAACAGCCTGAACGTCGTCGTTCAAGGCAATCGCAACACCGTCATCGTCAACTCGCGACAGACAAACAACGGCAACATCACCGCCGGTACGGTGCTGAACGGGACGCTGGACCTCAATGACTAAACCCATCCCCCTTCGCCGCATTTGCACGGCAGCCGTACTGGCCGCGTCAACAATTCTCGCCAGCTGCGGCGGCACCGGTGTCGCCGGGCCCAACGGTCTTTACGCAAGGCCCATCGGCAATGCTCCGGTGACGGCCAACCCGACCCCCTACTCGATCGCCCTTTACTGCATGGCTGATTACGCACGGCGATATAATCTGCCCTCACCCCGCATCGCGGTCGGTCGCATCAGCGATTACACGGGCACGATCGCCGCTGACGGTGGCCGCCAGGTCACGCAGGGCGGCTCACTCATGGCCTATTCCGCACTCGCCAAGGCCGGAGCTCACCTGGTTGAGCGCTATGACACTTCGATCTCCGAGCTTGAACTTCGCTACGCCAACAACAAGCTGATCGGTGATCAGGCTACCGGGAGCCCAGAAGACCCCGGCTTTCGTCGCATTCTCGCTGGACAGGTTCCGGGCTCGGACTTCTACCTTGTCGGCGGCATAACCGAGGTGAACTACAACATCCGCTCAGGCGGCTTTGACATCGGCCAGGGCGAGACCGATTCGGCCCGCGGCGGGTCTGCCCTACTCCAGCGCAAGGTGTTCGTAATGAACATTGCCCTGGATCTCAGACTTGTGCAGACGACCACTATGGAGGTGGTCGATGTCATCTCTTACCAAAAGCAGGTCGTGGGCAAGGAAATCTCCGCCGGCGTCTTTGACTTCCTTGATGGCAATGTCTTCGATATCTCCGCCGGATCCGGCGGGATGGAGCCAGTCCAGCTGGCGGTGCGCGCCCTCATCGAGAGGGCGACACTGGAGATGATGGCCAATCTTTATGGGGCTCCAGGCCCCCAGATCTGCCTTGACGCTTCGCGCGACCCACTGGGCCCCGTAGGCCCTACCGGCGGCTTCTATCCCGCCTATGCCAACACGGATCAGAATAATGGCCAGACACGTGCGGACGCCAATCGCTGGAATTCTAATCGCGATCGCGACGTCCGGCGCAGCCGCTTCTGAGGCCACGGCACAGGACAGATCGCTCGTCCTGAACAACCAGCTGCAGCTCGGTGACGTGATCAGCGGTGTGACGCTCAATGTCGAGACGACGACCGCCCATGTCACGGTTTCCAATGCGGCCACCGGGAATACGGTCTCCGGCATAGTCCAGGGCGGCGCCGTCGATTTTCGGAACGTTCAGCAGATGAACGGCAATGTCCGAGCCATAACCACGCCCTCATCCTGGGCCGGCGAGATCGGTGGCGTAGTGAACGCCAACACCCAGGCCAGTGGCAACTCGGCAACGGCGGGGGCCTATGGAAGCGAGATTGCACTGGATTCAGACCAGCGTACCGGAGCCGTCCAGATCGAAGCGGCAACGAGCCTTACCGGTGGTAGCGCGCGCCTTCTTGAGGGGGCCTTCGTCCACGCGGGTGCGAATGGCAATCAAATGACGCTCGGCGGCGAGAGTACGCGAATAACCGGTGCCGTTCGCCAATCGAACGACGCCACTATTCGAGCCTCCAACCTGGCAGAGACGCGCTACATCCCCGCACCTGCTGTGTTCTCGACGCAGGCGGTCGGCAATGCAACCCTATCCAATGCGACCGGGGCCTCAAGCTACAGGCTCGATGTGGGTCAACGCTCAACGGGTACGGATATTGTCGCTGATACGAGCGCCAATGCCGGCAATGCCTGGGACTTGTCGGGTCGGGCCTCAGCCACTGCAAACCATGCCGTACTCCATAATGCCGGCGGCTCACTCGTTGCCCGGACGCAGCAAGAAAGCCTCTCCCGGGTTCAATCTGAGACTGTGGTAACCAGCTTTGACTTCGGGGTTGCCCGCAGCGCCGCACATGGTGCTGGCAACGTCGTGTCCGTCGCCAACCAGGATCTCTACCTTGAGCTGGACAACAGTCAGTTCAATACTGGAGGGGTTGAAGTGACGGCCAGTTTTGCCGGAACAAACGGCTATGATGCCTATGTATCCGCTGACGCCGTGGGTAACTCCGTGACCGGTTATGCCTGTGCCCAATGTCAGGGCTCCATGACCATTGCCAATGATCAGACCAACAGCGGATCGGTCTCAGCGTCAGCCAACACCAACGTATTTGGCCAGGGCCGCGCTGTCATCACCGGCTCCAATGCTGTGGGCAATGCTGCTAGCTTCTACGTTTCACAGCCCAGCACGGGTCACTGAGCCCTTGTGATCTGAACCAAGGCACCCCGTAGAGACCGGCCGGACCCCAGATGGGGTCTGGATCTCAGGAGACCACGCACGGGACGCTGCAGAATTGCAGCCTAAGGGTTTTTGAGTCTCTGGGCTTTAGCTCCAGGGCGAATCGCCTCGCGTGCCAGGTTCAGCGTTCAAGACCGAACCCGTGAGCATTACAGAACCTTAACGCAATTTCACTGGTGGCCCCTCCGGCATCGCCTTAGGGTTTGTGCCTTCGATTATTATTGTCGCACGGCTCTGACCCGATGTGCCGCCTTCGGCCAGGACGTTGCAAGCTTGGGGTTGTTCATGAAGTTGCATCGTCATCTGCTGGTTGCCGTGTCGGCACTTGCCCTGATCAGCGGCGCTGGTCTGCCACAATCTGCCTGGGCTGAGGTCGGGGTAAATGCGTCTCGGGCCGAGGTCCAGGTCCAGGCACAGCCCACGAGGCCCTGGGCCCATTTGAGCAGCGATGTCCCAGCAGACACCAATGTCCGGTTCGGCCGGCTTCCCAACGGCATGCAGTATGCCGTCATGCGTAACGCCACCCCCCCCGGACAGGCCTCCCTGCGCCTGCGTATCGATGCGGGCTCTTTGATGGAGAATGAAGACCAGCTTGGCCTGGCGCATTTCGCCGAGCACATGGTCTTCAACGGCACGACCAATATTCCCGAGAACGAACTCCTGCGCATTCTTGAACGGCTTGGACTGGCATTTGGCGCCGACACCAATGCCGCCACAGGTTTCGATCAGACCTTCTACCAACTCGAACTCCCCCGCACCAATGACGAGACCGTCGACACTGCACTACTGATCATGCGCGAGCAGGTATCAGAGGCCTTGATGGACCCCGTCGCACTGGATGCGGAGCGCGGCGTCATCGAGGGCGAGGAAAGGACACGAAACACCCCGGCTCTAAGGTCCGCGAAGGCACAACTTGCCCTTCTCGCACCCGGCCAGAGGCTGTCGAACCGATTTCCCATCGGCGATCTGAACATCATCCGGACCGCACCACGCGAGCGCTTCATCGAGTTCTACAACACCTATTACCGGCCAAACCGCGCAACCTTCATCGCCGTCGGTGACTTCGATGTCGATGTCATGGAGGCCAAGATCAGGGCGGCATTCGAGACCTGGCAGCCCAAGGCCCCTGATGGCCCGGAACCGGATCTGGGAACGGTACAGCCACGTGGGCCGCAGACGAGTATTCTTGTCGAGCCCGGCATCCAGTCCTCCATACAGCTAAACTGGGTCCGGGATCCGGATCTGGATCCCGATACAGTATCGGAGCGCAGGGACGATCTGATCCGAAATCTTGGACTGGCTGTGTTGAACCGGCGCCTGGGCGAAATTTCGCGCCAGGAAAATGCACCCTTCATCGGTGCCGGTGCAGCAAGCTCCACGCTCGTCAAGAGCCTTGAGATCGGCGGAATCAGTGCCAGCTTCAACCCAGGCGGCTGGAAGCGTGCACTCGAAACCATGGAACAGGAGCAGCGTCGCCTCGTTCAGTTCGGCGTAACCGAAGCCGAACTCCAGAGAGAGATCACAGACACACGCACGGCTCTTGAAAATGCGGCCAACGCTGCAGCGACGCGGACAACGCCCGGTCTAGTCAACGGCCTTCTCAATGCGGCCAACAACGAGACTGTGTTTACCTCGCCTGCCACCAACCTGATGTTGTTCAACCTGTTCACGGTCGATCTGACTGCGGCCCAGGTCAATGAAGTCCTGCCACCCGTGTTCACCGGGCAGGGTCCGGTCATGCTGGTGATTACACCCGTGGAGATCGAGGGCGGAGAAGATGCCGTCACACAGGCCCTGGAAGCCTCGCGCCAGGTGCCTATCGAAGCCCCCGCAACACAGGCCCAGCTGGAGTGGCCCTATTCCGATTTCGGAACGGCCACGGCACCTTCCAGTCAGGCTGAGATCCCGGCCATCGGCACAACAGTCGTCAACTTCCCCAACGGGGTCAGCCTGACCGTCAAGCCTACCACCTACCGGGATGAACAGATCCTGGTCAGTGTTCGCACTGGCATAGGGGAACTCTCACTGCCGACCGACCGGGTCACGGCAATGGGTTTTGCCGGCTTCGTCTTCCAGCCTGGTGGCCTTGGCAAGCTGACGGCCGACGAGATCAACCGTGTGCTCAGCGGACGGATTTACAGTGTCGGTTTCGGAGCTGACAATGATGCCTGGCAACTCACTGGAGCTACTCGTCCTCAGGATCTCGGGCTGCAGATGCAGGTTCTGGCCGCCTACCTGACCGATCCGGGTCTTCGTCCGGCCCCGTTCCAGCAGATCCAGAACCTCTTCCCCCAGATCATCGCACAGCAGATGGCGACGCCCGGCGGAGCCTTTGCCTTGCAAGCCAGTTCACTGCTGGCCAGCGGCGACAAGCGCGAGGCGCTCCCGACCGCTGAAGAGGTTGCCGCCTGGACGATAGAGGAACTGCGGGCCGGGGTTAGATCCGGTCTGGCCTCCGGACCCATCGAGATCACGATCGTGGGCGATGTGACAGTCGAAGATGCCATAGCCTCGGTTGCCTCCACCTTCGGCGCACTGCCAGCCCGTGCGCCTGCCCCCGCACCGGCCCCCGGTGCAACGGAGCGTCGCTTCCCCGCGGGTATTGCAGAACCCGTCCAGCTCAAGCACTTCGGTCCTGGAGAACAGGGTCTTGCCTACATGGCCTGGCCGACAACCGATGCGGTCAATGACCGCACAGAGGCTCGGACAGTGCAAATCCTGGCCGAAGTCATGGGTCTGCGCGCAACCGAGGAGATTCGCGAAAAGCTGGCCATCGCCTATTCGCCGGGCGTAGGTGCCAGTGCTTCCAGCACCTTCTCGGGATATGGATCCATCTTCGTTCAGGCCCTGACGCGGCCTGATGACTTCGCAGCCTTTTACGGGGCCGCGGAGGCGATCGCCGCCTCCCTGCGCGATACGCCGATTACACAAGATGAGCTGAACCGGGCTCGCCTTCCGGAAGTGGAGCGCCTGAAGCGCAGCCAGGCCGGCAATGAGTACTGGCTGGGCCAGTTGACCGGTCTTCCCACCAAGCCCTCGGACGTCGACCAGATCCTGACCCACATATCGGACCTTGAGGCCATAACGGTCGCCGATATCCAGCGTGTGGCGCAACAGTATCTCCGGCCCGAGACGGCCTGGCGTGCCGTCGTCACCTCCGACAGTCCAGCGGCTCCACCCGCAGGGCAATAGGACGTTACTGGCTTCATGATCAAAAAAAAGCTCCCGGTGCCCTGGGCACCGGGAGCTTCTGTGTCTTGTGGGATTGAGCCCCCGTCGCCGGCTAGGATCAGAATACGCGGCCGCCGACCCCACCATCGAGTGTGAGGCTGGAGCTGAAGGAAACAGAACTTTCAGCCTGCACAATCTGCTCATGATATTCGGTGTAATACTCCTCACGCCAAAGCGTCAGGATCTTCACTCCGGCCCCATAGCGCCTGAGCAGTGAACGTTCATTGCAATCCCGTTCCGGCCTCTGGGCTGCGCAGACCATTTCCCCGCCTCCGATGGCCATGCCGCCACCGCTATAGGATTCGCCCCCTTCCGTGCGAACAGTAACCGGCCCCCCCATACCACCCTGCTGCGCATAGAGCTCGGCATAGGCCTCGGCATACATCTGCCCGTACTGTTCTGCAGAGAAGGCTGCAGCCTGGGTTGCGCCCGCACTGGCATGACCCCGGCGATACCAAAGGCTTTCGCCCTTGGCACAGATCAGGCTCTGGCCACGATCAAAGTTGATGTCTTCGTTCAGGAAGTCCGCATAGGTGACCTGAAGGCGCGAGCCGGCAATACAGCGGTAGATTTCACCCTCATAACCCTCCGCTACCTCCCTGCCCGGCTGAACCTGTGCCGCCGGATGAGGAATGTTGCGATCATCGATACAGACGGCCCGGATCACCACGCGGCTGGCTGCAAGGCGAGCCATGGTGACCGGTACCTGGATCAGCTGTGCCATGGCGGCACCCTCGACATTGATCCCCTGGATGACGGTTGGGTAGGGCTGCTCAACGTTGAAAAACGCCCCCCCACCTCCACCGGACACG
>JBFZCB010000173.1:0-10936 GCA_041308165.1 Caulobacterales bacterium
TGGTCTCGACGGGCAACAGCCCTAGCTGGTTTGATAAAATGACGATGGATACGGCGCGGTCCGAAGTCTTGTTCAGACTTGAGAGTGCCGACCGGCACAATCATTTCTTTGCCTTTGCGCCTCGGACTGAAAGCGGCACACGGATTATCGTCCATGCAAAGGTCTCTATCATTGACGATCAGCTGCTGAGAATCGGGTCTACCAACCTCAATAATCGCTCGATGGGTCTGGATACGGAGTGCGACATCGCTGTTGAGCCTGGGACTTTGGCCGACAGGGACATGATCCGGAGCTTCAGGCATCGCAGCATCAGCCATTTTCTTGGTGTTGGCGCAGAGGCGTTCGCCCTGGCCGAGCAAACCTGTGGCTCCACAGGGCGGGCTGTTGAAAGCTTCAGGTCCAAGCGGCTTGACGCTCTTGGTGCCGTACCCCCGTCCAGCATCGAACGATTTATCTCCGAGTGGCAGTTGGGAGATCCCTCGTCGGCGGACAATGCCTGGCGCCCCTGGAAACGCCGTAATCCTTCGCAGCGAGGATCTGGTGGAGCGTTCAGCCGACTGCGTGAGCGTTGATCAGCAAGCCAGGGGTTCTGGCCAAATCTCGAAGTCCACGATGAGTGGCAGATGGTCTGAGGCCACACGGGCGAGCGAAGAACTCGGAACCGAAACGCCTGTTACGTGGATGTGGGAACTCACAAATACGTGGTCGATACGGATCGCGGCAAAGGAAGAGGGAAAGGTCTTGAGGCTGGGCTTGAGCCTGAGGCGTCGCTGGGCATCATCCAGGCAGGCTGTAAGCACCTGATAGGGGCGCGTGATTGAGGTCGCGTTGAAGTCTCCGGTCAGGATAACGGGGCCAACGCAATCCGGGTGAGAGACCCACTCCTGCCCAACCAGGGCCTCGGCTTGCAGGCGCTGCTCTCGAGGTACCAAGCCCAGGTGTGTATTGAAGACGTTCAGCTTCACGCCCTCGATCAGGATTTCCGCCCAGATGGCCCCTCGGGGCTCCAGCCCGGGAATACCACGGACGGAGGGCAAGGATCCCATTTTTACTAGGCGCTCAGGCCAGGGCGTGAGGAGGGCGTCTCCATAAAGCTCCGCCTCGATGGCCATGGCAGGGTTGAAGTGCACCCGCATGGACAGCTCATCAGCAATCTGGCGGGCCTGGTCTGTATGGTTCGAGCGTGCACGCCCGACATCGAGCTCCTGCAAACAGACGATATCAGGTTGGTGTTCGGCAATCACAGCCGCAATACGGGCGACGTCAAGTCGCCTGTCGACGCCCAGGCAGCGGTGTACATTATAGGTCAGCAGGCGGGCCATGAGTTCCGGTAAGCCGTCGAAATGAGCTCACATGCACTCTGAATGCGACGAGCCCAAGACGGTGGGTGTTCAGGTCAGATCCGAACCTGCTGATATGGGCCGTTCTTTGATACCAAAATCTGGGGTGGAAAGAGGTCTCGGCAGGTAAGGTAAAAACCCTGATCCCGAAACCTGTGATCAGACCCCTCTGCTTTGGGCCGCCGGTCCGAGCCGGGTGCGGCAGGCCGACTGGCGCTTAAGGCAGCGATTCAAGGTGGGCGGGCTTGCAAGGATGCAGGCAAGGTTTGCCAGTCCTCGCTTTCAGACTGGACGGCCCTGGCTCAGGCGATGGTGGGTAACGCCTGCAGGCAGGCATTAGGGTCCCTGACGGCCTCACTCTAGTCCCGTCCGAGAGGGTTATTCTGCTCCCGATACCTTCAAGTAGGGACGGCAGGTTTGCGATAGTCCGGTTGGACTGGACCTGGGGTAGGCCTCAACCGTTACCAAAAGCCGGCCGAGCGTTCCCGTCAACGGGACCTTCGCGGCCTGTCAGGACTGAAAGGCTGCCACTACCCGCTCGCGCTTAGTCGGGATGGCGCTTTGGCCACTCCCGGCCCTGCGCGGTGCCAGCTCTGCTATGGCCGAAACAAAGGCTGAAACAAGGATTGCGCGACAGGAAAACAGGACCATCAGCGTGCCTTGCGATCTCTCCCAAGAACGGGATGCCGGTTCCGTTCTTCAGTCGGCCGGTATCGGCAACCAATCTGGTGGGGTTTCAGACTCTTCTCGGCCGATCAGTTCACAAGCGTTTCAGGTTCAAGCCCTCGCGAGCGGCATGCCGCCAGATAGGTGTTCGCCAGCAGGCAGGCTATGGTCATTGGCCCCACGCCTCCGGGAACGGGAGTAATATCTGCTGCAACCTGGATCGCTTCGGCAAAGGCGACGTCACCGACCAGCCGGGTCCTGCCGTCTGCGGCCTTTACCGGATCGAGTGAGGGAACGCGATTGATGCCAACGTCGATCACGGTTGCGCCAGGTTTGATCCAGTCTCCTCTTATCATTTCAGGTCGGCCGACAGCGGCAACCAGGATATCAGCCTGGCGGCAGAGACCTGGGAGGTCCCGACTTCTGGAATGGGCAATAGTGACAGTGCAATTCTCACCCAGCAGAAGCTGGGCCATGGGTTTGCCCACGATGTTGGATCGACCCACAATAACAGCGTTCAGACCGGACAGACTGCCTTCGCGTCCGGCATAGGCCTGCTTGAGCAGCATGAGCGAACCCAAAGGCGTGCAGGGAACAAGGCCGGGCAGCCCGACTGCCAGCCGACCTGCATTGACCACATGAAATCCGTCGACGTCCTTGGCCGGGTCGATCGCATCCAGGATGTCCATAGCCTCCATGCCTGGGGGCAGGGGCAGCTGGACCAGAATTCCATGGATTCCGTTATCGCCGTTCAGGGTCGAGATCAGCTCAATCAGTTCAGCCCGAGTTGTCGTGGCCGGCAGACGATAGGTATCGGACCTCATGCCTGATGCCAGGGTGCGTTCACCCTTGTTGCGGACATAGACCTGGCTGGCCGGGTCATCGCCGACAATGATCACGGCAAGGCCGGGTATCAGATCATGGTGAAGCTTCAACCGGGTGACCGCTGTTGATATTCTTGTCACGAGAGCTTCTGCAAAGCCCTTGCCGTCGATAAGGCGCGCCGGTGCGTGCGTGTCGGGCATGCTGAAAGTCCATCAGGTCTGGAGAGAGGGGCGGGTATGTTGTGTCGGGGCGATTTACAGACGTCGCAGATCGGCGTCTATGTTGCTGGTCATCCTATCGGGAATCTTCGATGAATCGCTTCACTCTCGCCGCCTCAATCAGCGCTCTGGCTCTGGTTTGTGCCACTGCCGGCTGGGCCCAGCCAAATCCGGAAACGACACCGCTAAGGGTCGGTGAAGAGATATCGGGTCGACTGGATGGCTCGGACCCTACCGGAGGTTCGGACGGGGGCGAGTATCGGTTTGAGGATTTCGAGTTTGTTGGAAGGGCGGGTGCAAGGCTCGAGGCCATCATGCGCTCTGACGACTTCGATGCCTATCTGGAGGTGTTCAGAGCCGACGATCTGTCGACGTCGCTCTTTTCGGATGATGACGGTCTGGGAGAGGCTACCAACTCGCGCTTGCGATTTGTCCTGCCCGGATCTGGACCCTACATCCTGCGAGCGCGAACGCTGATTGGGACTGAGGGCGGTGAGTACCGCCTTGAACTCCGTCAACGCCCTCGCGCGCCAAGAGCTCCGCGACCCGCAGCTGTGCGCAAGGGCAGTGCTGTTGCAGGCTCACTAGGACCTCGCGATCCAGAGACGGACGAGGGCACGCCCTATGACGCGTTCTCGCTGCGCTTAGGGGAAGGCGAGAGAGTTTCCATTTCCCTCATGTCTGACGCCTTTGATCCTGTTGTGAGCATTGGCCGTTTTGACAGGGGTAACTTCACCGAACTGGCGCAGAACGATGACAGGCCCGGCGGAGGACTCGATTCACTGCTCATTTTCACGGCCCCGACCGCTGGAGACTATGTCGTTCGCGCCAGTGGGCTGGGGACGGAGTCGCAGGGCAGTTATACGCTTCTCGTGAATGACGGTCCTCCGCCGCTCGCGGCCAAGCCCATTTCGATCGGGGCCGAAGTCACCGGAGAGTTGACGGATGACGATGGATCAAACGATGCGGGCCAGCGTGCGGATGCTTTCAGCTTTTTCGCTACAGCCGGACAGCGGGTTTCCATTGCGCTCGATTCGAACGCCTTCGACGCCTATCTTCAGCTTTTCGGTCCGGACGGTAAAAGTCTTGGCGAGGATGATGACGGCGGCGATGAGGGGACGAACTCGCGGCTGATCCGGACACTGGCTGAATCAGGGACCTATATTGTGCAGGCCCGTTCGCTCGGTGACGGTGGATTGGGAAGTTATACTCTGAAGATCGAGGAGGCCGCCCCGGCTCCCGAGCCCGACATGATCGGTTTCGGACAGACCCTGCAAGGTGAGATCAGATCGGGTGGGGCGCGTGACGATGAGGGTAGGAACTTCGTTGCCTATCGCTTCGAGGGCCGGGAAGGAGATCGGGTCCAGGTCGTCCTGAGATCCGGGGATTTTGACACCTTTGTACAGCTGGGACTGCGCGCGGACCCCTTTCAGATGCTGGCCAGTGATGATGATGGTCTGGGTGAAGGGACGGATTCGCGTCTGACCTTCAGATTGCCTTCCACGGCTGAGTACGAAATCAGGGCCTCACCCCTTGGGGCCGAGGAGAAGGGCCTGTTTTCAATAGAGCTGATCGATAGGGGGCCCCAGCCTCTTCCAGGCAGTATCCTTGTGGGGGCCTCTGCGAGAGCGTCCCTCACCGATAATGACGCTCTGACGGATGAGGGCATCTTCTATGACGACTACCGGATTGAGGTTGCTGAAGGCGACAAGCTGATCGTGACCATGGTTTCAAACGATTTTGACGCGTTTATTGACGTCGGGCGAGAGGTCCAAGGGGGTCTGTTTGAAAGCATCGCCAGCGACGATGACAGCCTTTCCGATACGCATGCGAAGGTTGACTGGACGGTTGAGCAAGCAGGTTCCTACCTCATACGGGCTCGCAGTTTCGCTCGGGGACAGACGGGGTCCTACACCCTTGCAGTCGAGCGTAAGCCCTGAGGTCCTGCGACTGTTCGGGCGTCAGGCCGAAGGCAGAAGGTCTGCAGCGAACGGGCGGTATCGACCCATGCTGACGCCCGCGCTGGCGCGGGCGATGTCGGGCGCAAAATAGTGGTCCTGAGTATAGGTAGCTGCGGCTTCACGAACGATGGACAACACATGCTCCAGATCGGGTGCGCTTGTAAGGGGTCGATGAAACTCGATTCCTTGAGCCGCGGCCAATAGCTCGATACCGACGACGCAGGCTGCGTTTTCGGCCATCTCGAGCAGACGTCTGGCCCCGTGGGTTGCCATTGAAACGTGGTCTTCCTGATTGGCGCTGGTCGGGACCGTATCAACGCTGCAAGGGTGCGACATCATTCGGTTTTCGGCGACAAGCGCAGCGGCTGTGACCTGTGCAATCATGAAGCCCGAGTTCAGCCCGCTCTCGCGGACGAGGAATGCAGGCAGGTCGCTCATCTTCGGATCGACGAGGATCGCTGTCCGTCTTTCCGAAATATTGCCGATCTCGCACAGTGCTATTGCGAGTTGATCTGCGGCAAAGGCAACGGGCTCGGCATGGAAGTTGCCGCCCGAAACCACGTCACCATCCTCAAAGAAGACCAGCGGATTGTCGGTGACGGCATTGGCCTCCCGCTCCAGTGTCAGACTGCATTGGACAATGAGATCCAGAACCGCACCCATGACCTGAGGTTGGCAACGTAGGGAGTAGGGGTCCTGGACCTTGGTATCACCCTGTCGATGGCTGTCGCGGATGGCACTGCCTTGCATGAGCCTGCGCAGGGTTGAGGCAACGGCAATCTGTCCGGGCTGGCCCCTGAGGCTGTGAATCCGGTGATCGAAGGGCGCATCCGAACCCTTGAGTGCATCCACTGAAAGCGCCCCAGCGGCGATTGCGGCGGCAAACACAGCCTCGGTCGCAAAAAGACCGGCCAGTGCCAGCGCTGTAGAGCATTGTGTCCCGTTCAGCAGGGCCAGGCCCTCCTTGGGCCCAAGCGTAAGAGGCGCAAGGCCGATGCGGGCCATGGCCTGGTCAGCGCTCAGGACTTCACCCTTCTGACGCGCTTCCCCCACGCCGATGAGAACGCAGGACATGTGAGCCAGGGGAGCCAGGTCACCGGAAGCGCCTACAGAACCCTTTGCGGGAATACAGGGCAGGATGTCTGCGTTGACGAGCGAAACAAGAGCCTGAACCGTTTCCCGGCGTATCCCTGAGGCGCCCTTGGACAGACTGGCAATCTTCAACACAAGCAACAGGCGTGTGACTGCATCGGGCAGCAGAGGACCAACGCCACAGGCGTGACTGAGCACCAGATTGCGCTGAAGGGTTTCAAGATCGCCAGGAGCAATGGAGGTGTTCGCTAAAAGGCCAAAGCCGGTGTTGACGCCGTAGACCGTGCGGCCCTGGGCAACGATGTCAGCAATGGTGGCGGCACCACGATCCACGTCCGACCAGGCGGCCTGCGTCAACTCCACCTTGCAGGGTGCATCGAGCACAGAACGGAGCTGCGACAGGGTCAGAGGGGAAGAGCCGAGTGTGATTTGGGTCATCTCAGGTCATCTCAGTCAAGAGTGGCAAGCTGCCGGGAGGGATCGGGAAAGGGGGCTTGAAGGGCTTTACGCCAGACTGGGCAGTTTGAGGCCGTGCTGCCTGGCGGCTGCCCTGGCCACCTCGTAGCCAGCGTCTGCATGGCGCATGACCCCGGTTGCCGGGTCGTTCCAGAGGACGCGTTCGAGCCGTCGAGCGGCCTGCGGTGTGCCGTCAGCGACAATGACGACGCCGGAATGCTGGGAATAGCCCATACCGACGCCGCCCCCATGATGCAGTGATACCCAGCTGGCTCCTGAGGCCGTGTTCAACAGGGCATTCAGCAAAGGCCAGTCGGAAACGGCGTCTGAGCCGTCCATCATGGCTTCGGTTTCCCGGTTCGGACTGGCGACGGAGCCACTGTCCAGGTGGTCGCGCCCAATCACGATCGGGCCGCTCAGCTCGCCGGATGCAACCATCGCGTTGAACATCAGACCGGCCTTGTGCCGATCACCCAAACCGATCCAGCAGATACGGGCGGGAAGGCCCTGAAAGGCGATCTTTTCAGACGCCATATCAAGCCAGCGATGCAGTCCGGCATTGTCTGGAAACAGGGCTTTCATCGCAAGATCGGTTTTGCGGATGTCGTCCGCATCGCCTGTTAGGGCTGCCCAGCGGAACGGTCCTATGCCGCGACAAAACAGCGGCCGTATATAGGCCGGAACAAAGCCGGGGAAGTTGAAGGCGTCCTTTACCCCCTCGTCGAATGCGACCTGGCGGATGTTGTTGCCATAGTCGGTCACAGGAATGCCCGCTGCCTGAAAGGCTAGCATGGCCCTCACATGCTCGGCACACGATTGCCTGGCCGCACTTTCGACGGCTTGGGGGGTCTTGAGCCGAGCCTCTTCCCATTGGGCAACCGTCCAGCCGGCGGGCAGGTATCCATTGACGAGGTCGTGAGCGCTGGTCTGATCGGTTACCAGATCGGGTCTGATGCCGCGTCTGACCATCTCGGGTAGGATTTCGGCGGCATTGGCCAAGAGCCCAACGGAGACCGGCTTGCCTGTGGCATTCGCCACCTGGATCAGCTCCAGCGCCTGATCGAGCGTTTCAGCTCTCACATCGAGATAGCGCGTCTTGAGCCGCATCTCTATTCGGCTTGCCTGGCATTCGATCGCCAGGCAGGACAGGCCCGCCATTGTGGCGGCAAGCGGCTGAGCGCCCCCCATGCCCCCCAGGCCTGCCGTCAGAATCCACTTGCCTGCAACCTCACCGCCCCAGTGTTGGCGGGCCGCCTCCATAAAGGTTTCATAGGTGCCCTGAACAATGCCCTGGGTGCCGATATAGATCCACGATCCGGCCGTCATCTGGCCGTACATCATGAGCCCCTTGCGATCGAGTTCGTTGAAATGCTCCCAGGTCGCCCACTTGGGTACGAGATTGGAATTGGCAATCAGAACCCTGGGTGCGTCCTCGTGGGTGCGGAATACGCCCACGGGTTTGCCCGACTGCACGAGAAGGGTTTCATCAGGTTCCAGATCTCTCAAGGACTGCACGATCCTATCGAAGCTTTCCCAGTCCCGCGCTGCCTTGCCGATCCCGCCATAGACCACGAGGTCCTGCGGGCGCTCTGCGACGTCGGGGTCCAGGTTGTTCATCAACATCCGAAGAGCGGCTTCAGCCGCCCAGGTCTTGGCGCTCCGCTCGATACCCCTTGGGCTGCGCACGATGCGGCTGTTTGATCTTTGACCAGTCATGTTTCTGCTCCTGACCACGCGTTCTGCGCATGAGCAAAACTCAGGCAGGACATGAGGATATCCTTCAGATGGTTCTGGATGGGCGCAGCGCGCTCAGGGTCCCAGGGAGATGGCCAGTTTCTCTCGTCGACCCGGCCTTCGGGGTCCAACATATAGGCCCGATCCGCCAACTCCATCTGAATCGCATGAACGCCCTGCGATCCCGACCCTGGGTCTGCAGCCGGTCGACCGTAGTGCCGTGTCGTCCAGCCACCCTTGAAACGTCCATTGACGACATGCCCCAGGTTCGTTCTGGCGCAGGCTTTCTCAACAGCCCGGGTCAGGGCCGGATCACAGGTCGTTCCGCAGTTGTCACCGATGTTGAAGAGCGGCAACTGGCCATCAAAAAGTCTGGGTATGACAGAGCGAATGGAGTGGGCATCATAGAGGACCACCGGCCCCTGTGCGGCCAGTCTAGCGAGCTGACTTTCAAGAGCGGCATGATAGGGATCAAAGTAGAGGGCACGTCGCCGGTCTATCTCGTCCTGATCCGGTTCCAGACCCGGACGATAAAGACGTTCACCGTCAAACGTCTCCGTCGGACACAGGGCGGTGGTGGTCATTCCCGGGTAGAGCGAGATACCTGCAGGATCGCGATTGACGTCGATCACACTGCGGCTGATCGATGTCCGCACGATGGTCGCATCCAGATCGCTTGCGAAGGCGTAGAGCCGGTCGATCCACCAGTCGGCGTCCTTTCGGGCGAGCCAAAGCGAGTTCATCCCCGCGGCTATTTCGTCTGGAATGTCGGTGCCTGTATGCGGCATCCCCAGCACGAGAGGTGCCTTGCCCTTGCGAACAGTGAGCCAGTCAGGACCGGTCATGCTTGCCTCCCTCGCCATCCTGCCAGACTGTGGTATGTATAGACATATTGACCGCAAGCCCGTGGAAATGTCCAGTGTCGCTTTCGTCCAGCCGCCCCCTCAGCCTCTGGTTTGATCAGGCTCTACTGCCCACAGGATGGGCACGGAATGTACGCTTGAGCGTTTCAGGCGGGCTGATCTGCAGGGTGGAGGTCGGCGTTGTTCGCAAAGACCATGAAGTTGATCACGGTACGGCCTTGCCCGGTGTGGCCAATGTCCACAGTCATGCCTTTCAGCGGGCCATGGCGGGCCTTACAGAAGCACGGGGGCCGGTCGGGGGACGTGATGAACGCGACGATTTCTGGTCCTGGCGAAGACTGATGTATCGCTTTCTGGACCGTGGCGGTCCTGAAGAGATAGAGGCGATCACGGCCTGGGCCTTCATGGAAATGCTCGAGGGCGGCTTCACACGCGTCTGCGAGTTCCACTATCTGCATAACGACCAGACCGGCGCCCCCTATGCCGACCCGGCAGAGCTGGCCGCGCGCATGGTTTCGGCAGCCTCCAGGACCGGGATCGGCCTGACACTGCTGCCGGTATTCTATGCGCATTCCACATTTGGTGGTGCCGAGCCGTCTGAAGGTCAGAGACGGTTCATTACCAATCTTGATGGTTTCAGCGATCTGGTCATTCGTAGCCGGGACCTGGTCGCTGAACTGGCGGATGGAGGGGTTGGGGTTGCCCCTCACAGCTTGCGGGCTGTAACACCGGCTGAGCTGGCCGCCATGCCGGCCCTGGCAGGTGGCGGTCCTGTCCATATTCATGTGGCCGAGCAGACCCGGGAAGTGGAAGACTGTCTAAGCTGGTCTGGGGCAAGGCCGGTTGAATGGTTGCTGGCCAATATGGAGGTCGACCATCGATGGTGCCTGATCCATGCGACCCATGTCACCGATTCTGAGTGGCGCGATATCATCAGATGCGGCGCGGTCGTGGGGCTGTGTCCCCTGACCGAGGCCAATCTTGGAGATGGTATCTTTCCAGCAGGCGCCTATGCCGGATCGAACGGGTACTTGGGCATTGGAACCGATTCCAACATCCAGATCGGTCTTTCCGATGAGCTGCGGATGCTGGAGTATAGCCAAAGGCTAAGCCAGAGAGGACGTTCGATCTTGGCCGATGCAGGTCGATCCACCGGACGCGCTTTGTTTGAGCGGGCGCTTGCCGGGGGAGCGCGGGCATGCGGGCGGGACGCTTTGGGCCTCGCGGTGGGTCAGGTTGCTGATATCCTGGCCCTGGATACAGATCGTGTGGCCTTTGAAGGGCGACAGGGAGACGCCGTGCTGGATAGCTGGATATTTGGTGCCGACCGTTCGGCGATCAGTACGGTCTGGCGTCGAGGCGAGTGTGTCGTTTCGCGTGGTCGCCACATCGCGCGTGAGACCTTGGAGCGGGACTTCCGTCGGGCCCTGAAAACGGTCCTGGCTTGATGAATGCGCCTTTCACGCTCCAGCGGCGGATCTATACGGACCTGGAAACGCGAATTCTTTCAGGGGATTGGGCACCGGGGCAGCGCATACCCTTCGAGCATGAGCTTACGAGCCGCTACGGCTGTTCGCGAATGACCGTGAACAAGGCAATATCTGAACTTGCCGAACGGGGGCTTGTCACCCGAAGGCGCCGCGCGGGTACATTTGTTGCCCAGCCCAGAACCCAGTCGGCCGTGCTGGCCATACCCGACCTGAGAGCTGAGGTGGAGGCCCGTGGGCAGACCTATGGCTATGAACTGCTGTCGCGTCAGATGCGCGGGCCCATGACGGATG
>JBFZCB010000174.1:0-4730 GCA_041308165.1 Caulobacterales bacterium
TGATGCACCCTGGAGGTTATTGCCCAAGCCCTATTCCAGTGAGCAGCTCGCTGAGGCGCTCACGCGGGAACTGACGGTGTTGTCTTAGGCTGGCCCCGTATCCGTTCTACAGGAACAAGGGCTGGAACGGATCAAGCTGTCCCGAAATCGGGCGGGGTCTGAACCCAAACCGCCAGGCCAGGACCCTGGACCTAAGCCGCAGAGCCTGACCTGATCTGTCCTTAGCCCTGATCTGTCTTTAGCCCTGGGCTGGCCGTCCACGCCCGGAGAATCCAAACAGAGCCCAGGCCTCCGCCTAGCGGGAGCGCGCCTTGCGGGCGGCGTAGCGAGCGTCGCGGGCGGCTTTCTGCTCTTCCTTGGTCAACTGCTTGCGTTCCTTGCGGGCGGCACGACGCTCAGCGTCAGCCTCTTCCTGCGCAGCCAGTTCAGCCGCCAGACGAGCGGCTTCCTTTTCCGCCTTCTCACGGCGCAGCTCCGCCTTTGCCAGCTCATGCTGCTGGCGCAGGGCCTCCTTCTCAGCAGCCCTCTTGGCGGCAAGCTTGTCGAACTCGGGGTCCGGCGCGGCGGCCTTGGGCTTGAACTTGGCCAGCAAAGCCTTCTTGGCCTCTTGCTGCGTGGTGATACGGTCGTTGAAGCCGGTCTGTTTCAGATCTCTCATGCGTAGAGTCAGGCGTCCTTGTGGTAGGGTCGTTATGAGGCAAGATACGTGCCCGTCACTCGCACCGGCCGGCAGGACCGGAGGGGCGGAGCGGGAAAGTCCGTCGGTGCAACCTGCACCGGGCGTCGCCCATAACCGTAATCAGGGTCAAAAAGCAAGGTCAGCTGTTCGTGTCGGCCGCCATTGGCGGCCTGGGGCTCACATTGTCCGACCCTGGGTGGTGCCAAGGACACAATACCGGGGACCCGCGAGCCAGTGCGGCTGGCAGGTGGGTTTGGGCCAGCAGGCCTGTTGGGGCACTGAGGCGATGCGCGCGTGTCAGTCTGGCTTTTGGACCTGACCGACCGCCGCGCCCGCCGCCCCGCCCACGGCGGCACCAGCCGGTCCGGCTACGACGGCACCCGCGATGGCCCCCGTGGCAGCCTTTTGTTCGATCGTGTGGCCGCAGGCCGAAAGGGCCAGAATACCAAGGCTCATGACGGTGGCTGTCGAGAGATAGTGGATCCGATTTTGCACGGGGTGCTCCTTAAAATTCCACAAATTCAACGCGATCAACCCGGTTTGGTTCCTGAGGAAACTGAGGCTACCTCAGAGACAAAAATGCAATCCATTGACTACATTAGGGAAACATTTCAACTTCCTTGAACATTCACTGATCAATCCATAGATGATCTTGTGTCATCGAATACAGTATTGGTTCATTGTTTTTGAATATGTAATCAGATTTAGCATCAACCTTCATCCGCACCCCTCTTTGGGTGCGCTGAATTGCTGCAGCGCACCTCAATCTTGCGAATCAAACACATTGAGGCCATAAATGGCTGGCTTAAGGCGCGGCCTCGACGGGAGCCGGTTTGGCAGTCGTCGTTGTTCGCGCCGCAGGGGCATGCCGGATCCGGTTGATCCAGTATGCTCAGCGTGCGTGGACTTACAGGGGCTGCCTAATGGCCCTGCTGAACAGGACTACGCCTTTGTTGAACGCCTCGCCCAAGCGAGCGGTTCCGACCGACTCTTCCAAGACCTCTAGCCTTGCAGATTCGACGACGAGCGATGTCCGGCTTTCCGTCGATCGAGTTGCCAGGTTTCGACCGACCACCGCTGCAGCGCTGTTCGGGGTCGTTCTGGGGCTGGTTATCGGAGGATCTTATCTGGGCGGCCAGGCGGCACAGGCGACAACATTGAGGGTTCAGGCTGAGCGGCTGGACAGCGCCACTTCGGCAGGATTCACAGAAGAGGCGCTTGCCGCCGCCGCCGGCGGGCTTGACGCCAGCGCCTTGAGCATTGCCAGACGGCATGACCCCTATACTGTCGCCGGGAGTGCCCAGCGTGACCGCCAGGCCGAGTTGTTGACAGCGCGCCTTGAGAGCCTACGCACCAACCCCGCAACGTCTGGTCTTCGGCAAATCAACCTGACGCAAGCCTATCTCCCGGCTTCTGAGCGAGGAGCACAGCCCTTTCAGCTAGCCAATGCCATGGATGCATCGCGGGAGCTCGATTGCCTTACTCAGGCGGCCTACTACGAAGCCCGCGGTGAGGGGCGAGAGGGTATGCAGGCTGTGGTCCAGGTCGTTCTCAATAGAGTGCGCCATACGGCCTTTCCGATGAGCGTCTGTGGCGTGGTCTATCAGGGTGCCGGAAGGCGCACGGGCTGCCAGTTCAGCTTTACCTGCAACGGAGCCATGCGCGGTACCGTAAATCGCGCGGCCTGGAACAGGGCCCGCGATGTTGCATCAGGAGCCCTTTCGGGTGCTGTGTTCGCGCCCGTTGGCAACGCTACACATTTCCACACAACAGCCGTCGCCCCGGTCTGGCGCCACACCCTGATCCGGGTCGGGCAGGTCGGAGAACATCTTTTCTATCGCTTCGGTGGACGAGCCGGTTCCAGGGACGCCTTCCTCTATCAACCCAGCCCATCAGCCCCGACTGATGGTCAGCCAGAAATGGTTCAGGCCAACCTTCAGGCCAATGTTCAGACCAGCCCTGAAGTGACAGTGTCACCACAGGTGGGCACACCCTCAGCATCCGCTGCAGCCACGGGACTGATACCGGCCAGAGCAGAGAGCTCGAGTGACACCTCAACTCTGAAAACTGCCGACCTGCGGACCTCTGCCTCGGCTGGGCCTTCCTCAAGGCGGGTCATCAGTCAGCCAGCCGGTTCAATCGGACCTGTTGCTGGACCCACTCACGCTTCTCAGCAGCACTGATCTTCTGAGCGTCGCTCACGCTCTACATAGTCAGGCAGACTGAACTAGGCTCGCGCAGGATGGCCTAAGTGTCCAGCCGCATTGGAGCGGGTGCAACCTCTCATATCGCCCACGGGTCAGGACCGGAGGGGGGCCAAGAGGCATAAACTGTCGTATTGGCGTCGTATGAAGGTCCGACCGGACAGATCTGCTGCGACTGAAAACTCCTGCCATGACGTCTTTCGAACGCTATCTGTCGATCTGGGTGGCTCTTGCCATCCTCGCAGGGCTTGGGCTTGGCCAGCTCGCCCCTGAGCTCGTCTCGCGTCTTGCCGGTCTCGAGTTCGGCTCGGTAAACTTTGTCGTCGCCGTACTGATATGGTTCATGGTCTACCCCATGATGGTGGCCGTGGACTTTTCAAGTCTCGCGCGCGTCCACGAGCGCCCCAAGGGCATGATCATCACCCTTGTCGTGAACTGGCTGGTCAAGCCCTTCACCATGGCCGCATTGGGCGTGCTCTTCTTTGAGTGGGTTTTTGCCCCCTTCATCGAACCGGATACCGCCGGGCAGTATATTGCAGGTCTGATCCTTCTGGGAGCCGCGCCCTGCACCGCTATGGTGTTCGTCTGGTCCCAGCTGACCCGAGGCGATCCAAACTATACCCTTGCCCAGGTCTCGCTGAATGATGCGATCATGGTCTTTGCCTATGCACCGATCGTAGCCCTACTCCTGGGCGTTACGGACATCACCGTCCCTTGGGAGACCCTGGTCCTGTCTGTAGGACTCTATGTGGTCATCCCACTGGCCGCAGGCATCGCGACCCGCGTATTCATGACGCGTCGTTCGGCCCGTCAAGGCGATGCCGAGGCCAGGATCCTGGCCTTCACCTCAAGGATAAAGCCCTTCTCCATCGCAGGACTGCTGGCCACAGTGGTTCTTCTGTTCGGATTTCAGGGCGAGGTGATCCTTACAAAGCCCCTGGTGATCCTGATGATCGCCATCCCCCTTCTCATTCAGTCCTATGGCATCTTTGCCGTTGCCTACTGGACAGCCAGGGCCTGGCGGGTCCCACACAATGTGGCCGCACCCTGCGCCATGATCGGAACCTCAAACTTTTTTGAGCTGGCCGTCGCTGTGGCTATCAGTCTTTTTGGCCTGAACTCCATCGCTGCCCTGGTTACCGTGGTGGGCGTTCTTGTCGAGGTACCGGTCATGCTCTCGCTTGTCTGGTTCGCAAACCGCACCCGCCACTGGTTTCCCCTCCAAGAGACGCCCATCCGTAAGCCAGGATGATGACCATCAGACCGTCAGTTCCAAGGAACCGTAAGACCCCTGGACGGAACCAAGGGGCAGGTCTCGCTCAGAGTGCGTCCAGTCCTATGTCGAGAACAGGGGCAGAATGGGTAAGTGCTCCAACGGATATGACGTTCACGCCAGTCCGGGCAATGTCACGGACCGTCTTCAGGCTGACACCGCCCGAAGCCTCCAGAACAAGGCGGCCAGCCGTGCGCTGAACCGCGACCTCGAGATCTTCAAGACTGAAGTTGTCCAACATGATGACATCAGGGGCCAACCCCTCGTCGATGAGCCCCAACGCTTGGTCAAGCTGCTCCAGACTGTCGACCTCAAGCTCAACCTTCATCAGATGGCCCGCCTGCCGACGCGCACGTCGCAGTGCTGTTTCCACATCGCCGCAGACCGCGACATGGTTGTCCTTGATCAGGATGGCGTCATCCAGCCCAAACCTATGATTGATCCCGCCACCGCAGGCCACTGCATGTTTTTCAAGGGCGCGCAGACCTGGAGTGGTTTTGCGCGTATCCGCAATACGTGCACCCGTCCCCGCGACCGCCTCAACATAGGCCCGCGTCAGGGTGGCGACCCCGCT
>JBFZCB010000175.1:0-2863 GCA_041308165.1 Caulobacterales bacterium
TGACCGGAAATGAGATTGATCAGGGCCGATGTAATGAAAAAGGGGCTGACGCGGCGGGGCCCCTGTTCGCGAAGCACGTTTGCCGTTTCTGCAATCGGACCAAGTCCGCCAATCCCGGAGCCGATAATGACCCCGGTTGCCTCCCGGTCCTGTTCGGTGACGGGATGCCATCCTGCATCGTTGAGCGCTTCGTCAGCTGCCGCGACACCATAGAGTATGAAGTCGTCGACCCTCTTCCTGTCTTTGGGAGACATGATGGCATCAGGATCAAAACTTCCAGGTACATCTGGTCCACCACCGCCACGACCATCAACGCTGGGGACTTCCCCAGCAATCGTGCAGGCGTAACCTTCAGTGTCGAATCCGGTGATGGAACCGATTCCTGAACGGCCTTCAATGATGCCGGCCCAATTATGCTCAACCCCACAGCCAAGGGGTGTGACGAGCCCTAGTCCTGTAACGACGACGCGGCGCATGGTTTGCGCTCCCTACCGATATCCGTGAAGAAACAATAATGGCCGCCAGACGCCTCCGCTAGGGAGAGTCGGGCGGCCATCATTTGACGTCGATTCGGACGACGGGCTTAGCCCGCGGTCTTCTCGGTGATGAACTTTACGGCGTCGCCGACCGTCTGGATGTGCTCTGCTGCATCATCAGGGATCTCGATATCAAACTCTTCTTCGAAAGCCATGACGAGTTCCACGTTGTCGAGGGAATCTGCGCCAAGGTCATCAATGAAGCTCGCCTTGTCGGTCACCTTGTCCGGGTCAGCGTCCAGGTGTTCAATTACGATCTTGCGGACGCGTTCGAGGATGTCGGACATTTGTCTCTGCCTTGTGATGCCGCAAGCTGCGGCGGTTGTCTCGTATTGCCGTGTCATGACGGCGTCGCTTTCGCAAGGGCCAGCGCGCTAGCTTCAAGCGATCTCGGGGCCTTTAGCACAGCAGACCAGAGATGAAATAGCCTGCTGCAAGAACAAAAAAAGAGAAATCCTGGCTCAGATCATCGCCATCCCGCCATTAACGTGGAGCGTTTGGCCTGTCACATAGGCCGCCTCGTCGGAACATAAAAAGACTGCGGCCGCCGCAATCTCGTCGCCAGTGCCGAGCCGTCCAGCGGGAATATTCCTCAATATAGTTTCCCTCTGAGCCTCGTTGAGCACATCGGTCATGGGCGAGGCAATGAAGCCTGGAGCGATACAGTTGACGGTGATCCCGCGTGAACCGACCTCCTGGGCGAGAGACTTCGAAAAACCGATCATCCCGGCCTTTGAGGCCGCATAGTTGGTCTGACCGGGATTTCCCGTAACTCCAACCACAGACGTAATCCCCACGATCCTACCTGTGCGACGCTTCATCATGCCCTTCATCACGGACCGTGACAGGCGAAAATAGCTTTCCAGGTTGATCTTGATCACCTGCTCAAAGTCCTCGTCCTTCATTCGCATCAGCAAGCCATCCCGGGTTATTCCAGCATTGGCGACCAAGATATCGAGTGGAGCTCCAGCGACGGCCTCAGCGCGAACCGCCAGTCCATCGACCGAATCAGCACTACCGAGGTCCGCGCTTGCTACATGGGCGCGTTCACCGAGTTCAGCGGCTATGTCCGCAAGCACAGCCTCTCTCGTCCCGGAAAGGACGACATTGGCACCCTGAGCGTGAAGGGCTCGGGCTATGGAGCCACCAATGCCGCCCGTGGCCCCGGTGACGAGTGCGGTTTTCCCCGAGAGATTGAACATTTGCTTACATCCTTTGTCTTTGACGACGTCCAAGGGGCGGTTCATCCCATCCCTGGATAATAGAAGGTTGGGCCCCGTGCCTGTCCCTATGCAAGATCGACGCCCCAAGAATCGAGGATACGGGGTCTCAAGCTGAAGCAACGAACAGGCCTTTGGCCATCAGAGCGCCCGGCTAAAGGCTTCAATCTCTTCAGGCGTGTTTAAGGCCACGCTTTCGGAGTCCGGGGCGATGCGCTTTGCCATACCGGTGAGCACCTTGCCGGAGCCGATCTCGACAAATCGACTGACTGTCCCCGGACCTGCAAGCCATTCCATGCTTTCGCGCCAGCGCACGCGACCGGTCACCTGCTCAACAAGCAGGCGCCTTAGAACGTCTGGGTTGACTTCCGGTCGAGCCGTCACATTGGCAACAACAGGCGTGACGGGCGCTAGAAACCGGGCATGCTCGAGCGCTGCTGCCATTTCATCGGCCGCTGGCTGCATCAGGGGGCAATGAAACGGAGCTGAAACATTGAGGGGGATGGCCCTTGCTCCAAGCGCCTTGGCCTTCTCTATGGCTCGGTCCACGGCTGCCCGCTCGCCCGATATCACGATATTTCCAGCATTGTTATCGTTAGCGACGACACAGATACCGATCTCGGAGCCCGCGCGAGATGCAGCCTCTGCAAGGTCAAGGTCTGTCTTTGGCCCGATCAGGGACGCCATCGCCCCCTGTCCCACGGGGACCGCCCTTTGCATGGCCTGCCCCCGCAACTTCAGCAGGCGCGCCGTATCAGCGATGGAGATCACTCCGGACGCCGCCAGGGCGGAATACTCACCCAGTGAATGTCCAGCGACAAATCCGGCATGCGAAGTGTCAAAGCCAAACTCGACTTTCAAAACTCGCAAAGCCGCCATCGAAACAGCCATCAAGGCCGGCTGGGCATTCTCAGTCAGGGTGAGGAGATCCTCCGGCCCTTCACGCATAATCATCGAAAGGGGCTGGCCAAGAGCCTCGTCTACCTCTGCAAACACGTCCCGAGCGCATGGAAAGGCATCGGCCAATGCAGCGCCCATACCAACCGCCTGACTACCCTGGCCTGGGAACAGAAGTGCAATTGTCATGGGATGGATCGTCCATATCGG
>JBFZCB010000176.1:0-4882 GCA_041308165.1 Caulobacterales bacterium
CTGGAATACACGGGAGACCCCCGTCCTTATCGATGCGTCGAGTGGCGAGCCCCCTGAAGACGGCATCGTTCTCGCTCCACCTAGGCATGGAACCCGGATCCGGGTTCTGGAGATCCCGCCGGAGGGAAACAAGCTCGAGAACCTGACACCCGAAGAGCGACGCGCCCATTTTGCGGAGATCGGAGCGGCCGATGCGGTGGTGGACGAGGGCAGGAGCGAACGTCATCCCTTCATGCACAAGACCGAGACCATCGACTACGGCATCATGCTGGAAGGCGAGCTCGTCCTGATCATGGACGTGGGCGAGACCACGATCCGGGCCGGTGACATCGTCGTTCAGAGGGGCACCAATCATGGTTGGTCCAACCGCTCGGACAAGCCCTGCCGTATAGCCTTCATCCTGATCGATGGATGCTACGCTCCCGATCTGGCCTGACGGCGGCTGTGAAGCTCGCAACCCGAAACGCCGGCGGCCCCGACGGTGAGCTGATGATCGTCTCGCGCGATCTGAGCCGCGCCATCAGTGCCAGGGATAGTGTCCCGAACCTGCAGGGCGCGATGGAGTCCTGGACCGAGGTTCTGCCCCGGCTTGAGGCCGCAGCCCGCAGGCTTGAGGCTGATGGGAGTGAGGCCGGAGAGGCCTTTGACCTTTACCAGTGTATGGCGGCCCTGCCACGGGCCTGGCAGTGGCTCGATGGGTCGGCCTTCGAGACCCACGGTCGATTGATGCAGACGGCCTTTGGTCTGCCGCCGATCGAAACCGACAAGCCTCTCATGTATCAGGGCCTTTCGGACCGGTTCATCGGCCCTTTCGAAGATGTCCGCCTGCCCAGCGAGGATGACGGCATCGACTTCGAAGGCGAGTTTGGCGTCATCGTTGACGCTGTCCCTATGGGCACGACGCCAGAGCAGGCGATGGCTCACATCCGTTTGATCGTCCAGATCAATGACTGGAGCCTTCGCACGATTGCACCCATCGAGATGAAGACCGGGTTCGGCTGGGTCCAGGCCAAACCGGCCTGTTCGATGGCCGCCGTGGCCATCACCCCCGATGAGCTCGGCTCTTCATGGCGGGACGGCCGCGTCTGTTTGCCGCTCAGGATCGACCTCAATGGTCAGTCTTTCGGCAGGGCCCTGGGCACGGACATGGCCTACGGCTTCCATGAGCTTGTCGCCCATGCGGCCCGCACGCGTGACCTCGTGGCGGGGACCGTGATCGGATCGGGCACGGTATCGAGCCCCAACTATGCCGAGGTCGGTTCCAGCTGCCTGTCCGAGCGGCGTGCAATCGAAAAGATCGCCTATGGTGAGATGCGCACACCCTTCATGTCGTTCGGAGACCGGATCCGCATGGAGGCCCGAGGTGAGGCGGGGGAACCGCTTTTCGGATGGATTGACCAGAAAGTGATCCGGGCCTGAGCCTGGACTGAGGGAGTAAAGGGTATGGCAGACGCGACGTCGCAGCAGGCCTCGGGGGTAGATCAGGCAGGGGAAGCCAGAGACAGGGGACTATCGATACTGGTGATTGGTGCGGGCATCGGCGGGCTGTCGGCAGCCATTGCCCTGCGCCAGAAGGGGATCCGTGTCGATGTGATCGAGCGCGATCCTGAATGGTCGGTTTATGGCGTCGGTATCATCCAGCAGGCCAATGTGGTGCGCGCTGTCAGCGCCCTGGGCGTGATCGATGACTATGTGGCCTCCGGTTTCGGTTTTGACCACGTCAAGATCTTTGCCCCCGATGGAACCGAGGTGGCCAAGGTGCCGACCCCGCGACTGGCCGATGGCTATCCCTCCAATGTCGGTATTGGGCGTCCGGCCCTGCAGCGCGTCCTCGGCGAGAAAACCCGGGCGTCGGGAGCAGACCTGCGTCTGGGTCTCACCGTTACCCGTCTTGAGGACGATGGACGTCGCGTACACGCAAGCTTCAGCGACGGCACCTCGGCCGTTTATGACGGGGCTATCGGTGCCGATGGGGTCTATTCCCAGACCCGGTCCATGCTGTTCGCGGACGCGCCTCAGCCGGAGTTCACCGGCCAGTCTGTCTGGCGTTACAACTTCCCCCGCCTGAAGGACGTCGAGGGCCTGTGGGTCTATAATGGTTCGCCCGGTGTGGGTCTTGTCCCCATGGGTGAGGACCTCCTCTATATGTATGTGACGACCGCGGAACCGGGCAATCCCCGGTTCGAAAAGCACACCCTGGCCGACGAGATGCGCAGGCGGATCGAGTCCCATCCCTCGCCCTTGATCCGGGAGTTCGCCAGCCAGATCACGGATCCGGAGGGTGTCGTCTACCGTCCCCTGGAAGGATTGCTGATAGAGGGGGACTGGAGCCGGGGTCGGATCGCGCTTCTGGGGGATGCGGTCCATGCCACGACCCCTCACCTTGGACAGGGTGCCGGCCTGGCCATTGAAGATGCCCTGGTGATTGCCGAAGAACTGGTCAATCACGCAGACGTCGAGACCGCTTTTCGCGCCTTCCGGGATCGCCGCTTCAAGCGCTGCGAATATGTGGTCAAGACAAGCTATGCGATCTGCATGGGCCAGTTGGGCCGGGGCCCCCTGGTGGATAACTCCAAGGCCACAGCCGAAATGTTCCAAATCATTGCCGAGCCGATCTGAGGCCGCCCCTGCCTGAGACGGCGGGGTCATCAGGGATCAGAACAGGTAGATCCATTGCGAGGATCGGGCCGTCAGGGCGTGGCTGAAGGGTCTGCGCCCGCGCGGTTGAAGGGGCTGTTACATCCCGGGCGTCCCTGTTCAGGCCGTCGGCATCATTCATAGATGATGGTGATAGGTGACTATCTCATAAAACGATTTCTCCTATGACCTGCTCTCTGGAACCTTCACCGCACAAGAAGACGGAGGAAACACGCAGCGGCCGTTCCGGGATCAACCGGGTCGGTGTGCTGACCTTTTGACAGTCCCTGCGCGGTTCAGCGGCAGGTTGGTTGAGGGTTGTGGCGGGTGGACCTGGCCTGATTCAGGTGCAGGAGGCCTGGCTGAGCGTGTCGTTCAACAGGAGGAAAAGGACGATGAGTGGATATCAGCAGACCCGGACAAAGGGCCAGAGGGCCTATTCCCGTCGTGCCCTGCTGGGTGGAATTGGTGCCGGCGCCGTCCTGGCAGCCTGCGCGGGAGCACCGCACCTGGCCATGGCTGGCGGCCGTGGGGCCCGTCCCAACATCATCTTCATCATGGCCGATGACCTCGGCTATGCGGATCTGTCCTGTTTTGGCCGGCGGGATTATGAAACCCCGGCCATCGACAGTCTGGCGCGAGACGGTCTGAAGTTTCTCAGCGCCTATTCCAACAGCCCGGTCTGTTCGGCGACCCGGACGGCTCTCATGTCCGGACAGTACCAATACCGCCTGCCCGTGGGGCTTGAGGAGCCACTTACGAGCCGCAACGTAGGCTATCCCCCAGGCCATGTGAGTTTGCCGTCCATTCTCAAGGCGGCGGGTTATCAGACCTCCCTGGTCGGCAAATGGCATCTGGGCCGTCTGCCGAACTTTGGCCCATTGAAGAGTGGCTATGATCACTTCTGGGGCTTTCGCAACGGCGGCATCGGCTACTTTACCCATCGAATGGGACGGCCTGATCTCTGGGACGGCGATGTCCCTGTCAGCGGAACCGGCTACCTGACCGACCTTCTGGGCCAGAAGGCTGTCGAGCAGATCGAAGCGTTCAGCCAGGTCGATGCCCCCTTCTTCATGAGCCTTCACTTCTCGGCCCCTCATTGGCCGTGGGAGGGTCCAGGCGACACCGAGGAATCCCAGCGTCTGGCAGGCATGGCCGATCCCACCAGCCTGTTCCACTACGATGGCGGCACCCTGAAGACCTATGCGGAGATTGTGACCCGCCTCGATAACCAGGTCGGCAAGGTCCTTGAGACGCTGCAGCGGCTCGGAATTGCCGACAACACCATCGTGATCTTCACCTCCGATAACGGGGGCGAGCGGTTTTCCGATACCTGGCCGTTCTCGGGACGAAAGACCGAGGTCCTTGAAGGCGGCATCCGTGTACCCACCCTGATGCGTTGGCCCGCCAAGGTCAGAGCGGGTCTCGAGACCGACGTACCGGTGATGACGATGGACTGGCTGCCGACCCTGGTCGCCGCGGCCGGGGCCACAACGCCTGCTGGCCATGTCCCTGACGGATCTGACCTGGCCGGGCTGTTTGCCGGTGGGACGCTGCAAGAGCGCACCCTTTACTGGCGCTACAACATTCACGACCAGAAGGCAGTCCGCAAAGGCCGCTACAAATACCTGAGCATCTCAGGCCATGAGTTCCTGTTCGATGTCGTGGATGATCCCCTTGAGAGGGGCAATCTCAAGGCGCGCCGGCCCGAGATTTTCGCCGAACTGAAGACCAGCTTCGAGCAGTGGAACGCCGGGATGCTGCCCTACGACAGCCTGGCCTTTTCCCACAGTCTCAACGGTGAGGATTCAGCCGATCGCTACAGTACCGATCCTGAGGACTCGACGACTGGTGGTGCACCCATGGCACCGCCCCCGCCTCGATAAACAACCTGTTTCAACGCCATTCGGAGACCCAAGATGACTCATGACAGTCCCGGACCCGACAGTCCCTCCGCTTCAGGCCCGTCGGCCGGAACGCTCCAGGGCGTCATCCTGATGATGGCCTCGGTCATGCCTGCCATGGCCATCATTTCCCTTGTTCCTGTCCTGCCCCTGCTCGGCCGCGAGTTCGGCCGCGTTGAGGGGGCCGCCTTCCTGGTACCCATTGCCCTGACCGTCCCGGCGCTTTGCGTGGCCCTGTTCTCGCCCCTGGCCGGCTGGGTATCAGACCGCGCCGGTCGCAAGTGGCTGCTGGTCGCGTCGCTTCTTGTCTATGCGGTGATCGGGATCATCCCCTTCTGGCT
>JBFZCB010000177.1:0-5647 GCA_041308165.1 Caulobacterales bacterium
GCCAGGGCCTGCTGGCAGGCCTGAGCGAGGGCGATGGCTTCGCTACCGCCGGTCAGAGAGGGCAAAAGTAGGGCAAACTCGTCTGCACCCACCCGACCAAAGTGGCAGTCTGAAGGGACCACCGTGCCCAGGCGCGCGGCAATGCCAAGGATCAGGGCATTGCCCGCCTCACGTCCAAACCCGTCATTGAAGGACCTGAAACGGTCGATATCAAACTGAAGGACGGCAAAGCCGGCGTTCCCGGGGGCCTGAGCGGCCTGCTCGGCCAACTGCTCAAACTTCTGCCGGTTGGGCAGGGTCGTAAGCACGTCAAAATGGGCAAGATGTTCCAGGGCGAGATTGGCGGCCTCACGGGCCAGAACTTCGTCCTGCAGGGCCAGGCGGGCTTTCCTAGACGTATCCAGCGCTTCATCAGCCGCATGTCGAGCCTGAACCTGTCCCTTGATCAAGGTCGTGCCACGATGAACCGCCACATAGAGGCCCAGGGTCACAAACCCCAGTATGAGCGCATGTTCAACGACGACACCCATAAGAACATAGGGACCTTCGAGGTAGGATACATAGTCCCGTGTGATTGCATCAGGGCCTGTTCGTAACAGGATCAAACTGACAAGTGTCAGATACCCGCCAACGGCACTGGCTCCAGCGACCAGAACCTGGCGCTTGTCGAACCTGAAGATCTGGAAGGCCAGAAACAGGTAGGCATATTGCAGCGATGGCGATTTGAGGAGCAGCTCATGCTCATGCCCATAGCGTATCTGAAAGCCAAGGATCATCGCATAGAGAACGGCGAACTCAGCTATGGTCAGGACTGCGGCTGTACACGGCCCAAGCGGGGACTTCAGAGCCCGGCTAGCGCGATAGACCCAAAGACAGGTGAAGACACCAAGTGCTGCCCAGACGGCATCCACATATTCAAGAAGCCGGTCAGCCGGGGGCGGGCTGGCCAGATAAGTCAATCCAAGGGCCAGAATGATTATAAGATGGCCGCCAGCAACAGCGCGGTCACCCCATAGTCGAGCCTCGCTCACGGCAGGAGCTGGCAACCGCCGCGCTGAATTTGCGAATGAAAACGGAACCATAGAAGGCTATGGTTAGCCGATCGGATTTAACAACGGACTAAAACCGTGCCGTTAGATCAACAATCCAGCTAGGGCTGGCCTCCACCAGGATCCGACCAATCTCCCGATCGATGCCGCTGAGCGACATCAGGCTAACAAGAATAACACTGCCAGCCAGGAACAGATTTCCATGGCGGCCAAGCATCCGCAACCAGGCCGAATTGGAAGCCATTGTGGTGCGAATGAGGGCTCCAACCAAGATCAGAGTGCCGCTCGCCCCGAATGCGAAGGCCAGCATGGTCGCCATTGCAGATGCCAACCCATCCCCTTGCGAAGCCAAAGCAAAGGCTGCCCCCAGGGTTGGTCCGACGCAGGGGCTCCAGATCAAGGACAGCAGCATGCCCAGGGCGAACTGCCCACCAAGCCCTCTTCCAGTGTTTGTGCTCGTCTTGCCTATCGCCCAGTTGCTCAGTGGGGCGCTTAGACGACCCAATCCACTGAAGATCTTCGGCGCGATGATTGACGCTCCGATGCCAAGCATAAGGATCGCACCGCCCGTTTTGAGGACATGGGGATCAAAGTTGAAAGCCGACTCTGCTATGGCCAGAACCACCCCCAGGATGGCAAAACTCGAGCCAAGCCCCAGGGCCAAGGCCAGGGGAGCGAAACGATTCTGGGTCATTGCGCTTGAGAGCACGACCGGCGCCACGGGAAGGATACAGGGCGACAGAATGGTCAACCCACCGGCCAAAAAAGCCAGACAGACCGCAATCAAACTCATGCGATCGTCAGACGCATCAAGGATCTGATCTGATCGGCCTGGGTCGCACCCACGCTGCGTCCAACCTCACGCCCATTCTTGAACGCAATCAGGGTGGCCTGCCGGGAGGCTTGCAATGCCCTGCGCTGCGGACGCTGGGCGTCATAATCCAGCCTGAAAATCTGAAGTCGTGCATAGGCCGGGTCAGCCGCCAGTCGGCTAATGATGGGGCCCTGCACCCGACAGGTCGGGCACCAGTCGGCCGCGACAAAGACCAGAACCGGCAAGTTTCTAGACCGGGCGGCATCGAAACGGGCCTGATCGAAACTGACCTGACGTGCAGCCGCATGGGCGGGCATTCCAGCCACAAGGCCAGCGGAAAGGGCTGAAAGGCCAAATATCCGGCGATCCATCAGCATTACACGAATCTCCTGCTACAACAGGGAGGAAGTACGAAGCTCACTCCAAAAGGGTTACAAGCGAAGCTTCTAAAAATATCTTGCCGCTCGAACAGACAAGACGTTCGGGATTGCGTTCAATACGCCCTGGCAGCCCTGGCTGTCCCAGCCCTCACCGGAAGTAACCCGTGACCATGCGCGCCAGCTAGTGCTGGCCCATTGACCCGGCCCGGCAGCAGAATAACCCGTGCCTTCCCCGACTTCAGGCTGCTGGGTTCACAGCCGCAACGCGGCTTCGGCTGGGCCTCGCAGGAGGCGAAGCCGGGTCCGGACATCAGGTGCGGTTGGAAGTTGAAGGCGGTGTGGATCGGACCGTAGGCAGGGGGCACCGGTGAGACGGCGTCGGCTGGCCGATAGCTGAAGACGGGTTTGTGGCAGACTCGACGCCAGCAAGGTCAACGACCATAGTTTCGGCTTTGGAGCCCAGATATGTTGCTTGCCTTGGTCCTTATGGTGTCCGCCGAAGCCCCGCAAATGGCTGAGGCCAGACCTGCGCGATTATTCACCTCCGATGCCTATGTCGCGTGCGCAGCGGCTGCAGTGGGCATGGCAGACAAGCGAGCATGCTTGGCGGCAGAGGTAGAACGTGGCCGAGCCCTATTGGCTCAAGCCGTTGCCACGACACCTTCAGATCAGCATGGGCAAGCGCTCTGGAAAATTTCTGCCGATCATGACTGCCAAGGCGAGTCTGACTTGGCTCAAGGGGGAAGCAGCGCTGATCTGCGCCAGATGGCTTGCCAGATCGAGCTGCAGGCTGATCGCATAGCCTATTTGAAACGCCGCGGGCTCTGGTAGCGAACCGCGCTCCTTCTGTGCTACCCGCCAGAACCGAAAAGGGGCCGCCCGAAAGCAGCCCCTCTATCCAACCGTCTTCTTTAAGGAAGATGGTCGGAGCGACAGGATTCGAACCTGCGACCCCTTGACCCCCAGTCAAGTGCGCTACCAGGCTGCGCCACGCTCCGAGAGGCGGTCGTATAGCGGGGCCGAAAGCGCGCCGCAAACCCTAAAAGCGGCAAAAATGCATTGAGTAGCGACTAACGGGCCAGCGTCCTGTCAAGCCGGGCCTTTGCCGTTTCAAGTTCGGCTATCAGACCTTCAAATGAACCAAGGCCGACCGAAGCTCCTGATACCATTGCCTGCCCAACTGGCCCTTCCTTGCCGTGGCTACCCTGTGGCTCACCATAGGCGGCTAGCCGCTCTGTACCCTGCTCCCTGTGAAGACGCTGGACCCCGCGGATGGTCAGCCCTTCTTCATGCAGAAGTCGCCGGATCGCCTTGAGGAGGACGACATCCTGCGGGCGGTAGAAGCGCCTGCCCCCAGCCCGCTTTACTGGACTGATAAAACTGAACCGGGTCTCCCAGAAACGCAAAACGTGCTGGGGGGCTCCGACCGCATCAGATGCTTCGGATATTGTGCGAAAGGCGTTCGGTCCCTTGACGGTCGTCCTGGACACGCTCGCCATTGGGTTCAGGTCCCAATGACAGCGTCGTGCACCCGGGCCTTCATGATTTGTGAGGCGCGGAAGCTGATGACGCGACGCGGATTGATGGCAGCGGGCTCGCCCGTTTTTGGGTTGCGACCCATGCGTGCCCGCTTCTCACGGACCTGGAAAACCCCGAACCCGGAAAGCTTGACGGTCTCGCCCCGTTCAAGCGATTCAACGATCAATTCGAGTGTCCGTTCAACAAGAACAGAACATTCCTGCCGGGACAATCCCACCTCTTCGTGGACCGCCTCACAGAGGTCAGCTCGAGTTAGTGTCGCCTGCTCGCCCATAACCGCGCTCTCCAGCCCTCAAGATACACATATAAAAGGCGAAATTTGCACAAAGCGAAAGACTTAAACGTGAATTAGAGTCGGAAAGCGCAAGCACCCCATGTCAGACCGCCTCCCATGGCCTCCAGCAGGACCACATCACCGCGTTTAATCCGTCCATCCTTGATAGCAATATCAAGGGCAAGGGGGATCGATGCAGCCGATGTATTCGCATGCTGCGCCACTGTGAGGATGACCTTATCCTCGTCGAGGCCAAGGCGGTCTCCCACGCCCTTGATGATGCGCTGATTGGCCTGATGGGGCACAAACCAGTCCACCTCTTCCACTTCAAGCCCCGAAGCGCTGCAGGCCAGAGTGATGGCTTCGGCAATGTTGACCACTGCATGTCGGAACACCTGATTGCCGATCATGCGCAGATGCCCGACTGTCCCCGTCGTTGAGGGGCCGCCATCCACGTAAAGCAGCTCCGACTTGGAGCCATCGGCCCTTAATGCAAATCCCAGCAGGCCCTGATCGGCCTTTGTGCCCTGCCCCTCTCGAGGCTCCACGACGACAGCCCCGGCCCCATCACCGAAAAGGACACAGGTCGTTCGGTCGGTCCAGTCCATCAACCGGGTCATTTCCTCGGCACCGATAACCAGAGCACATTTGGAAAGGCCACGCGCGACAAAGCCATCCGCGACACTCAGGGCATACACAAAGCCTGAACAGACCGCCTGAACGTCAAAGGCGATCCCAACAGGGCAACCCAGCTTTGCCTGCACGAATACGGCTGTGGCAGGAAACGTCATGTCGGGCGTGGTCGTTGCCACAATAATCATGTCGATGTCGCTGGCATTGCGGCCAGCATCGGCCAGGGCGCGCCGGGCTGCCTCTACAGCGAGGTCACTGGTCGGCTGGTCCGGCCGTGCCTGGTGTCTTTGTTTGATCCCCGTCCGCTCGGTGATCCATTCGTCCGTCGTCTCAACGAAGGCGGCCAGATCAGCATTGGTTACGACCTGTTCAGGCAGGTAGGAGCCAACTCCGGTAATCACACTACGCAATACGCTCACTTAACCGCCTCTCCAGCTTGGGTGCCGGTCGTCTCGACGGACGCACTCGATCCGATGACTTCGCCAAGGCGTCCAAGACTGATCCCGACCTTCTCGAGATAGTCACTTCTGGCAAGATCAACGGCAATACGGATGGCCGCCCCGAATCCGCGCGCATCCGCACTCCCGTGGCTCTTGATGACGATCCCGTTGAGGCCCAGGAGCGGGCCGCCATTGATCGCGTTGGGATCTATACGGCTGCGCATGATTTTAAGGGCTGGCAGGGCAATAAGCCCGCCGATCCTCGACTGGAGACTGGAGGTCAGGGCCTCTTTCAGCAGGGTCGAGATGAAGCGGGCGGTTCCCTCGGCCGTTTTCAGCGCAATATTGCCGGTGAATCCATCGGTCACGATCACATCCACCGTTCCCTTGGCAATGTCGTCGCCTTCGACGAAACCATAGTAGGAAAGGCCCAGACCCCCTTCCCTCAGAATCCGGTGAGCCTCCCGGACCTCTTCATGGCCCTTCATGTCCTCTGAGCCCACATTGAGGACGCCGAT
>JBFZCB010000178.1:0-3021 GCA_041308165.1 Caulobacterales bacterium
CAGACGGAAGCGGCATAACAAGCCGGACCTGCCACCAGACCAATAAAGAAGCCGCCCTTTGGATCTACAAAACCGGCTGCCGGCGTAATCGCCACAAGCCCTGCAACAATTCCTGAAAGCAATCCCAGAAGGGTTGCGCGCCGCGTTTGGATCCATTCGACGGTCAGCCAGCCCAGTGCAGCTGTGGCTGCCGCCAGAATCGTATTGAACGCCGCCGCAGCCGCCAGACCATCTGCTGCCCCTGCAGAGCCGGCGTTGAACCCCAGCCATCCAACCAGCAAAAGTCCCGTCCCCGTTGCGGTATAGGCGAGATTGGAGGGGGCCATGTTATCGCGCCCGAACCCATGTCGAGGCCTCAAAACCAGACAGCATATCAATCCTGCAACGCCAGCATTGACATGGACAACCGCCCCGCCCGCAAAGTCGAGTACGCCCAGGTCACCCAAATATCCGCCCCCCCATACCTGGTGGCAGATCGGCGCATAGACGATCAGATGCCACAGGCCAAAGAAGAGGAGCGAGGCTGAAAACTTCATGCGCTCGGCAAAGGCACCCGCAATAAGGGCTGGCGTTATTATCGCGAAGGTCAGCTGGAAGCTGGCAAATAAGAGCTCAGGCAGGCCCGGCACCAGGCGATGCGCAGTCCCTGGGGTAACCCCATTGAAGAAGGCAGCCTGGATACCTCCCACTAGACCGTTCAGGCCTTCAGGTCCCTGGCTGAATGACAGGCTATAGCCAGCTATAAACCACAAGACCGTCACCAGTGCGAAGGCCCCGGCCGACTGGGCAAGGACGCTGATGATGTTTTTCTTGCGGACCATGCCCCCATAGAAAAGGGCAAGGCCAGGCAGTGTCATCATCAGCACAAGGGCGGTTGAGCTCAGAATCCAGGCGGTCGCCCCTGTATCCAGATCAAGACTGACCTGGTGGTCCAGTCTGAGACTGGCCGGCTCCAGGGCCAGGACGGAGCTAGGGACCAGCACCGCTGCAAGAGCATAGGCGACCACCCACAAGCGCCCAAAGACGCCATTGCCGCGCAGCCCGAGCTGGCCTGGTCCAAATCTGCCTGCCTGGTCCAGACGCCCCCATCGGACTGGGCCCGATCGAGCAGACGCCTGGCGTATTCCCGGAGACGGCAGTGTCATCAGCAGTCTGGCCTATCGACTGGAGAAGGTGGGATCTGCCCGGATCATGCAGGTTCAGCCCGTGAGGCTGCAAGTGCCTGATGCTCAGCCGCTTCAGCCCTGGCGACCGTCGATGGCACAATCCTGACGAAACGCCCAAGGGCATCAGGCCAGCTGGCCAGGAGCTTGCGCGCCAGCGGCGAACCGGTTGCTCCGGCGTGAGCCTGTACCAAGCCAAAAAGGCGTTCCGAAGCAGCATGGGTCAAGGGTACGATCTCGGCCATGTCGTCGTTCAGCGCCAATCTGACACGCGAGACATCGGACAGGACAAACAACTCTCCACCTGACATGCCCGCTGCAAGGTTCCAGCCCGTTGGGCCCAAAACCACGACGCGGCCCCCGGTCATATACTCACACCCATGGGCACCCAGACCCTCGACAACAGCTTCCGCACCCGAGTTTCTAACCGCAAAACGTTCGCCTGCAGACCCGGCCACAAACAACCGACCTGAGGTCGCACCGTAAAGCGTGGTGTTACCCACTGCCGGTTGATGCTCACGCCATTCATTGGGCCTTACAACGATCTCGGCTCCGGAAAGCCCCTTGCCGACATAGTCATTGGCCTCCCCGGTCAGCTCCAGTTTGAGACCCTTTGCAGCAAAGGCTCCAAAGGACTGCCCCGCAGATCCCTTCAGCTTCAGGGTGAGGATGCCTGCTGGGCCCGCAGGTCCCCAGCGCCGCACGATGGCAGAGGATATGCCAGCACCGATCGTGCGCAGGACGTTCGAGATCGGATAGCTCAACTCTGAAGTCTGGCCGCGATCCAGGAAGGCCCAGGCATCGTTCAATACCCGGGCATCAAGCGTATCGGGCACGGCTGCGCGCCCCTTCTCGGCCCAGGATTTCTTCTCCGAAGCCTCGACGCGAACCAGCAGGGGGTTCAGGTCGAGATCGTCCAGATGCGATCCTCCACGCCGGACCTGACGCAGAAGGTCAGTCCGGCCCACGATCTCGTCCAGCGTGCGCGCACCCAGCATGGCCAGGTATTCCCGGACTTCCTCGGCAATGAAGCTGAACAGGTTGACGACCTTGTCAGCCGAACCGGTGAACTTCTCGCGAAGGCGTGGATCCTGTGAACAGACACCGACGGGGCAGGTATTCGAATGGCATTGGCGAACCATCAGGCAGCCCATGGCAATCAGACTGGAGGTGCCGATATTGAACTCCTCGGCCCCGAGAATGGCTGCGATGACAATGTCCCGGCCGGTTCGCATACCGCCATCAGCCCTGACAACGACATGGCTGCGCAGATTATTGAGACTGAGGACCTGATGGGTTTCGGCCAGCCCGATTTCCCATGGCAGCCCTGCGTGCTTGATGGAGGATTGGGGCGATGCGCCCGTGCCACCATTGTGCCCCGCGATCAGAATACAGTCGGCCTTGGCCTTGGCCACGCCCGACGCAATCGCTCCGATCCCCGAGGCCGAAACCAGCTTTACCGTCACCCGCGCGTCCGGATTGATCGACTTTAGATCGTAGATCAGCTGGGCCAGATCCTCGATCGAGTAGATGTCATGATGCGGCGGCGGGCTGATAAGCGTCGTGCCGGGAACGGCGTGGCGCATCCGACCAATAAACTCTGTGACCTTGAATCCAGGCAGCTGTCCACCTTCACCCGGCTTGGCGCCCTGGGCAACCTTGATCTCGATCTCTCGACACTGGTTCAGATACTCGGCCGTAACGCCAAAGCGACCCGATGCGATCTGCTTGACCGCTGAGTTCATATTGTCGCCGTCAGGACGGGTCGCATAACGCTCAGGATCCTCGCCACCCTCTCCTGATACCGAACGCGCACCAATACGGTTCATGGCGACATTCAGAACACCGTGGGCCTCAG
>JBFZCB010000179.1:0-6796 GCA_041308165.1 Caulobacterales bacterium
AGTCCGATGAACCCGCCGCCGACAACAACAATCTGGTTCGCCTTTTCAGCAGCCGCCTTCATGGCGTCTGCATCCTCGCGCGTCCTCACACACTGAACGCCTAAAAGATCGCCTCCGGGAACCGGCAGAGCCCGAGCCGCCCCACCGGTGGCCCAGATGAGATGTCCATAACCGATCGTGGCCCCCTTGTCGGTCTGGACCGAGTGCGCCTCGGCATCCACAGCGACAATCCGGGTCTGGGTGATGACCTCGATCTCACGCTCCTGCCAGAACTGCGGCGGCCTGATGCGGATACGATCGAAAGTCTTCTCGCCTGCGAAATACTCCTTTGACAGGGGGGGCCTCTCATAGGGCTGCTCAGCCTCTTCGCCGACCATACCGATCGTGCCCTGAAAACCCTGCTGCCTGAGCGCAATCGCAGCCTGGGCACCCCCATGGCCGGCACCGACGATCAAAACATCAAACCGCATAGTCACTTCCGATAGCCTGCCGAAACCCTGAGTCCATTGAGCCGGACATCAGATCCAAAGCGCCCTCACCCACGAGAGCGCTACTATGATCGCGAGTGCATTGTCTTCGATCCTGCCTTCCACGGCCTCAAATCACAGCTGTGAATGCGGCCAGGTGACCCTTAAAATCTCGAACCTCACACCGACACTGTCTGACCAGCAACCGACCCATCTGGCCGCCACGACTGGTTTTGGGCCAGCTTTCTGCCAACACTGTCACGGGGGGTGCTGCAATTAGAGCGGCCCTGTCAACCCTTGCTCGGCGATAGCGTACTGACGACCTATGAAGTGCATGCTTGACCGAACCGAGGCCTTGACGGCTATGATCGGAGATAAAGCCGCCGAACCTATTACGCTCACCGGCAGCAGATCTCAGAGCTTCCAACAACGGAGTTGCATGATGCGTCGCTCTCTTCTTGCCGGCATTTTCACCGTCGTCGCGATCAGCTTCGCTCCGCTCGCCTCTGCACAGTCTGCACAGGGCACTAGCGGAACGGCACCGGGACCTGGCTCCTGGCCAACAGTCAGACAAGCGGCACCCAACGCTCCCAATGTCCTGCTGATCATGACCGATGATGTGGGCTTTGGAGCAACGACCACCTTTGGTGGGCCTGTCGAGACGCCCACCTTTGATGCCCTCGCCAGCGACGGCCTGCGTTACAATACGGTCACGACAACGGGCATCTGTTCGCCATCGCGGGCTGCGCTCCTGACCGGTCGTAATCACCACACCGTCAATGTCGGCAATGTCGTGGATGCCCCTTCGGGCACCGATGGTTACACCTCCTTCATTCCGGACACGGCCGCGACCGGTGCCCGGTTGCTTCTGGATGCCGGCTATAGCACGGCCATGTTTGGCAAGGCCCACATCACCCCCATGTGGGAGCTGGGTCCGAATGGTCCCTTCGACCGCTGGCCCACGGGTCTCGGGTTCCAGCACTTCTACGGATTCATGATGGGGGATACGAACCAGTTCGTCCCCTCCCTCTACAACGGGACGACCCCGGTAGAGCCACCAAGAGACGACCCGGACTATATCTTCGACCGCGATATGGCCGATAACGCTATCCAGTGGATCAACACCCAGAAAGGATCGGCGCCCAACAGGCCCTTCTTTATCTATTATGCGCCGGGGACGGCCCATGCACCGCTGCAGGCCCCTCCTGAATGGAATGCGCGCTACCGCGGTCGCTTCGATGCCGGCTGGGACGTCATGCGAGAACAGACGCTGGAGCGACAAAAGGCTCTTGGCATTGTTCCAGCCGATACGGTTCTGGCGACCCGTCCCGACGAAATTCCGGCCTGGACGGATCTGACGCCCGAACAGCAGCGCGTCTATGCGAGGCAGATGGAGGTCTATGCTGCGGCCCTCTCCTTTGCGGATTACCAGATGGGGCGAGTGGTCGAGGCGGCACAGAGGGCCAGCGGGGGTAACCTCATGGTCATCTACATCCAGGGCGACAACGGCGGCAGTGCCGAAGGCGGTGTTGACGGAACGGTGAACGAGCATGCCGTTGTCAGCGGCTTCAGAGACAGCTTTGAAACCATCGCTGCGGCCATTGACGAGATGGGCGGGCCCAACACCCTGACCGGCTACTCATCCGGCTGGGCGTTTGCGACCAATACGCCCTTCCCATGGGTCAAGCAGATGGCTTCCCATTTCGGAGCCACCCGAAACGGGGTGGTCGTGCATTGGCCAGAGCGGATCCAGCAACCCGGTGGCGTCCGCAACCAGTTCCACCACATTATCGATATCATGCCGACCATCCTGGAAGCCGCCAGTGTGCCTCTCCCGGAAACTGTAGATGGTGTGCCGCAAATGCCGTTCGACGGCGTAAGCATGGCCTATTCGCTCAACAATCCGCAGGCTCCGACAACCCGTTCTACCCAGTATTATCTGATCTGGGACAGCATGGGCCTCTACCACGATGGATGGATGGCCTCATCCTCGCCGGAGCTGGTCCCCTGGAGGCTTATGCCGGACCTGATCATGCCCGCCAACGTCGAGGGACGAACCTGGGAGCTCTACAATATCAACGAGGACTTCAGCCAGACGAACAATCTGGCCGCGCGTTATCCAGAGAAGCTTGAAGAACTGAAGGCACTTTTCTTCGAAGAAGCCGGTCGCCACAACGGACTGCCTGTTCGCCGTATCATAAACTCGCCCGGCCGCCCTGATCTGAACGCCGGGGTCAACACCTTCCGCTTCACCGGACCGGCCTCGCGAATCCAGCCCGACGCGGCTCCTCCCATGGTCGGGCGCTCGTTCGATATCGACGCGAGCCTTGAAGTCCCTCAAGGCGGAGGCAATGGGACCATCCTTGCTCTGGGCGGCCGGTTTGGGGGTTTGGCGCTTTACCTGAAGGAGGGTCAGGCGAGCTTCGAATACAACTTCTTCGACCATGAGCGTACCTCGGTTTCGGCACCCGCCAATCTGGCTCCAGGCACGCGTCAGATTCGCGTCAGCCTCGATCAGCAACCTGGATTCCTGACGCCGGCGACGCTCTCCCTGAGCATCGACGGTCAGGTCGTGGACCAGAAGGTCATCCCGCGCACCGCGCCAATGCGGCTGACCCTGGATGAGAGCTTTGACATCGGGAGCGATACGGGGACCTCTGTCAGCACCGCCTATCAGGCCCCAAATGCCTTCGATGGAACCATCCGTTCAGTCGACATTACTGTGCGCGCGCCCGTGCCGCCTGCCAGCCAGCCCTGACCCGGTTTGACCCCAGCCGGTCACGGGACATGAAAAGCCTGTGACCGGCCCGGGGACGCTTTGGGTCCCGGACAACCGACAAGCTGAAAGACATAGAAAAGGGGCCTTATGGCCCCTTTTCCATATCTGCCCGTCTGAACCTGGCGTCCTGGGATGCCCCCGTCAGACGTCCCAGCGCAGAGGCAATGAAAGCACGCCGGTCACACTTCCCGAGGCTGAGATCATGGGCCTTTCGGGTACAAGCCGGTAGTCGGGAATACGCTTCAGCCATTCCTCAAGGAACAGGATGATTTCGCTACGGGCCAGGGCTGCGCCCGGGCAACGATGAGGTCCACTGCCGAAGGTTTGAAAATCGGATGCCCGACTTGGACGATCCAGATCGACCGTCATGGGATCTTCCCAGCGCTGGTCGTCTAGCCCATGGAGCGCCGTAGCAACGAAGATCGGATCTCCCGCCTTGACCAGTATGCCGTCAAAATCGACATCCTTGGCAGCCTGTCGCGCCGGGCCAGCCACGCCGAAGCGGCGTATGATCTCGTCGATGCGCTTTTCTATAAGGTCCGGGTTTTCCACGAGTCTGCGACGAAGCTCGGTATTCACCGCGAGGTGAGCGACAATGAAGCCCATCATCGAGGCCACGGTATCCAGTCCCCCAACCAGGACCTGCGTACACTCACCCAGGATTTCGTCCCGCGTCATCGGGCGACCCAGGACCTGTCCATTGGCTATCCGGCTGATCATGTCATCGCGTGGATCGGCGATACGCTCATCCACATATTTGGCGATGTAGTCGGCCATCTGACCAAAAGCCTGCATTCTGGCGACCGGATCCGGCTGGCGGACAACCTCGGCCAGACCCGCCAGCAACGGCCTGTCTTCGGAGGGCAGGTCTACAAGCTTCAGAAAAACTTCGATGGGTAGATGCTGGGCGAACTCGGTCGCGAAATCGCACTCGCCCCTAGCCTTGAAGCCTTCGATGAGTTCGATCGCAAGTTCACGTGCGCCATCGATGGCCAGACGAAGCGGCTTACCGATCAGATAGGGCATGATGAAGGAACGATAGGCGCGGTGCAGTTCGCCATCGGACTGGATCGGAAGCTGGGGAAGCATGCCAGGCGGCATGGGCGGGACCCAAACCCCACCGTTGATGAAGGCTTCATGGTCGCTCATCATGCGCTCGATGACGTGGGCGCGCATCGGTATCCAGTGACCCCCGAAAAACGGGCTGTAGATCAAAGACGGGCTGGAATCCTGAAGGGTCTTCCAGGCCTTGTGAATGTCGGGATCAATCGCCTGGATCGCAAAGATGTTCACATCCCGTACGAGCTCCGGTGGAACGTGAGACGGAATCTCTGAGCGCGGCATTTCCACTTGCAAGCCTCTTCACCAAGAATTGTTATGCAGTGCTCGCTACACTATCTTTGCATCTGATATACGGCAAGTCTCCCAAGACGCGTCCAAAGGCTTATGGTGTGGGGTCTTGAAGTCAGCACAACGCCCCATGCGACGCCACGTGTCGCCCAGGGTCCGGAGAAGGATACAAGGGTCGGGGCCTTGGTCTCGTCGTTCCACGAACCTCCCGCACACCCAACCTTTTCCATCAGGTGTGCGCAATCTCGTGAAATGCTGAGATTCCGAGGATACGAGAGACGCCATCATGGCGTTGTCTTTGTCGGCTGTGTGCCCAGCGTTCGGTCGCAACCGATTAGGTCGGGAAGACCGCAACGTCAGCAACTCAAGAGACCTTGGTCCTTCGGGACCGTTCTCAGTCTTCAGGTGCGATCGTGACCTTCAGACCGTCCAGAGCATCACTGAAGGCGATCTGGCAGGAGAGTCGCGAGAGAGGCGTACGATGGTCGGAACTGTCAAGCAGGTCGTTCTCATCCTCACTGACGCCCGGCAGCTTGGCGGCAAAGCTGTCGTCCACATAGACATGGCAGGTCGCACAGGAGCAGCAACCGCCACAGAGCGCCATCAGCTCATCAAATCCGTTGTCGCGGATGATTTCCATGACTGACAGACCCGCCGTGGCCTCAATCGCCTTTTCCTCGCCGGACCGCGTCACCACCGTCAATCTGGCCATCTTGCTTCCCCTCAGTTCTTGTCAATGAAGTCCAAACAGGGGCCGCCGAAAACGGAACACACCCGATCACCTCGACCCTAGCCATTGGCGCGCGATCCCGCTGCACGCAAGTCCCAGCCATACGCGGACCAGAAGAAAATCAGGCCGGTGATGAGCGTGCCACGCTTGCGGTCACCGTCGAGGCGCTTGTTGGAAACTCAAAATCTAGGGCCGTCCAGACGTCATGCGCCCCGGTATTCGGGCTTGCGTTTCTCCTTAAAGGCCGTCGTCCCCTCCTTGAAGTCATCCGTCCATGTCATGAGGCCCTGAACTGCAGCCTCAAACTCGAGGGCTTCATCCAGAGACTGGGTCGGAGCACTGGCGAACTGACGTTTGATCTGGGACAGGGCAAGGGTTGGGGCCATTGCAAACCCACGGGCCATCTCGAGCGCCCGGGCCTGAACCTGGTCCTGAGGCAGGCTCTCAAGCGCAAACCCCAGACGAACCGCTTCCTCACCATTGATGAAGCGGCCGCTATAGGCGATTTCCTTGGCACGCATGACGCCGACATGTCGCTCGAGGAGCCAGCCGGCTGCGCCATCCATGGCCAGGCCGATATGACGAAAGGCAAATTGAAAACGGGAATTGTCAGCACAGACGATGAAATCGCACGACAGGGCCATGGCAAAGGCCACCCCGATGCAAACCCCCTCCACAGCGGCGATCACCGGCTTTTGGGTATGGGCAACCGAACGCACCATGCGATGCAGCGTACGCGCCTTGACCATATTGCCCCGAACGCCACCAGAGCCCATTTCGCTCACGTCCGCGCCCGCTGCAAAGTCGCCACCTGCGCCTGTCAGGATGATGACCCGAATCTCATCATCATCCTGCAAAGTCTGAAAGACGCTCTGGAACTCTGGCCGCATGGCAATGGTAATGGCGTTCTTTCGCTCGGGGCGATTAATGGTGACGATGGCTACGCCTCCGTCGCGGGTCACATCGATGGTCATCGTCAAAAGGTCCCGAAGAAAACTGCAGACTGAGCCTAGCAGGCCAACCCGCGTGCGACAGCCAGCCTCACACCTTATCGCTTCTGTGATAATCGGGACAAAGCCTTGGCTGCAGCGCTTCCAGTGAGCATTAGACCTGCAGGTAAACTGAGGCGGTAACTCCTGTGCAGACCTTTGCCATCGAAGCCCTATCCTGGCCCCAGCAGGGTGCAGAGCTGCGCAACCAGGTCCGCGCCATTGTGGCCGAACATTTGCATCCTGCGTCTCCGGCCCTTTTGACCAATTGCTGGTCAGTTGCTGACCCCGCCTTTAGCCGCATTCTTGGATCGGCAGGACTTCTGGGGATGAGCTGGCCCAAAGCTTACGGGGGACATGAGCGGACAACACTGGAGCGCTATATTGTTCTTGAGGAGCTTCTGGCCGCTGGAGCACCGGTGGGAGCCCACTGGATCGCAGATCGCCAGACCGGGACCCTTCTGCTGCGTCACGGACACGA
>JBFZCB010000180.1:0-3075 GCA_041308165.1 Caulobacterales bacterium
CGCGTCAGAGGCACAATCGGTCCGACTGGAACGCCCGTTTCACCCATGGACCGCAGATCCCTGATGAGGGCGAACATGTCCGGGTAGCGGACCGTCAGCCGATCAACATCGGAAACCGGCAGGGCAAATCCAGCTCTCTGCAGCAGAGCCGCCCCATCATAGCCATCGGCAAAAGGCGAGACCCGGGCGTGGGCTCCGCCCCGCTCTGCCAGTTCGGCCTCAGTCAGGACCATCCGCAGCTCCTTAAGGGTGCCGGCCCCCAGGAGCGTGCCCAGGAACAGGCCGTCTGGACGCAGTGAGCGCTGGATCTGGGTAAGCGCGCCCGGCAGGTCATTGGCCCAGTGCAGGGTCATCAAGGAGACAATCAGGTCACAGGAGCGTTCTTCCAGGGGCAGGGGGTCACGGCCAGGATCGGCGCGCCCCTGAGGCAGATGCTGGATTGGACCGACCCTTGATGCCGCATCACTCCCAGCCAGAAGTCCGGCAAAGGGATCGGCAAAGGCGGAGAGATCGATCGCGACGGGGAAGGCCCTGAGTATGGCCTCAAGGCTGTCAACGGCACCGCCAGCCGCCCGGGCGTGCAGGAAATCCGCTTCATGAAATCGCCCTTTAGCCCGCATTAGACGAGCCGATCGACGAACCGGATCAAAAAGTCTTGGTGGCCCTTCTGAGACCACCTCACCCCTTGCCCGTGCGGACGCTGGCTCGGTCTTGTCGGCAGGGTTGAACGGTCCGGTCATGAGGCCTCAGGATGGAGATTGACGTACGGATTGGAAAGGGGCTTGCACCGCAGATCGGCCATTGTCGCGCCAAACAGGCCCTTGATCTTCATGACGAGGGTGCGAACTTCGACGGAACGCACTAGATAGGGGCCTTGTCAGTATTCTGACCGATCGCGCCATCCGCCTTGGACCGGGTCCGGCAGCTGCGCCTTTGGTCCCCCTATTCTGCTTCGGAGACGCTTACTTGGCCGACATCGTCATCTACACCAAACCGGGATGCCCCTACTGCTACGCTGCCGCCAGCCTGCTCAAGCGCAAGGGCGTCGGCTTCACCGAGATCGTCGCCTCCAGCGATCCCGAGAAAAGGGCGGAGATGATGCGCCGCTCGGGCGGAGCGGCAACCTTCCCGCAGATCTTCATCGGAGACAGGCATATCGGAGGTTCAGACGACATGCATGCACTCGACCGCAAGGGTGAGTTGGACCCTATCCTGGCCGCCTGATCCATGCAGAGATCCTCCCCGTCCATGCTGTGCCTTGGCCTGATACAGACGCGGACACCCGCCTGTCAGCTTGCCGCTCTTGATGCACTCGAACCGATGGTCCGCGAGGCCGCGGCAAACGGCGCACAGCTCATTCTGACGCCGGAAGGCTCAAACGTTCTCGAACAGCGGCGCGATCGGCGGGAAGCTGTCATTGTCGATCAAGACAAGGACGTGGTCGTTCTTGGCCTGCGCAGGCTGGCGGAGGAACTGGGCGTATGGATTCTGATTGGCTCGGCCATCGTCAAATCTGGCCGCACCGGAGATCACAGGGCCGCAAACCGATCCCTTCTGGTGGATCCGACCGGTGCCATCGTCAGCACCTATGACAAGATGCATGTCTTTGATGTCAGCTTGCCGAATGGGGAAGACTACCGGGAAAGCGCTACCATAAGGCCGGGTGAAACCGCTGTCGTGGCTCCGACACCGTGGGGCGGGCTGGGCCTAACCATCTGTTATGATGTAAGGTTTTCCTATCTACATCGATCACTGGCCCAGGCCGGTGCAAGCCTGATTGCTGTACCTGCGGCCTTTACGGTTCCGACGGGCGAGGCCCATTGGGAGGTCCTGCTGCGCGCCCGGGCCATCGAGACGGGGGCCTTTGTGCTGGCTCCGGCCCAGGGCGGCCTGCACGAGGATGGCCGCAGGACCTGGGGACATTCAATAGTGATCGGCCCCTGGGGCGAGGTGATCGCCAGGCTGGACCATGATGAGCCGGGCATACTGATGGCCAACCTGGATCTTGAGGCCGTCGTCCGCGCCCGGGCCTCGATCCCTTCGCTTACCCATGACCGGTCCTATGGCAATCCCAAGGCTTCAGGGATGGACTGTTCCGGTCCTGCCCCGGCGCGGAGCCCTGAGACATGATCCGCTACGCCCTGGCCTGTGATTGTGGCCATCCCTTCGAGGCCTGGTTTGCCTCTTCGGCCGATTACGACGACCAGGCGGCTCGCGGACTGGTCGAATGCCCCTTTTGCAGTTCTCGTATTGTCGAAAAGCAGATCATGTCTCCAGCCGTCGCCGGGACACGCAAGTCTGCTCAGCCCGATGATGTCCGCCAGAAGATGCAAACCCTCATGCTCCAGGCGGCCCTAGAGGTTCGCAGCCATGTCGAGCAGAACTTCGACTATGTCGGGGACACGTTTGCCCGTGAGGCGCGTGACATTCACGAAGGCCGCTCGGAAAAGCGCGAGATCTATGGCGAGGCCACACCCGCTGAGGTCAAGAAGCTCAAGGAGGACGGTGTGCCCTGCGCGGCCCTTCCCAGCCTACCGCCTGACCCCTCCAAGACGAACTGAGCCCTGGCTGACATGACGTCTCAAAGTCTGCAGTGGCGGCCCATGACGGCCAGAGACCTCGATGGCGTGGTCGAGATCGCCCATCTGTCCTTTCCCGATCATGTCGAGGACCGCAGCTGTTTCGAGAACCGACTGGAGACATTTGCAGAGGGCTGTTTCGTTCTTGGCTGCGAAAAGGGCAGCGTCCACGGCTATCTGGTCGCCTACCCCTGGAAGGGAGAGAGCGCACCCTCGCTCAACAGCCGGATCGAGCGGCTATCGGATGAAGCCGATCGCCTCTACCTGCACGACCTGGCCCTCCACCCGCAAGCGCGCGGTGCCGGATGGACCCGGCCCATGGTCGAACAGATGGTCCGACAGGCCCGGACGGGCGGATGGCCGATCCTGGCCCTCGTTGCCGTTAACCAGGCCACCGCCTTCTGGGAGGGCCTGGGTTTCAGCGTGGTCGACGATCAGCAGGTTCAGGCCCGTCTCGCCTCCTACGGCCCCGACGCCCGCTACATGGTCCGGCACC
>JBFZCB010000181.1:0-2991 GCA_041308165.1 Caulobacterales bacterium
CATGTCACTGAGGACAAGAATACCGTTCAACGGTGTTCGGATTTCGTGGCTCATGACGGCCAAAAAGTCAGACTTTGCCGCATTGGCCTGTTCAGCATGGTCCCGGGCAATCACCAGTTCACCGGTGCGGGCCGCCACTTCGCTTTCCAGCCCCTCCACCTGGGCTTCAATGCGGGCATCGCGCTCGCGAATGCCCCTCAACATGGTGTCGAAGCCTGCCACCAGTTCAGCAACCTCACCTTCAGCCTTGATATCGACCCGGGTCGTGAAGTTCCGTGTGGTGTGAACCCGGCGAACCAGGGTGGCCAGGGCCACGATCGGCTCGCTGATCCCCCGCGCCATGCGCAGGGCAACAATCAGACCGGCCAGCACCGCAAAAAGGGCACCCGCCAGAGTAGTCCAGATCGTGGAAAGGACCCGACTGCGCATTTCCGGCGTCTGGCTGAACAGGGTGATAGAGCCCACCGAAAGCCCATCGCTCATGACCGGCACAGTCGCCTGGATCGAGCCCGTGCTCAGGATCGACCAGATGGAAAGCCCCTGCTCATTGCCCTGCACGGTCGCATCAGAGATGAGCCGGGCTCCGGCACCGGTTTCGGCAAGCAGACCTGCAGTATCGGATTCAAGTCGCGCATAGCTGATGCCGGGCATCTGACTGACGGACCGAATGGCCTTGAAACTGCCGGCGCGATCTCCGGCAACAACGGAATCAGCGGCCAGAGATCCGATGACCCGGGCTGTCTGTGTGAGGCGCGCAGTCTCTAGTGTTGCCTGACGGGTGAGATCAATCCATGTCGAGACCGCCGCTGTCACCACAAAGGAGGCGAGGAGCGAAGCCATAACAAGAACGGCCAGTTTTCTGGCTATACCTCCGCGCAAAAGCGCCCGGCTGCCAGACAGATCGAGTTTTCGAAGCGAATACATATTTGCGTTATACGCTATGTTAATGACCCGACCCTTAAAGCTGCAACACGACCGAACAGTCAGATGGGGCCAGAAGGCCTGACAGGTAGTTTCGATGAGTAGCTTCTTTTACGTCCTCGACGACGAAGCACGGATCCTCTTTGTGGATGACGATCCGATTCTGCGCGAATTCGCCAAGGTAAACCTGGCCTCGCTTGCGGTTGATGTCGAAGTCGCCGCCGATGGCATGGAGGCCCTGGAAGCCCTGTCTCGCAACCAATATGACCTGCTTCTCGTCGACCTCGACATGCCCCGCATGGACGGGTTTGAGCTTCTTGCACATTTGCGATCCAACCCTGAAACCGCTCATCTCCCGGTCGTGGTCGAAACAGGCCGCGAAGACGTCGATGCCATTGACCGGGCCTTCAGGGCCGGGGCAACAGCCTTTGTGACCAAGCCTCTCAACTGGAGGCTTCTCACCTATCAACTGCGCTTCACCCTGAGGGCTGCCCAGGCTGAGGCGGCACTGAGAAACAATATTGCGGCGGTGGCCGCGTGAACATCCGGGCACAGTGTCTGTCGGTCATTCGCCGCGGCATCAGTGCCTTTGCGGCCAGCGACCGGGGCAATATTGCCATAACCTTTGCCCTGGTAATTCCCGCCGTCGGCCTGCTCTCCCTGGGGGCGATAGACCTTTATGGCGTCCAGAGCAGCCGCACCAAGCTCCAGGATATCGCCAACTCGGCTGCGCTTGCCGGCGCCAATGAGCTTGGTCTGGCCGTCGGTGACGCGGTCGCCATCGAGCGCGCTCAGGCCTTTGTGGCGGCCAATGTGGCCAACTGGGAACGCCCACCCAGTATCGCCGACGACATCACGGTCATCACCGATGACGGCCAGAGAATCATTCAGGTCATCCTGAACGGTCACTCGCCCTCCTTCTTTGGCAATCTGCTGCCTCCGGGCGGTTGGAAATACCGGGCCCAGGCCCGGGCCATAACGGTCGGCAAGACACCACTCTGTGTCCTTATCAGCAGTGATGCTGGACAAAGGATTCTAAACCTCAATGGCTCCAGCCGCCTGACTGCCCCCCAGTGTCTGGTCCACTCCAATCGTGACATTCTGGTCGCAGGCGGCAGTATTGCCGCAAACCAGGTTCAGGCCGTGACCTCCGCTACAGGCGCGATAAGCCCGACGCCAGGTACCGGTGGAGCCTCCATCAATGACCCATTCCTGAACCTGGATCTGTCAGAGCCGACAAGGTGTGGTCCTGGCATGCAGAATCTCCGTATGGCCAGCGGCACATTCCGGCTTGCCCCAGGTGTGCACTGCGGAAATTTCCGGTTTAGCGGAACCGCCCGTATGATACTGGAGCCGGGAGAGCACTGGTTCATCCGGGGCCGGCTCGAGATTACGGAAAATGCCAGGCTTGAAGGCACAGATGTCGTGCTTCTGTTCGACAAGGCCACGAAGTTCGACTTTACCGATAACGCCACCGTCAACCTCGACGGTCGCAAGACCGGTGCCTTTGCCGGCATGGTCATGGTCTCTGCGCGGGGCAACCGAAGGGACTTCGTCATCACGAGCGATAATGTCGAGTCCCTCCTGGGCGTGATCTATGTCCCGGATGCCCAGCTGGTCGTGGAGGGCTTCAAGACTGAGGTGGCGCGCGACAGCGCCTGGACCGTCATCGTGGCCCGGGCCCTTCAGCTCAACGGATCACCCTCCCTGTTCATCAATGCGAACTACGAGGCGTCTGACGTCCCCGTGCCGCCAGGTGTGGGTCCGGGTGATAATGGATCTCGGCTCCTAGACTAGGCCGTTCAGCCAACCTCTCGAACGAACGGCCTTGAAGGCGTCCTGCCTTTGAGAGGTTCGATGCCGATCTCCAGCAAAGCCTTGGCCGTGTACAGAATGAGGATCGTCCAGGCTGGAAACCAGCCTCGTCCTCAGTCCAGACCCGGGGCAGGGAGATCTGCCGATCAATCAGGGCATGGCCCCGCCTGGTCGCGTCTTCAACTCGACAAGCCGTTTGGACCGGTTCGGCCCCTCGTGTGGCAACGCTACAAGCCCGCACCGGTCATGCATCCA
>JBFZCB010000182.1:0-3690 GCA_041308165.1 Caulobacterales bacterium
CCGCAACTGTCGGCAAGGCCAAGGATGCGCCAAGCGGTCCGCACACAAAGCTGCGCCCGGATCGCGAGCAGACCGTTCTTGGCAGGATGCTTGAGCAGGCCCAACCGGAGCACAGCGAAGCTGTGGCAGGGCTCTGGCGCGAGATTGTTGGATGGGGTCTGGCTCGGCAGGGTCAACTGCAGGTCCAGGTCTGGTCGCCGACCGACCCAACCCGAGCCTTCGACGGCGCTCGTCAACGCTTTGGGATGGCTGCCGACATTCGTATGGTTCGTGACCCCCAGACGGCGCTGGCTTTTGCGGCTGAAGGACATGGCGTCGCCGTCCTGGCCATCAATAACGATGATCCCTGGTGGGTCGGTCTGCGACGCGACTGGTCCAGCCTGTCCGTATTTGACGGTTTCGGTCTGGGCGGAGGGCAGCCAACTGCGCTTGCCGTAGGCAAGATAGACCCGCCAGCGCTCCCCAAGGGCCGACGTGTTGTCGTTTCAGCGGGTGGAGATGCTGGTGATGGAGGCGGTGCCCGCCGCTGGGGCCTTTCCACCCATCATGGATGGACCCTGGCTCTTACGGATGCAGATCACCTTTCTCCGGGTGACGCAGAGGGTTGTGTCGGTGCGATAGGTTGAGTGAGGGACGTGTTCGGCAGGCAGCTGCAGGGGCCGGTAATCCTGCAGCCTGCTTGGGCTTCAGATCGCCATGTTATCGATGAGACGGGTCGTGCCTATCCGAGCCGCGGCCAGGATGCGGGCCGGACCTTCGACGACACCATCAGTGAAGACTGAAAGGTCGTCGGACTTCCTTATCGCCACATAGTCTACCGAGTTAAATCCGGCATTCAGGATAGAGGCTGTGGCCTCAGCTTCGACAGCTGCGGGCGCATGGCCTGATGCCGCCGATGCAGCGGCTTTTTCGAGGATCCGGTTCAGATGTCGAGCGACCTCAAGTTCAGCTTCAGAAAGATAGGCGTTTCGTGAGGATAGTGCGAGCCCATGGGTATCTCGCACTGTAGGCATGCTGATGATGTCGGTTGGAATGTCCAGATCAAGGACCATGCGTTTAATCACCTGGAGCTGTTGCCAATCCTTCTCACCAAAAACAGCGACATCGGCCTGTGCCTGGTTCAATAGCTTTGCCACCACCAGGGCGACCCCTGCAAACATCTGGGGCCTGAAGGCCCCTTCAAGGCCCTGAGATGGTCCTCCGATCTCGGCATCCCCAACGGTTATGCGCGTGACTGAGCCTGGGGCATACATGTCCGCAACTGTCGGAGCGAACATCACTGAGCATTGGTTCTGTTCAAGCAATTCTGCGTCGATAGCTTCTTTGCGGGGGTAGGCTGCCAGATCCTCAGTGGGTGAAAACTGAGTTGGATTGACGAAAACACTTGTGATGACGCGCTCTGTGCGGCGGCGCGCCTCATGAACAAGATGCAAATGGCCCTGGTGAAGGGCTCCCATGGTTGGAACAAGTCCGACGCTCAAGCCTTCGGAACGCCAGGCGCGCACACATTCACGCAGGTCTGGGACGGTGCGGACGATGCGGAACTCATGACCCCCTGCGAAAGGACTTTGGCTGATCGAGTTCATGGTTATCGTATTAACCTCACGTCTTAAGTCTGTTCGTGAACGCGGCTTCAAAGCCTTCTGGCCTAAGACAGGCTTATGACGCTCAGCCATTCGCTACGTCCAGCCCTTGCAGTCCTCTCCGGGATACTCGTTGCCTCGTGCAGCGCGGTCGAGGAAGGGGCGTTCAGCTTTGAGGCATTGGCTCATGAGGTTGCGAGCATACCGGTCGATGGCACATCGCAAACATCGTCAGCGTCTGAAGCCTTGCCGTCATCCCAGGAGCTGGGACTGCGTCCGGCCCTGCATCTGGATCCGCAACGTCCGGGCTCGCTTGTCGTCGAAGTGCTTGATCCTCATGCCCTTTGGGATGCCCGCGACGGCCTTAGGCGGTCGGTGACGTTCACGCCTGACATCCCTGCGGTGAAGGCCGAACGGGCCCAAGGTCTCTCGGATCATAGACTGCCTGTTCAGGCTGCACAGGGAGCTCGGTCGGCATCGGCACCGTTGGCCTCCAGGCCCACTCTTGAAACGATTCAGCTTGGAGCCTTCGCCAGCGAGAGAGCGGCGCGCGCGGCCTGGGGACGTATCCGTACCGGGCCGGCCGCTGAAGCTCTAGAAGGCCTTGAGCCTGACTTCGTTACCGCTCAGATCGACGGAAGGTCCGTGGTGCGGGTGCGTATCTCCGCGCCGTCAGCGAGGGCCTCTGTCATCTGCCGCGCCGCAGACATCAATGACACCTGGTGTCTGAAAGCGACCTGATCAGCTCCAGCCCAATGGGGATGGAAATTAACCTTTCATTGACCTCGGCGGCAATGCACCCGATTTTACACGACAGGTTGCTTGGGGCTTTTGAGTCGCACGCATCCCCACCCGTATTCACCATCGGATAGAATATCATGACGCACCCTCTCGTCATCGTTGTCGGTAATGAAAAGGGTGGTGCAGGCAAGTCGACCCTTGCCATCCATATCGCTGTCGGCCTGATGCATGCTGGCCATCGCGCAGGCGTTATTGATCTAGACCTGCGGCAGCGCTCGATGTCGCATTTTTTCTCCAATCGTGCAGCCTGGACCGCTGCAAACGGTCATACCCTGCCCATGCCGGTTGAACCCGATCTTGGTGATGGCAAGGCCCTTGCCCGGGCAGGCGAAGCCGAACAGTGTGCCCGCTTCGAGGCTGCCTTCGAAGAGGCTACAGCGGCTAATGTCGAAGTCATTCTGATTGATACGCCTGGCGGCGATACGGCGCTTTCCCGACTGGCCCATGCTCGTGCGGATCAGATCGTCACGCCCATGAACGACAGTTTTGTCGACTTCGACCTGCTGGGGCAGGTGGATCCGGTCACCCTGGATCTCATAAAGCCTTCAATCTATTCGGAAAGTGTCTGGGAGGCTCGCAAGCATCGGGCCATCACCCAGGGGCGTCAGGCGACGATCGACTGGCTTGTCGTGACAAACCGTCTAGCCGTGGCAGAGGCCCGCAACCGTAAGCGTTTGGAGGAGAGGATGGCCACGCTCGCGAAGCGGGTGGGTTTCAGGGTCGGGCCGGGCCTTCGCGACCGGGTGATCTATCGCGAGCTCTTCCCCTTTGGTCTTACGGTTGCAGATCTGTCGGCAGACATTCGTCCGGTCGCTGTCTCCCTGGCTCACGTTGCGGCTCGCCAGGAGATGCGCAACCTCATGCAAGCCATGGGACTTGAGAGTGCAGCTCTCGACAAGGCCGTGGGTGGTCTGGACGTAGCGGCCTGACCCATCTGCAGATCAGTGTGGCAACATGGGTCTGATCTGGCCGGTTCTTTTAGCGATTGGCCTGTGGGCACTGGTTCGGCTCGGCCGTCAGGGTGAGCGGGCCGGGCGAGGACATTGGCGCATTGCGTCAACGATCCTTGGGGCTGTTCTGGTTGCTGCTGGACTCATTGCAGCCTCTCATGGTGCCTGGCTGGCTGCAGGGGGCACCGTCCTGTCTGGCTTATATCTGATTGTCAGCTCCCGTATTCGCCAGGCCCAAACGCCGCCCGCATCACCCAGAGAAGTTCACCTTTCTGAAGCCGAGGCGCGATCTGTCCTGGGTGTGGCTCCCGGGGCTTCGGAAGCCGAGATCCGGGCCGCCTGGCGCAGGTTGATGG
>JBFZCB010000183.1:0-6975 GCA_041308165.1 Caulobacterales bacterium
GCGGGCTTCATCCTCCAGATCGACAGTCCCGATCTGGGTGTCGGCCGGCACATGATGTTCAAGAATCTGCCCGAGGCTGACTATGTCAGGGCCTGCGAGGGCCATCTGGAGGCGCTGAACGCTGCCCTTGTCGATGTGCCGCGCGACCGGGTCCGAATGCATGTCTGCTGGGGCAACTACGAGGGGCCGCATCACTGCGACGCACCGTTCGACACAGTGTTCGGACTCGCTCGGCGGGCCAAGGTTGGCGCGATCCTGTTCGAGGCGGCCAATCCACGGCACAGCCATGAATGGACCTGGTTCCGGGACAACGATCTGCCCGACGACCTGATCATCATTCCGGGGGTGATCGACTCCACGACCAACTTCATCGAGCATCCGGAGCTGGTCGCCCAGCGCATCGAACGGTTCGCGGGGCTGGTGGGCCGGGAGCGAGTGCTGGCGGGCGCGGACTGCGGTTTCGGCACTTTCGCCGGATTCGGACCGGTCGATCCCGATATTGCCTGGGGCAAACTCGGAGCCTTGGTGGAGGGGGCGGCCATCGCCTCGGACAGACTGTGGAAACTCCAATGACCGTTGCGACGGACTTCAAGGCCCGGCTTTTGGCAGGCGAGCCTCTGCTGGGGACCTTCGTAAAGACCCCTCATCCCTCAGTAATCGAGGTGTTGGCCCAGACAGGGCTGGATTGCCTGTGCCTCGACGCGGAGCACGCACCGTTCGACCGCGTCGATCTGGATCGAGGCCTGCTGGCAGCTCGGGCAGGTGGGATCGCGGCCCTGGTGCGGGTCCCGTCAGGGGCACCGCATGAAATTCTGAACGCGCTTGACCTCGGCGCGGCCGGGATCGTGGTGCCGCACGTCCGCTCGGCGGCAGAGGCTGAGGCCGCTGTTCTCGCGTGCCACTATGGCGCTGGCGGCCGGGGTTATGCCGGCGGAACGCGGGCCTCCGGCTACGTCAGTCCGCCGATCGGGGAGCGGCTGGCGCAGACGCGAGCGCAAACGAGCGTCATTCTCCAGATCGAGGACGTCGAGGCGCTGGATCACGTCGAAGCGATCGCCGCCGTGCCGGGCGTTGATGCAGTCTTCATCGGTCGAATTGATCTGACGGTGGCATTGGGCGAGACGGACCCCAAAGCCGGTAAGGTCGTCGCGGCAGTCACCAGGATCATCGAGGCCTGTCGAGCTGCCGGGTGCACGTCTGGCCTGTTCACGCCTGACCTCAGCGAGGTGCCGATGTGGCGGGCGCAGGGCGCGAGCCTCTTCCTGCTGGGGGCCGACCACGCCTTTATCCGCGCGGGAGCCATCAAGCTGCGTGCCGACGCGGCCCTCTGAAGACATAGCTGGAACTTCAGGCAGGCAAGAAAAAAGGGGCGGCCGAAGCCGCCCCTCGAAGAGTTCTGCAGACTGAAGCGTGGCTTCAGTAAGCCGCGCTCAGCCTCAGCCCATACATGCGCGGCGCGTCATAGCTCTGCAGCATACCACGCGAACCGAAGGTGGCCCGGTTCAGCGTCACCTCGTCTGTCACATTATTGACAAAGGCGTCGACCCGGTAGCGTCCGGTTGCATCCTCCCAGCCAAGGCGCAGGTCCACCTTGGTGAAGGCCTCCTGGAGGTCCAGCACGGTGTTGGTGTCCGTCAGCTGGTAATCGCCGGAATACATCACTGTCGCCTGAGGGGTGATCGTGCCATTGGGCCCGAGATCAAAGTCATAGCTGATCTGCCCCGTCAGCTTGATGTTGGGGCTATAGGGGATGTCATTGCCGGAATAGTCCTGAAGGCCGCTGTAGTTCGGCGGTGCCGGGACGTTGCTATAATCTTCGTAGACCGCCTCCATGAAGGTGGCGGACAGGGCAATGTTCAGGTTTTCGGCTGGAACAGCCTCAAATTCGATTTCGATGCCCTGGCTGTAGGCTTCGGCGGCGTTGAGAATAACGGATGCCGTCGTCGTGACCGTGGGTGTGACGATCAGGAACTGGTTCTGCACCTGTAGGTCCGAGAACTCGTTGCGGTAGGCCGAGACGTTCAGCCGGGCGCGATTGTCCCAGAACCGGTTCTTGGACCCGATCTCATAGGCCGTGACGTTCTCAGGCCCGAAAGACGCTGGCAGCGCCGGGTTGGTGAAGAAGCCGCCATTGAACCCGCCCGATCGAAACCCGGTCGAGATCGTGCCGTAGATCATGTTCAGATCGGACACGTGATATTCGATGTTGGCGCGCCAGGTGGTTTTCTCGAACTCAAACTCGAATTCCTGGCCGGTAGGCGTGACGGAAAGCAGCCGCTGGCTGGCGTCCGTCGTAGCGGTAGCTCGCCGAATGACTTTTTCGTCCTTTGTGTAGCGAAGCCCGCCGGTGATCCGCAGCGTTTCAGGGATCAGCCAGTATGAAGCCTGGCCAAACAATGCGTTGGAAGTCGTCTCGGGAAGGCCGGCTGCAAAGGCACATCCGGCGGTGTTCAGCGCAGCGGTCGGGCAGCTGGAGAAGAACGACGCGTTTACGTCCTCATTGAAATAGAAATAGCCGGCGATCCAGTCGAAGGGGCCCTCGCCGTTGGATGCAATCTGCAGCTCCTGACTGAAGCTGTTCAGCTTGTCTTCCTGGGCGTCGATATTGCCGACGCGCTGCGAGAAGTCGCCGTCAGCGTTGCGGAACACCTCATAGTCTACGTACCCGGTGATCGAGCGCAGGGTCACCGGCCCCGCATCGTAGGACACATTGGCGCTGAACGAATCCTGGCGCAGATCCTGGATCACTCGAGTGTTGCCGTCGTAGTAAAGCGGGTTGGGATTCAGGGGGTAGCCCTCGACGAGCGGCCGGCCCGTGCGGGGTATGTCATACAGGATGGCGAAAGGCCGACCGTTCAGGTCAAAGTTGCCCGTCGTCGGATTGATCAGGCTACCGCCGACGCGATAGCCGAACGCGCCTCCGCCGGTGCCCTGCTCTGTCCAGTGACTGTAACGCAGCACCGCTTCAAGCGCTTCGGTCGGAGCGAGCCGGACGGCACCCCGGAAATAGGTGGTGTCGCGGTCGAACAGGTCCAGGTCGTCGGTCAAGCCCTGGACGTATCCGTCCATCGTCTCGCGCTTGCCGGCCAGACGGATCTGCACCACGTCGTTCACAGGGATGTTCACATAGCCTTCGCCCTGGCGGCGGTCGAAGCTGCCGAGGGTGGTGCTCAGGCCAGCCTCGAAATCGGATCCCGGTTCGTTGGTGGTGATGGCGATGTTGCCGCCGAAGGTGTTGCGGCCATAGAGGGTGCCCTGCGGTCCGCGCTGGATCTCGACCCGCTCCACGTCCACGAAGGGCTCATTGGCCATGGAGGCGCGGCTGCGATAGACGTTGTCGCTGAAATAACCGATCGAAGGGTCGCCAGACACGCTCACGTTCTCGGTGCGCGCGCCCCGGATCGCGGGCCGCGCGTCGGACCCGGATCGGCCGAACGAGAAACCAGGCGTCAGAACCTCGACCCGCGACAGGTCGCGGATGTCGTTATTCGAAAGGGTTTCGGATGTCAGGGCGGTCACCGCGATCGGCACATCCTGGAGGTTCTCGGACCTTCGCTGCGCCGTGACGACAATCTCGTCCAGGGACGAGGCCTCCGGATCCGGGGCCGTCTGGGCGGCGGCAGGCAGAGCCGCAAGGGCAAGGGCCCCAATCGAAACACCCGCAAGCCAGTACTTGATAGCCATTTTTTTGCTCCCCAATCGTCCGTTTCCGGATCTCAGACGTTGAGACTGCATTCGAATGCGTCGCCTGTCTACCCGAAATGCATTCGAATGCAGACAAAGTGTCGCATGCAAGGCGCACAGGGGCGCACGATCAATTCTAAAGTCGTGGGTTCCACGACCGAAGGCGGGCCTGAGCCAATCCTGCGCCGTCCAGACGACGCTCGATACCATTGCCGTCCGCCACAATCAGACCGTTGCATGCGATTGGAACCGGCAGGCCATCCGCTACTTCGCCCTCCATCCTTAGCAGCGCCACAAGAACCGATCCCGCTGACGCCGCTCTCATGACCACCGGCCTTGCCCGACACAGTTCAAGCCCGGGCCAGGTATCGACTGCATTCAGCAAGCGAGCCGCATCTGCGGTGTTCAGCTCGGGGTGGTCCCGTGGTTCGAAGCGTGTTTCCCACCTCGCCTGCATCAGGTCGGGATCGCTGGGGATGTCGATGGTGGGCGGCAAGCTCAGGCCGACCCGGTCGGAGAGAAGCCAAAGTCGTTGCACCTTTCCGTGCACCAGATCACCGACGACAGCGTGTTCGGCATCCATCCAGACGCCCATCCGGGCGGTCTCGACGTCCAGCAGTGGGCTCGAGACGAGGGATTGCAAATCCGCCAACCGATGGGAGATCGCTGCTCGCCCATACAACTCTCCGCCAAATCCCTCGAAACGGCATGTCTGGAGGACAGGCGGCCCCTCGCCGGATAGCAGGCACCCGAGTACCGTCATGCCCCCAATCCTCCAGCTAGTTGGCGCAGCATCGCCAACTCGTCGAAAACGGTGACGTCCTCCACCACCCTCTCGTCCCGCACCTTGTAGTGGCTGACGCCCAGCACGAGCAGGTCGCGTCCGGTCGGAGCCCCGTAAACGCCCGGCCGTGTATGGCGTCCGGCAAGTGACCATCGCAGCGCGACGGCTAGATCCTCGTGCGGCAAGGCGCTGGCAGCCCAGTGGTCCACAACCAGCCTCGGGCTCTCAAGTCCTGCAGTCAGCTGGGTCATAGCGCCAACCCAGCCCCCCCGGCCAAACCAGCGCCGACCCGATGGCCAGCGCCCCTCGACTGAAACAGACAGCCGCTTCGCCGCCGTACCCAGGTTGGAGCCGTCGACAGCGGAATGCAGCATGGCGATCAATGCGGTCGCCGGGTGATCTGCGGGGGGGGCGGCTACGAGTGGGCGTCCACTTCGAACCCGCTCGACCTCCTCGGCTCTCCAGGCGTGGCTGCCCGGGTCCGAAGCCTTGTCCACTTCAGCCTGGGCGCGCGCCAAGGTCCATGGATCGAGGCCGAGCTGGCGGACCAGCTGGGCATTGTCGCGAACCAGCCATTCCTCAACGATCCGATTCTCTCGTACGAGACAGTCAGCGATCGTGGTGACCTCGGCCCGCCGGCCGGTCGCAGGTCCGAAGGCGTCATCCCCCAGATGGGTCATCAGGCTGACGATGCGGTGCGAGGTGTGGAACAATCCGGGCGCATCCTCGCTCCAGATTACGTCCTCGCCGATCAAACTGCGGTCCGGAAACGCGGCCAGCGTCGCCAGCGTATTGGCCACCACCGCCTCCACGCCGCGAACCGGGCCGGCCAGGGTATGGATGAGGCAGTCCTCGCCATAGTGCGACCGGCAAAGCCCCACATCCTTCTGTTCCCAGATGCGGTGGGTGCAACGCATAATGTAGTCGACGATATCGCTGTATTCGGGGTCGAACCCCGTCAACGTCTGGCGACGCGGTCGATCGGCGAGCAGGTTCTCGATCGACCGTCCCGCGGGGGACGGTGCGCTCGGGTCAGCGGACCAGGACATGGCGATGCCTCACGTCAGGTGGCCTCATCGACGATCAGCGCAGCGCTGGGCCAATCCCCCCCGCGCGTCACGAACAGGTCGGCACCGTGGTCCGACCAGAAGCGCCGAACTTCATTGACGGGAACGGTCAGCACGTCGCCGGGCCCCAGGACGGCCCGTTCGTTCGCCATTTCTATCGCAAGCATGCCGGAATGGACAAAGACCACTTCGGCCTCGGCCCTTATGAACGCGGGTGTCCGGGCACCCGGCTCCATCCGGACCCGACGACAGACGAAGCCGTGGGCCCAATCCAGCGGCGATGCCGGCGCGGTCTCCCCGGGATTTGCGCCGCCAAGCAGCGCGCCCTCGATCAAGCCGGGACCGCAGAAGGCAGTTCTGCAAGCCTGGCGTCCCGTCGAACCACCACAGCCTCCAGCGCCGAAGTGTCTACGTGGCAAACGATCCGATCCAGGGCCTCGCGGGGTTCAGGCTGCACAACCCGACTGTCTGCCGCAGCCAATGGCTGGGTAAGGGTGTCAACCAAACGGCCGTTTTCAAGCAGAACCAGCCCGTATCCGCGCGCCTTCTCCAATACCTCCGGGGCCCAGACGACGCGACCGGGGTCGTCACCACCCAAAACTGCGTAGAGAAACCCCGTGTCCGCCCCCACGTTCTCGAAGCCGCGAAACACATGCACGGGAATGGAGATGGTATCGCCCGGCTCCAGAATCACCTCGGCTTCGTCGGCATGTTCGCCGGTCCGGAAAGCCCAGCGGCCAGAGTGAACGAAGAAGACTTCGGCTGTTTCGTGGAAATGCTGGGAGTTCAGGCAGCCGGGCGGCTGTCGGGCCCCGCCGATGTTGAAGCCGTGCGGTTCGGTGATGTGGACGTGTTGGTCAGGATTTTCGGCAACGCCGGGACCGATGATGGTGAAGTTTTCCTTGGCGTCTGACCCTGGAGTTCGTGTGTCGATGAAGGCAGTCGTGCAGGGGATCAGATCGCCGTACCGGACGATGCGGCTCTGCAGTTGGCTTGGCGGTGCAATGTTCAACATTGGCGTATTGGACAGTTTGTGCATTCGAATGCAAGTCGATATTTGCCACGGTTTACCTAACTCCGGTGCGCGTTAAGCAGCGGCAATCCCTTAATGTCGGGGCTATCTCCCGGGCTACAGGGACCCGGCGGTTATCCAGGAAGTGCGTGGCGGTGGGGGCAGTCCGACAGCAACTCGTCTCTGGCCTGGTCTGCGCAGGCCGCCGTCGCGGAGGATGAGGTCCTGCTTGCCTGGCAGAGGATCGCCGGACCGGCAGCAACTCCGTCACCGTCGTTGACCGTATCAGCTCTACGGGAAGGATCGAACGGAGGGGCCGTCTTCCGATCCGGAAAGGGGCGCGCCAGCACCGGCATTCCAAACTGTCTCAACCCGCGAAAGGCAGAGCCCTGAGGACATAGGCAACCACCGCGGTCACGGTCGAGGCG
>JBFZCB010000184.1:0-9130 GCA_041308165.1 Caulobacterales bacterium
CCCTTGTTCCTGTAGAACGGATACGGGGCCAGCCTAAGACAACACCGTCAGTTCCCGCGTGAGCGCCTCAGCGAGCTGCTCACTGGAATAGGGCTTGGGCAATAACCTCCAGGGTGCATCAGACAGGGCCTGGTCGACGTCCTCGCCTGCATAGCCTGATGTCAGCAGAATCTTCATCTCCGGCCACCGGATTGAGCAGGTTCGCGCCAGGTCAATGCCCGACATTTCGCCAGGCATGACGACATCCGAAAGCATGATGTCAAATCGCTGTCTTGCCAGGGCGGAAAGGGCCTGACTGGCGTTTGAAGCGGTTGATATCTGCAGTCCCAGGCCCTGGAGCAGATCATGGGCCATGTCTGAAACCTGAGGGTCGTCCTCAACCAGGAGCAGTGTGCATCCCTCAAGGCGGTTGGCCAACCGTTGCGAGACCGCCTTTGCCGGGGAGAGGGAAATGGCCTGAGCTTTAGGGGATTCCAGGAGCGGGAGATAAAGACGTATATCCGTGCCCTTGCCCGAGGTCGCAACAATCTCGGCACCGCCGCCGCTCTGGCGCGTAAAGCCATAGACCTGGGACAGGCCGAGACCGGTTCCCTTTCCAATAGCCTTGGTGGTGAAGAAGGGCTCAAACACCCTGGTGAGGGTCTCGGCATCCATGCCCGATCCATTGTCTTGCACGGAGACGCATATGTAGCGACCGGCAGTCAGGTCGGGCACTCTGCCAGGTCTCACTGCACAGGTTCGCGTTCGAATGGTCACCTTGCCGCGCTTGCGATCGCCTATGGCATCACGGGCATTGACCAGCAGGTTCAGTAGGGCAGCTTCGAACTGCGCAACATCCACCTTCACCCGTGCGCCCCCGGGACGAAAACGGACATCCAGGATGATGGAGTCCCCGACAGCCCTTTTCAGCAGGGGCATACCCTCCTGGATCAGATCATTGAGATCCACGGCTTCGGGTCTGAGGGCCTGACGTCTTGAAAAGGCAAGGAGCTGATGGGTCAGGCCCTCGCCGCGTCGGGCCGCAGCCAGGGCCGCCTCTCCCAGCTTCTTTCGTCGAGCGGCGTCATCGGGAGACTTGAGCATCATGTCCAGGGCACCGATGACGACCGTCAGCAGGTTATTGAAATCGTGCGCCACCCCGCCTGTAAGCCGTCCCACAGCCTCCATCTTCTGGGCATGCATCAGGTCCGCCTCAGCGCGCGCCTTTTCTGCAAGAGCTTCGCTGACGCGTTCTTCCAGCAGTTCATTGATCCGCTTCAGATCCTCTTCGGCCCGTCTGGCATCGGTGATGTCAAAGGCCACTCCCACATAGCCGATAAGGCCGCTTTGATCGCTGCGTCGCGGCCTCGAAAGTGATTTCAGCCAGCGATAGTCCCCGTTGGCTTGCAGATAGCGGGCCTCCAGTGAGAACGCTTCGCCGCTTGCCTCACCCTCGCGAGCTTGGCGCACCGTGTGCTCGTAATCCTCCGGATGGAGCAGGCTGGACCAGTCGGCTGCAAGGGCTTCCTCATCGCTCAGGCCACAGAAGGCCACGTAGGCCTGGTTCACAAAAAGTCGTTTTCGGTCAGCATCAGACACCCAGATCAGTACCGGTGCAGTATCTGCAATCGCCCGGAAACGGGCCTCACTTTCGAGAAGTGCGCCTTCTGCCGCTTTGGTATCGGAGATATCGACGATGACAGCGATATAGCCTTCCAGCGAACCGTCAGCGGCATTCAGAGGGGCCACGCTGGTCAGGCACCACACCAGGACACCATCGGGTCGGACGTAGCGCTTTTCGATCTGACCGATCGCCGATTGCATGACGTCCTGGGTCAGTTGGACATCTCCGGGATGGGTGACGTCGATAATGCGAAGGCCGATAATCTGGTCTTGGGACCGGCCCAGAATCTCGCAGAGTCTTGCGTTTGCGCTGACCAGGCGTCCCGCTAGGTTCACTCGGGCGATCCCGGCTGCTGCCTGCTCAACCATGGCCCGGAGCTGAACCTCGGTATCGCGCCTCGCGGCCTCGGACTTTCGGGCTTCTATCGACGTCTTTTCCAATGCATGCAGTGAGGCGTCGAGCCGGTGCAATGTGTTGCGCAGAGACGCCGAAAGAACCGATGCGAACAGGCTGACGACCACGAAATTGATCGTTGAGGCCCGTGCAACGGACCACTGGGGAAGAGGGCCGGCCCCTTGCGGGTTTACGATCAGCAGCCAGCCGCCCACCAGGCAGGCCGCTGCGGCTGCCAAGCCTGCAGTCAGGCCTCCTGCCAGGGCTGCGATCATGACCGCTGGCAGTAGGATCATGAAGCCGGTGGCCCCACCATAGGCTTCATCAAGAACCAGGCGGACGCCGAGCATGGCAACGGCGCAACCCATGCCCAGCAGGGCAGAGCCCCATCCATTCAGGCTGCGTGCACGCGCGATCTGCGAGACACATTGATCGACTGTTCGCCTCAACCCGTGTTTGAGGTGCATCTGTCCCCCGACGTTGGTTAATCTCACTAGACTCCGTCCGGCCAGAATGCCGGACAGCCCATTGCAACGTTTTGCTCGGCCTTGCGTTCCCTCCAGACCTCAAAACATCAGTGAGCCCTGGTGCTGGAGGCTGGCCCTAGGAATTCAGCTACGGCCTACCCATTTCAAGGTCTTCAGGTTTGGCGACCTCGGGCTGCCAAACTCATAGAGGAGCTAGCCATGAGCGTGACGATCAAGACCGGCCTGAACCAGGCTGAAAGGACAGGGGTTGCGGCCGAGCTATCCAAGGTTCTGGCTGACAGCCACGCGGTCTACCAGAAGACACACGGATATCACTGGAATGTGCGAGGCCCGGAGTTCTTCACCATCCACAATCTACTTGAACAGCAGTATCGTGACATCTGGGAAGCGCTCGACGATATCGCCGAACGTATCCGGGCACTAGGTGAGCTTGCGCCCCAGGGCAGTTCCGCCTTTGCCAATCTGACCTCCATCAAGGATGGCGATCCCGAGCAGGATGCGCCTTCGATGCTCAATGAACTGATGCGCGATCATGAAACCCTCATCGCCACGACCCGGGGCGCCATCCAGGTTGCGGATGATGACGGTGATGATGTGTCCGTCGACCTGCTTACACAGCGACTGGCCGCCCATGAGAAGTTTGCCTGGATGCTGCGTGCGACCCTTGGAGGCCGCTAAGGGATTGGAACGAAATCTAGCCAGGTTTGCTGAACCTTGATCCTTCTGGCCTGAAAATGCCCAGAACAGGCATTATGGACACCACTTCAGGGGCCATGATTGTTTCGTCAGGCTTGCGGCCCCTTTCAGGAAACGATGGCTTTGCACTGGAATAACCTGAGACAGGTTCGACGTTGGTCAAGGAAGGTTCGGGCCAGGCTCTCGGCTTCAGCGGCCACGTTCCTGGGCCACAGGCAGGGCCCAGGGCGGGGACAGGGCCAGGGGCAGCTTCCTACGGCCAATACGCCGCTCAACCCTGAGCCGACGCTGGCGGGTTGGGGCTTGCCGATGCGGCGACTGTTTACCGCTTCGCCGGCGATTGTTGGCCTACTGGGCCTCAGCATGGCTGCCAGTTCGACTCCGAAACCCGACCGGGACTTGACGCTCGAAGGGAGCGCCCGCTCGGTCATGGGCGGCCCGCAGAATGGGTCCTCAGATTTCGCAGCGCGTTTCGCGGCCATGGATCCGGCCGAGCGCGCCCTGGCCATGAGCCAGGAGGCCGGCTTCAGTCAGGCGGCTAGCCTGGGGCTGCTGTCCGGTTGGCGTCCGGTATCGGCGGACCCGGGCGCTGTATCGGGACTGGGAGCCACCGGTGATCGAGCCCGGCGCCTGAACGCAGCCGTTGCTCCGGTTAAGGAGGCCCTACGCCCGGCTCGACCCTTCGCCATGTCCATGGCGCTTCCAGCCGACCGTGCCCGGGCCAGACGTTGCCTCACGCTCGGCATCTATTATGAGGCGGCTCTGGAGAGCGATGAAGGTCAGGCTGCGGTGGCTCAGGTCATCCTCAACCGCGTCCGGGATCCAAACTATCCTAACAGCGTGTGCGGGGTTGTGTTCGAAGGTGCAGAACGTACGACGGGGTGTCAGTTCAGCTTCACCTGCGACGGCTCCATGGCTCAGCCACCGGTCCTCTGGGCCTGGGAACGGGCTCAGAAGGTCGCCGAACGGGCATTGTCGGGTCATGTGGCGACGCGTGTAGGCACAGCCACACACTACCATGCCGACTATGTCTATCCCTGGTGGTCACCGACACTGACCAAGATCACGCAGATCGGGGCGCATATCTTCTATCGCTGGAAAGGGAGTGCAGGTGAAAGTGCGGCCTTCAGCCAACGCCACACGGGCCGCGAACCCATCATAGATGAGGCACGCTTTTCCCGCCCACGCCTGCAACTGGCCTCAGTCGATCCGGAGGCTGCAAGTTTGACCGTTGCGGAAGGCGGGGTGGATTCGGGTGAGCTCAGGACCGTTGATGTGGGTGGACAGACCCGGGTCGTGGGTATGGTCAACCTTGGGGGGCGGCGACAGCCTACGCCCCAGGAGATTGCGGCCATCAATGAAAGGCTGCGCATTTTTGAGGCTTCCCGTGCCCCAGCAGCGGCTGCCGGCCCAAGGCCACAGCCGCCCGAAGGTGTCGCGGTCATGGATGTCGAAGAGGTCGGCCGCCCGGCATCCTGAGCCGGTTCCATCATGGATGGCGGCTGCTGCGGCCAGGACGCTAATGACCACGGTGCCCAGTGGTCAAATCGTCTGGCAGCCCGGAGGTCCTTGCGAGGCCCGTGACGGAAGGCCTGTCTAGAGATCCACTGGGGTCCTCAACCTGGGCTCCTAAACTCTCCCGCCGTCCCAGGCTTGTTTTGCGGACATGGCTTCAAGCACGGCCCGGGCGGCCCGGTGCGTTTCGTCCAGAGGCGTATAGCTCCAGTGTTCCAGACTTCCTTTGAAAGGCCGTGTGGCTCCTAGGCTTGAGAGGTCTTCGTGCAGGCGCGTAAACTTCTTTGAGGGTCTGAGCGGCACCATGGGAAGGATATGGACCGGCTTGCCCGTCGAAGCGGCCTCTGTGGCCATGTTTGCACTATCTTCGGTCACAAGCAGCTGATCGGCGTGATGGAGAAAGGCAAAAAGAGGATTTTCCCCCGTCCCATCCCAGATATGGCCAGGCAGTCGCTGCAGCTCTTCTGTCATGATCTGCCTGGCCCGGTCCGGTGTGCGTCTCGAGAACGTCATGAGCAGGGAGCCGCCCGAAGCCTTGACGGCCCTGGCCATCTGCTGGGCAAGTTCAGAGGCATGCGCCGGGGTGAGGTCAAACGCGGTCGAGCGGCCACCGATCAATGCGGCAATCACGGGACGGGGAAGGTCACCAAAGGTTGTTTTGAAGGCTGCAGCACCCAGGGTGAGGGCCTCAGACGTGATTCTGTGGGGCGAGCCTGTGATCTCGAAGACGTTGTCTCCGCTCATCTCGTCATGCGAGGGGGCAACGATCATGTCGAAGCCTGTGAGGGCAATACGCGGGTTCTGGGTCTGAACCACAAAGGTCTTGCCGCCTGAGAGCCTGCGAACAGCCAGCGATAGGGGCAGGCTCGCCCGCCCTGTCGCAATCCAGAGATCGGGCCAGGGCTCGGAGGGGCCAGGGTAGGGGGCGTCTGAGCCCTTGGCCAGCATTGCCTTTGTCTTCAGAGCACTGGGTAGCCAGTCGAATACGGGCTTCCACCCTATCCGCTTGATGCAGATCGTCGCTGGCGTCAGCCGGGCGATGGCCTCTGCCAGTCCCAGCGCCTGATTCTCAATACCCGCACGGCCGTCCGAGACGACCTGGATAAGAAGGGCCCGTCTTACTTCCACTCGACCTTGAGGATCTCGTAGGCCTTGACCCCACCGGGTGTGTTCACCTCGACGGAATCGCCAACCGACTTCGAGATCAGGGCCCTGGCGATCGGTGAGGAGATCGAGATCTTGCCGGCTTTCACATCAGCCTCGTGCTCTCCGACGATCTGGTACTTGCCCTCGTCCTCAGTATCTTCATCGACGACGGTCACGGTCGCGCCAAACTTGACCACGTCCCCAGAAAGCTTGGATACATCAATGACCTGGGCGCGGCTGATCTTGTCCTCGATCTCGGCGATCTGGCCTTCGATCCAGCCCTGGCGTTCCTTGGCTGCGTGGTATTCCGCATTCTCCGACAGGTCGCCGTGTTCGCGAGCCTCGGAGATAGCGGCGATAACGCTTGGACGCTCGACCGACTTCAACTGCTTCAACTGATCGTCGAGGACACGGTAGCCCTCGCCCGTCATGGGCACTTTTTCCATAGGTATCAGAGGTTTCTTGTTTCGCCCGGAGAACCGGTAAGGGACAGGGAGGATGAAAGAACTAGATTTGCGGCTCGCTGGGCGCGCGCGACCGGCCAAAAAGATTAGGGCTTCCTGACCGAAAACTCAAGCTCGGACCCGCTGGCGAAGCCGCGTCTAGATCAGAAGAGTTCAAATCGAGTGCAGCCGGTCATGTTCTAGGCGGTTCGCAATTCGGCGCTTGAGCAGACGCTTGGTCCAAACAAACAACAGCATGCCAAGGGCTAAGGAGCCCATCAAGGCAAAGCTGATAGAAAGCAGAAGCACGCCTACTGAAATAAAGGCCATCGTGAATGCGACGGCTGACATCAGGGCCAGGATCAGGGGGGCAGTCTTGAAAGGCATGGGGCGCTAACGCGGTCGCAGCCCAAGGGTTGCAATGGCCCAAAAATGGTCCCCCACCCTGGCGTGCCACCGGATCAGGCATAGGCGTAAGGTCCGCCCCGTTCGAGTGCGCGCTGGTAGGCGGGACGTTCATGTATGGCTGTCAGAAAGGCCGCCAGCCTTGGCTTGTCAGCCCCGAAAGGGCCGCGTACTGCGCAGGCCTCGATGGGAAAACTCATCATGATGTCGGCGGCCGTGAAGGCGTCACCGGCAAACCAAGCCGATCCTGAAAGCGCGTCTTCCCACCAGGCTGTATGAGCGGCAATCTGGGGATCTATGAACCCTTCCTGGGCCCTGGCAGACACCCCTTTGACCACGGGCTTGAGCAGACCTGGTGCCCGCTTGGGCATTTCGCCGAATATTAGCTTTAGGATCAGCGGGGTCATGGCGGACCCTTCCGCATAATGTAGCCAGTAGGTGAGACGTCTGGCGGCTTCTGTCCCGGGAGCAGGTCTCAGAGGCGAGCCGGGGACCAGGGATAAAAGGAACTCGATGATGGCTCCGGTCTCGGCCACCACAATCTTATTGCCGTTGTCGAGCCCTGGGTCAGCATATTCGATAACGGGTGACTTCCCGAGCGGGTGCACCGTTCTCAGCTCCGCCGGTGCAAGCATGGTCTTGGTATCACGCTCATAACGGCGGACCTCATAGTCCAGGCCCAGCTCTTCAAGAAGCCATAGGACCCGCTGGGAACGTGAGTTGTTCAGGTGGTGGACGGTAATCATGGGAACCTCGGGCGGTAGCTGCGCATCCACTAAGGCGCTTTACGTGCGCTATCGCAAGTCGGATCAGATTCCCTGCAGGCTGCGGCAGAGGCAGGGATCTATCCTGCAACCGCTGTCAGGTAGGCGTTCTTTACCCCCGCGGGCCTGCCAGGTGCCAGCAAAAGACCGGGCCAATTGGCCTGGATGCGGCTTTGCACCCTGATCGGTCGGGATGTCTGAACAGGCTGTGGTCCCGGGCGATCGTTTCGTAAAGAGGCACGGGCGAATGTCATGTCGGTTCCAACCCGATCCCCTGGCCTTGCCCGTCCTGCAAAGGAGCCATGTTTTTGGAAGAATCCATCAGATCGGGACTGATCCATTCCCGAGAAATATGGTCTAGGCTGTTTTCATGAACACACACAGACTTCCTCCGGCAAGCCGACTGATCAAGGGTTTCACCTCGCTCAGTGCCCTGGTCCTTTTTGCGCTGATCCTTGGCCTGCTGGTTGGAGGCCTCGCGGGCCAGGCCTCAGGTGCGGGTGGACAGGTCCTGACCGGTGAGCCACAGGGGCTCTGGTTCAGTACCCTGACGCTTCTCGAGACCCTGGGGCAGGCCTGGCTCAATGCCCTGAGGATCACGGTCATTCCCCTGATCTTTGCCCTTCTTGTGACAGGTGTCGCAGCCATTGCCGATGCCGCTTCGACCGGCCGGCTCGCGGCCCGTGCCCTCCTGGTCTTTGCCGCCCTGATTGTTGTGGCCACCGTCTATGCCATTCTGGCGGGTCTTGGTTTGCTGACACTCCTGCCGATTGATCCACAGGCTGGTCGTGCCCTGCTGGGGGCCCTGCCTGTTGATCAGGTGGCCAGCGTCAGCGAGGCGGCACGCACGGACGGCTTTGCCGCCTTTATCTCCAGCCTGATTCCCAGGAACATTCTCCGGGCTGCCGCAGACGACGGCGTATTGGCCATAGTCGTCTTTGCCCTGGCCTTTGGGTTTGCAGCTACACGGCTTGAGCCGGAAACGCGCCGCCCCATCGTTGCCCTGTTCGGTGCGGTCGCCCAGACCATGATCATCATCGTCCATTGGGTCCTTTTGGCAGCCCCTTTCGGGGTCTTTGCCCTGGCCCTTGGGGTCGGCCTCCATGGAGGGTTCAATGCGGCAGGGGCCCTGGTTCATTACATCGCCATTGTCTGCCTGAGCCAGATCGGTCTCATTATCCTGACTCTGATGATCGTGGTCGTGTTTGGCCGTATCGGACTGGGCAGATTTCTTGGGGCTTCAGGTCCGGCTCTTGTGGTCGCGGCCTCAACACAATCCTCGATTGCCAGCCTTCCAGTGATGATTGAGCGGGCACGAGACGCCATGGGCGTGTCACAGGCGCGCGCTGGCCTGGTTCTGCCGCTGGCGGTTGCCGTTTTCAGAATGACCAGTCCGGTCGCGAACCTGGCGGTCTGCCTCTATGTGGCCCAGCTACACGGCATGGAGCTGAGCCCGGCGCTGCTCATAGCCGGCGGACTGACAGCCATCGCTGTCTCGATTGCCTCTGTCGGCCTGCCGGGACAGGTCAGCTTCTTTGCGTCCGTTGGACCCATCTGTCTCGCCATGGGGGTTCCCATCGGGGTTTTGCCCTTGCTTTTGGCCGTTGAAGTCATCCCTGACATCTTCCGTACCCTTGGCAACGTAACCGCCGACATGGCCGCGGTGCGGATCGTAGA
>JBFZCB010000185.1:0-2540 GCA_041308165.1 Caulobacterales bacterium
TGTCCTTGTCCGCGTAAAAGTTGATTTCCTGCACCCACGCACTGGTTTCGCCCACGCCGACAGTCGAATTCCGGTTTGTGAGCGCCCTGGTTACGGCATCAACTCCGCTGGCAAGGGACATAAGCGGTCCGCCGGAATGATCTGGCAGGGTTTGTTCAAAGAGGTTGAAGAACCCGTCACGCGACGTTTCCGAAAGGAAGGCATTCAGAAGGGCGCTATTGCTTCCAATCCCGGAATAGAAGGATTCAAAGGCTGAAGCCTCAACAGCGATCATATCAGCTTCGGCCGCTGTTCGCCGACGGGCGTCCACGAAGATCTCGCCAGCGGCCGCGTCGATGCCTGAGCTGACGACGTAGAGATAGGGAGAGTTGTCGACAAGAGCGGTCTGATCAAGGGTTCCAACGATCAGTGTGTCGGCATCCACAAGCGTGAAACGGCGAGGAGCTGTCAGCAGCGATGTAAATCGCACGCCAATGCCGGCACCCGTCTGCAGGTTAGCGGTTCCATTGACCCTGAAGCCGCCAGATGTCGAACCCGCTGGATCAAAGGCAACAAGCAGGTTGCCATCCGCACCAACGTTGAGGCCGGTCAAGGCCAGTTGGGTCGTCTGGCGCGATTCCAGTGTCCCGTTCGATATACTGATATCCAGCAAGCCATCGGTGTCAGAAAGCGCGCCACGAACAAGCGCTCCCCCCGAAATCAGGAGCCGGTCCGCGCCAGCTCCAAACGATAAGTCGCCCAGGACAAAACCGTTCTGGAAATCCAGAAGATCAGCGCCGGACCCAAGAAGAATGGCCCCGGTGATCAGTGGCTCTTCAGAGTTCACAATGCCGTCACCGTCATCGTCGCTTTCGGTGCTACCGGCCGCGCTCTGGATGCCCACCTGGCGCACGGTTACGCCCGTGGTATTGGCCCGCACGTCTATGGCCGTCGGTATGGCCGTAAACGGATCGCCTGCTGCATTGGGGGTGAGATTGGCCTGTATCAGGCCATTATTGGTTATCGAGGTCAGGGTTCCACTGAGATCGCGGATGGCCGTTAGGTCGCCGACCCCACCGGAAGCGGTCGTTAGGATCGTTTCATTATTGACCAGTGACAGTAGGCTGGCTCCTCGCTCAATCACGATCGAGCTGACCTGAGATGTGGTCTTGGCTACAGCGCCGGCAGTGATGAAGCCCGAGTTCACAAGCGTAGCTGCCGATGTCCCCGTGCCGATGCGAAGTCCCGTCGAACTGCCACCGTTCGAAAGGGCGGCGATTGAGCCTTCATTTCGGATACCGCCATTGACGGTCACAGATTGCCCGCCGGCAACGCCAAATCTGACGCTTGTGGCATCAATGCCGTCGTAGACGCCCGAAGCGGACACCGTGCCGCGGTTTATGAAGCCGAACGCATTGTCGCCGGTACCGGCCACGCCGAGTGTAATGCCACGAGTTGCTGACCCAATCTGAACGCCAGCAGCACTGCCGAACGAACTGATCGTAGCTGTGCCTTCGGCTGCGTCTGCACGACCGTCTCCATCGGCATCGGCATTGGCAGCATCAAGGGTTGGTGGTCGGTCAAGCACGACGCCACCGGCGACATTGCCTGCAATGCTTATTGCGGGCCCGCCTTGAAGCAGATCATCCGGATCGAGCCGTGCAATAAAAGCATCGCTGCCGAGCGAGGTGTACCGATAGCCCGTTGCAGATACGGAGCCCTGGATGGTGAGGCGGCCAGAGATATCCCCGGAGGTGCTTATGGCCATAGCGTCAAGCCCGCTGGCTCCAATGGATCCGTCTAGGCTGACGTTGCCTGTAACGGGTGCAGCCACACTGACGCCGACTGAACGGTCCCCGAATGTGGAGATGGTCCCGAATGATGACAGATTGCCGATCAGGGGAGCATCGATGGCGATCCCATAGGAATCATTTCCGTCGACGCGGATGGTCCCGGACTGTTCGACGATGACATCGCCTGTTACCGCGCCTGTACCAGCCAGACGCACGCCATACCGTCCGGACCCATTCGCCCAGGGGCCGTCGACGTCTCCATCATTGTCGAGGTCAGGATAAGTTTCGATATCATCGACGACCGTGATGCTTCCCGAAATCCGCAAATTGGTCGTCGTGCCCCCGTTCACCAATATGCCGGTCGCCCCGCTGGCAGAGTTGGCCATCGAGATCGAGCTACCGGAATCAAGCACCACCGTGTTGTTGGAGTTGACTGTGATCGCAGTGCCGGTGGTCAGCGAAAGCGTCCCACCGCTGGAGATTCGAATATTGTCCGCCGCAGACCCGGTCGCGTTAACCGTCTGAATGGGCGTGTTTCTTGTCGTGGAGATTACCACCTCGGCCTGTGCACCGGCTGCAACCATCAGGGGGGCGAGCGCCGCAGCAGTCGCGAACAGTTTACGCATTCGATCAAACAATCCCTGTGGACACGCAGGCGCACGGATGCGTCGACCTCTAACAGGGGCCGAGCGAGCCTGCCTCAAGTTTCTCGAATTTGAGGCGAATGCAAGGCCTAAGGCATCTCTTTTGCGAGAGTTTTGATTGACG
>JBFZCB010000186.1:0-3816 GCA_041308165.1 Caulobacterales bacterium
CGGGGGCGCCGTGTTGATGACCCAGGTCCCCATGTTGTAGCCGCGCGGGTCGGCCTCCTCGACGAAGACCATGGACTCAGACGGGTTGACCACCTCGGACTCCTTCTTGTAGGGCACGGCCGAATCCCAGCCGATGCCGTTCATGCCGTTGGCCTTGGAGTAGCTGTCGAAGGCCCAACCGCGTCCCGGTGCCAGCTTCATGCGTGAGTCGCCCGGACAGTGGTACACCTGATAGCCTTGGCAGTACTGCTGCAGCGGGGCGTTGCTCATGCCGTTGTAGACTCGGCGAAGGGCCTCGGTTTGAGTGATGCCAACGGACAGGCCCGGCATGGGACTGCGCCAATAGCCACCACCGACCAGATCCACCATGACATTGTTGATGCGGACCTGGAGCGGCATTAGGTCGGACCGATTGTCGTTGGAATAGAGAATCCAACCGAGCACGAGCTGCTTCTGGTTGCTCACGCAATTGGCACCGGTGGCCTTCATGCGAGCACGCCCCAAAGCCGGCAAGAGCATCCCGGCCAAGATGGCGATGATCGCGATCACCACCAGGAGTGCGTATTCCGACGCAAACCGGACACCAATCCGATTTGAAGTCGGACAGCGTTCCGATTCAAAGCGGACAGCGTTCCGATTGAAGCCGGACAGTCGTCCGGGCTGATGTCGGACAGTTTTCCGATGGGATCGGAAGGGTGTCCGGTTTGGTCCGGAACGGTGTCCGATATCGACCGGATGAGTGTCCGATATGGATCGGACCGGTGTCCGACAAGGCAGGAAAGGAGGGAAGCGACGCAGAGTAGAAAACCGCCGTAAGGGTTTGCGTGCCGGAAGGCAACGAAGGCAAGCGACCTGCATGGCACGACCACCACTACACATGCGTCAAATCAACGAAATCCTCCGTCTCCGCCATCAAGGCCAACTATCAGTCCGCGACATCGCCCGCAGTTGCGGGTTACCCGCCAGCACGGTGGGCGATTATCTCAAACGTGCCGAAGCGGTGAACCTCGGTTGGCCCCTGCCCGAGGGGCTCAGTCAGAAGCAACTTCAGGATCAATTACTCGGTTGCCCTCTCCCCACAGCGCCGACATCAGACTCATCCAAACCACTGCCAGACTGGGCTCAGTTGCGTCAGGAGCTGGGGCGCAAGGGCGTCACACTTCAACTGCTCTGGCAGGAATACCGCCGGGAACATCCGGACGGCTACGGTCGCAGCCGTTTCTGCGAGCTCTACCAGCAATGGGCTGGCGCGCTGGATCCGGTGTTGCGCCAGGTTCATGTGCCCGGGGAAAAACTCTTCGTGGACTGGGCGGGCCAGACCGTGGCGATCCACAACCCAGCCGACGGTACGACGGCTCAAGCCCACCTGTTTGTTGCGGTACTGGGGGCCAGCAACAAGGTCTTCGCCGAGGCCTTTCCCAACGAACAGCTCGACTCCTGGATCACCGCCCACTGTCACGCCTTCGCCTTCTACAGCGGCGTACCGAGGGTCACTGTCCCTGACAACCCGAAGACGGCGGTGACACAGCCTTGCCGGTATGAACCCCGCTTGCACCGCAGCTACCAGGAGATGGCCGAGCACTACGGCACCGTGATCCTGCCTGCGCGACCGAAGAAGCCGCGAGACAAGGCAAAGGTCGAGACCGGCGTACAGATCGCCGAGCGGCAGATCCTGGCTGTGCTGCGTGATCAGCGCTTCTTCAGCATCGCCACGCTCAACGAAGCCATCGCTCCGCTGCTGGTCCGCATCAACGCAAAGCCCTTCCAGAAGCTGGAAGGTTCCCGGGAGGAGAGTTTTTTGACGTTGGAGAAGAGCCGCCTTCTGCCGTTGCCGTCCAGCCCGTTCACGTTGTCCACCTGGCTCAAGGCCACGGTCAACATCGACTACCACGTCGCTGTCGAGAACCACTTCTACAGTGTCTCGTACACCTTGGTGCATCAGCCTGTCGAGGTGCGGATCACCTCGCAGACGGTGGAGATCTTCCAGTCGGGCAAGCGAGTCGCGGCCCATCAGCGGAGCCATCAGAAGGGGCGCTTTACCACGCTCGATGAACATCGGCCCAAGTCCCATCAGAAGCACCTGCAGTGGACTCCTGGTCGACTTGTCGCGTGGGCCCAGACCGTGGGCCCTAACTGCGCCCGGGTGATGGAGGAGATCCTGCGAAGCAAACCGCATCCCGAACAAGGTTACCGCTCATGTCTTGGCATCATGCGGCTGGGCAAAGCCCTCGGCGCCCAACGGGTCGAGGCCGCCTGCGTGCGAGCCCTGCATTTCGGCACCTGCTCCTACACGAGCATCAAATCCATCCTGCAGAGCAGGCTCGAGAGCCAGCCTCTGGAACACGAACCACCCATGGCTAGCCCCGTCCATGAAAACCTCCGTGGCAGCCCCTACTACGCCTGACCTATGCTCTACTCCCAGACCATCGAAAAGCTCCGCGCTCTGAACCTGGAAGGCATGGCACAGGCATTGGAGGAACAACGTCACCAGAAGGACATTACCGGGTTGGACTTCGAGGATCGCCTGGCTCTGCTGGTGGAACGCCAATGGATGTGGCGCGAAAACCGAGGCATGGCCGCACGGCTCAAATACGCCCAGCTCAAGATCACTGACGCCACTCCCGAGGGCGTCGACTATCGCGCCAGCCGCGGCTTGAAACGGGCCCACGTCGACCAGTTGCGCGCCAGCCGATGGATCCAGGAGAAGCGCAACTGCCTGATCACCGGACCAACCGGCGTCGGTAAAACCTATTTGGCATGCGCACTGGGCCATCAGGCCTGCCGGGATGGGCATCGCACGATCTTCTTCCACGGCCCCAAACTGTTCCGAGCCCTGCGCACGGCCCATGCCGACGGCAGCCTGCCGACCCTCTTGAAAAGGCTGGCCCGAGCCAGCCTGCTGATCGTCGATGATCTTGGGACCGCTGCCGCCGCCGAAAAACCCTTCCGGGACTTCCTGGAAATCATCGATGACCGCCAAGGGGCAACCCTGATCACCAGCCAGTTCCCGGTAGACCAGTGGCATGAACTCATCGCCGACGCCACTGTCGCTGACGCCATCCTGGACCGGTTGATCCACAACGCGTATCGGTTCGAACTCAAGGGGGAGTCCATGCGCAAGCGCACGGAACAAAAGCCCCCTTCGGACTGACGAGTTGGCAGGTCGTAGGCGCGCCTATTGGCACGGGCCTGGGGAGTCCGTTACGCGTGGCGACCGGCGGCGAAGCGAGCAGGGGCTCGAAGCCCTTCGCCGCCGCTCCCCGGCCCGAGCCAATGCACGGCGCGTCGAGTCACCCGAACCCAAGAAACGTCGCTTCGCTCCGAAGCCGGAATCAGGCCCGATTTTCTTGCCTCATATCGGACAGTTCTTTATTGCTCACGGCCGAGCGTCGCTTCGCTCCGACCACTGTCCGATATCGTCGGATCAGTGTCCGATACGAATCGGAATGGGTGTCCGCTTTCATCGGAATACGCATGCGGTTGGATTCGGGGGAAATCAGCGTGCTCTCGCTGTGTCTTCAGACCCAGTGGGCCGCCTGCATTGATGAAAGCGCCGGTCGACGCGTTGCCCGGGCACTTGAACTCGAGTGTTTTGGGACCTTCGGCTTGCTCCGGCATGGGATCGACCAGAGATGGATGACCGACCACAAGGCGTTGGAAGTTGTCCGGCGTCTGAGAAGCAGAGGCCTGTTTTGCCCCAAGGTCCTGCCTGACGACAGCTTTACCCGCTACTTTGCCCGTCTCGGCTGAAATTCCCGTCCCCGGTGGCGCGGTGTCGGTGAAGGTCCGTAAACCGTGTTCGTTTAGGCCGCATTG
>JBFZCB010000187.1:0-16414 GCA_041308165.1 Caulobacterales bacterium
TGACTATTCCCTTTCCACCAGGGCCGCATGGGCGGATCAAATGTTGGGGCCGTAGCTCAGTTGGTAGAGCGCGTCGTTCGCAATGACGAGGTCAGGGGTTCGATTCCCCTCGGCTCCACCAGGCTATCGGAAATTGCTGCTTATTTCCGTCCACTAGAATTTCGTCCGAGCCCTGCTTCAACATGAACGCCTTCTGGCGTCCGAAAATGCCGATGGCTTCATGATCTTCCACTCCTTCCCAGCCAGGGAAATTTCAACAGAAAACCCTAACGTCCAGTGATCCAGTTTCCGGCAAGCAGATCAGATTTGAAACGGGTTGGCTTGAGGCCGTCCCGTAACTTTCGGAGGGAACTCTAATCTTTGGGCGCGTGAAGTTAGCGTGATGAAACCACCAGCTAGAATTATGGTATTCTGGTCACGCTACTGGCAATCCTGATCGCGCCGATCAGGATGTTCAGCCGACGATCATGGAACCGATCATGCAACTCAGGCTGGTGGGAGAGTTCCATCGTCCTGCTGTTGCGTACTGTTGAGGGCAGCCATAGCGGCTCTCCTGCCGGTTCTGGCCGTCCTGTTCGGGCGAAGGCCAGCCAGTAGTTACCAACGCGCTCGGCTACCAGGGCATCCTCGGGCGTGTGGATGCCCTGGTAAGCCGGCGTCAAAGCCAGCGTGCCAAGGACAAAGGCGATCTCGCCGCCATGCGGGACGCCTGGCTCCATGCCTTGTTGATTCTCCGGCAGATAACTGAAGTAGTAGCGCCAAGTTTCGGCGCGCCGTGAATGTAGGTCGGCGATGCGCTTGCCGAAGGCACCAAAAATGGTATCGCGGACCGCTTGGCGCGCGAGGTCGGCATCATCAGTGGCTTCTGGATACAATAGGCCGACGCCAACCTTGGCGACGCCCAGTTTCTGGACCAGACTTGCGGGATCAAGTCCGAACAGTTCTGCGACAGAGGCTTCATTGCTGTTGTTGCCGATGATGAGCGGTACGGCAGCAGACTGTCCCTGTTCGAACAGGTCGAGAAATGGGGCTGGCAGGACTGCGTCACCATAGACCAGGCTCGGTGCAAGGGATCGGCTTCGTCCGCTTAGGGTCGCAAAGGCGGCGGCCGGGACAGAGCGCAGCATGTCCGCGGAAGCCTTCTCTCCGCCGAGATCCAAGGCCCTGGCCACCTCTATTCCGGCGGCCCTGGCCTCTGCCGGACTGTGACTAGGGATGCCATACGGGCTCTGGGATATACCCTTGTGGAACAGCCCTACGGCAAGAGGTGAGGTGAAGAGGGCCAGTACGCTTTGTGCCCCGGCAGATTCGCCCACGATCGTTACATTATCGGGGTTTCCGCCGAATGCGCCGATATTTTCCCGAACCCACTTCAGCGCCGCTATCTGGTCGAGCAGCCCAAAATTAACGGGACTGCCCGGCGTGTCCTCATCAAGTGCCGGGTGGGCGAAGAACCCCAGTGCCCCGAGCCGGTAGTTCATCGTCACGACAACGGCACCTCGTCGAGCGAGTGCCGAGCCGTCGTAAGCGGGCAGACTGCCCGAACCGGATACGAAACCGCCGCCATGAATCCAGACCAACACAGGCAGACCGGCGTCTGGACCAGGCGTCGGCGTCCAGACATTCAGCGTGAGACAATCCTCGGACTGGGCCCCTATTGGCCCAAAGGCAGCGTCCTGGGCAGCCGAGAGGGGTTGAATACAGGCTGGACCAAAAGCCGTGGCGCGTCTTCTGTCCCAGGCTTCGCTCGGCCGAGGTTCGCGCCAACGAAGCGACCCAATGGGAGGAGCGGCATAAGGAATACCTTTGAAGACCGAAACTTGCGTGCCCTCAACCCCGACAACTGCCCCATTGAGGGTGCGAACCACAGGTTCGGCGATCACAGTCGTTGTCGAGCAAGCCAGCCAGAGCAAAGAGACAAGACCGCCCAAGATCAAGCTCACCGGACCCCTGGCTTTGCTCACTGAAAACGTCCCTCGCCGGCGAGCCAGGTGGAATGTACGCGGATGGACCTGAGACCGTCAGGTGGGGCGGTCGTAGGGTCGCGCTCGAGAACGACCAGGTCGGCGGCCTTGCCGACCTCAAGACTGCCACAGGTGTCGTCGAGATGGCATTGCCATGCGGCATCGATCGTGACCGCCCGCAAGGCCTCGATCGGGGAGATACACTGATCCGGATTCAGGATGCCGCCCCCCTCATTCATATCGCGAAGCACCGCATTCTCGACACACCGAAGCGGATCGATCGGCGTCACATTGTAATCGGAGTGCAGGGAAATGCGCAGACCGCCAGCCAGGGCCGAACGGCAAGGATCCAGTCTGTTTGCCCGCTCCGGCCCGAGCAACCGATCCCTGAAGGCCCGGCCCCAGTAGTGGACATGACCGATCAGGAAGGATGGTGAGATGCCAAGCGCCTTCATGCGGGCGATCTGGTCGTCGTGAAGGATGCTGCAGTGTTCGATCCGGTGCCGGAGTGCGTGGCCGCCCTCGCCGCCGGTGCCCCGTTCATAGGCGTCGAGCACCACGTCGATCGCGGCATCGCCATTGGCGTGAATGCCGATGGGCCAGCCGTCGTTGTGCAGTGTGCGGACCAGGGTCTCTATCTCTTCTGGCGAATAGTTGAGCGTGCCGCGGTTGGGCGAGTTCAGATAGGGAGTGCGCTGATAGCCGGTCAGGCCCTGGTTGGAACCGTCCGACCATGCCTTGATGCCGCTGAAGGAGAAATTGGGAGAGTGAAGACCCGGTCGCAGCCCCATTTCCTTCCATTTTTCATAGTGGGTCGAGACCAGCAGTCCGGCATATCGGACGGGAGCGTCACCTTTCAGCGCCGCCTCGATCAAGGCAATATCGGCCTCAGCGAAGAGGCCGCCGATCCCGCAATCATGCAGGGCTGTGCAACCCTTTGCGGCGGCGTCATCAAGATCGGCTCTCAAGAAGCCGACAAGTTCTGCCTCGCTCGGTGACGACATAACCCGGATAAAGGGCTGAAAAGCAGGCGGTTCTTCAAGCCTGCCAGTCAGTTCGCCGTCGGCACCCCTGACATACCGTCCCTGAGGAGGATCAGGGACGTCCTTCGTCAGACCCGCCAGCTCGATTGCTCGGCTATTGGCATAGGCATTGTGACCGTTGGACTCGAGAATGAAGACCGGCGTTTCCGGCGACAACTGGTCGAGGTCCGCCCGTGTCAGTTCGCGCCCCGGCATGATCGATGGGTCTAGCATCTTGCCCTGAATCCACGCACCCGGACCTGCATTTGCCGCCGCGTCACGAATCTTCTGCCTGGCATCGTCCATGGTGGCGGTCGTGAACGGCCCTATGTCCAGCCAGGGGCGCAGGCCGGCGAAATTGGAATGCATGTGCGGATCAACGAAACCGGGCAGCACTGTGTAGTCGCCGAAGTCAATCAGTCGGGTCCGCGGGCCCTTAAGACCCAGGATGGCGTTACGGCTACCGGTTGCAATGATTCGACCCTCGCGAACGGCGATCGCCTCAACGATCGTATTCTGCGCATCCATGGTGTGGATCTGATCAGCCGTGAAGATCTTGTCGGCAAACCGGTGATCCGCTGCCAGCGCGCTCACCGTGACGGGCGCGGCAAAAGCGGTAGCGAAGAAGCCGCCACTGATCCCGCGCAGGACGTCACGACGACCTTGCAAGGTCCGCATGACCTGCATGAAGCCTTCGTCGCAGGCATTGCACATTGACTATCACTCCCGGGCGGAAACCCCATTGATGCGATAAAAATGAACACGGGATTTGACGCCGATAATCCGCAAGCGAGGCCTGCGTTCACCCAGGGCTCACCTCGTGAAACTCGCGGATCCTAACGACACTACAATCCGTTCAACCTAACTTCAGACAAACAAAGTCGCAACTGAACGCGGTCGCTGAAAATGCCGCAGCTGATAAAATTTGACTAAAAAATGGCAAGGCTCATAGATAAATCCGTTCGGCTAATATTTCTGTGGGTTTTTAGCTATGAAAAATTTAGACTTGGCCAAGGTTTTTCCGGTTTTTATTCGCGTTTCCATGGTGCTAGCCGTTGGATCGATTGGGCTGGTTTCAGGTCTCGGTAGTCGCGCAGAAGCGCAATCCCGACCTCCGATCAGTAGCGGGGCAAGCGGTGGAGCCAACCCGGGCAATGCCAGCGGGGGGGGCTTTAATCCGGGAAACAACAGCGGTAGCGGCTACAATCCAGGCCAAGGTAGTGGCAGTGGCTATAATCCAGGCAACACCAGCGGTAGCGGCTACAATCCAGGCCAAAACAGTGGCGGGGGCTATAATCCAGGCAACAGCGGCGGTAGCGGCTATAATCCCGGAGGCTACAACCGTAACTTTGCAATCGTGTTTCGGGACTCGGGCTTCCGCGGTGCCTCTGTGCGACTCGACGGCGAGATCGATAATCTTCATCATACAGGCCTGAACGACGAGATCAGTTCGATGCGAGTTCGCGGGACCTGGCTAGCCTGCACGGATGCGGGCTTCCGTGGCCGGTGCAGAACGTTCCGCAACAGTGTTCGTGACCTTCGCGACCATGGCATGAATGACCGGATATCTTCGCTGAGACCGGTCCAGTGATTTGCTCTTCACTGCGGTCGTGCAAACCGGCAGTGGTGCAGAGCCTGTAAATCGGCTTACATCTGAAATCGTTCGTTAATCCGATCGCTTGCGAGCTGATCTTGGTTTCTGACCGGGGCTCTCTCTTGGGTTGAAACCATCTATCTTACTAGACCTCAGGGGGCAGTCCGCTCATGGCGATGTTGATGGAAATGACAAGCGCCGAGGCCTCCGGTCTTTGGAGTGGACTTTTGATCCTTTTGCTCGGCCTGCTCTCGATCCGGGTGACGGTTGCCCAGCATAAATACAAGAGTGAAAGCAAAACGGACGAGAACCTTGAAATCATAAGGGCTTCACGGGTTTTTTCGAATGCAGCTCAGTACATTCCGGTCAGCGTGGGTGCATTGATCCTGCTATATCATCTTGAGCTCCCTGTGGCGGCGATTCACTGCCTTGGCGCAATGTTGCTAGCCGGGCGTGTTGTCCAGGCGGTCGGGCTCAGCAAGGCCGATACCGGTGCTAGTAATCTAGCCAGCATGGTGTTGACCTTTGTGGCAATTTTTGCGGGCGGTGGCATGCTGGTCGTTTACGCCTTCCTTTGAGGGTGCCTGCGCGGTCAGATCACCTACCCGACCGCTGTCGCCCCCTTCTTGGACAACGGTAGATCGGACTTCACGTCGTGATGGTGACGACCGCCATTCAGATTAGATGGCCAAGGTCAGGCTGGGACGGGACAATGACTTTAGCAACCGTGCCCTCATGGACCTGCTCGTCAACGCCCAGACGATGTTGGCCGCCAGCGATCTCGGAGCGCGGATACGAAGGTCGTAGGTCGATCCACGAACGATCAGACCAGACGATTGCCGACGCCCAGCATGAGGTGACCTTGGAGACGGTTGAACGGGCCCTTTGGACGGTGTGTGCGGCAGCTTGGTGCTACGGGCTCGTGGCGTCGGACTGACTTTGGCAGAACGCTTTTTCGACGGTCTCTAAGGGACTGTGTGTAGCAGCGGGGTGTCACCTTTTAACGCCTGCTTCCGTCTAACCCCGTGAAGTAAAGGGGGTTGGTCGAGCCGCCCCCCCCCGGCTCCACCATCATATCTAAACTAGCGGCTTGAACTTTGATCGCTAACGGATCTCGGCAGTCGCTTCTCTGACCTGCCCTGGTTTCTCTGACGATGCCTGTTTCGGCTGGGCCGACCGGATAAGGATGAGCCTGGCTGGTCACTGAGGCTCCTTGTTACACAGCAAGCTGTCCTGAGATCCGGTCGATGGTTCCGCGACCATTATCCTCAATACTGAAGCAGAAAGAAAATAATTCATGGATTGCAAGATCAGTAAAATACCAGAGATATTTCAATCGTCGCTAAATCATTGGATAAGTATGCAATCAACAAGAATGCCGAATAATTCATGTTGTTCCAGATATATTTCATGAATAGATAGATTATAAAGTGACGCATGGTCAATTTGTCGCTTGTTTATTGAATTTGCGGAAATGATATCCATCTAGTTGGCTCCACTAGCTAGGAGCTAAGCATGACTACCGAAACCCACGACATCGTCGATACAGCCGTCGCTGCCGGTTCGTTCACGACCCTCGTCGCCGCGGTCACAGCCGCAGGCCTCGTCGATACCCTCAAGGGTGAGGGCCCATTCACGGTGTTCGCCCCATCGGACGACGCATTCGCAAAGCTGCCAGCGGGCACCGTTGAAGACCTGGTCAAACCCGAAAACAAGGACAAGCTATCGGCCATCCTCACATTGCACGTCCTGGCAGGTAAGGTCCTTGCCGCCGACATCGCAGGCAAGACGCTCACCCCCGCCTCGGTCAATGGCGAGGTTCTTTCGGTCGAAGGCACCGACGGCGTCACCGTTAATGGTGCCAAGGTCGTTTCGGCCGACATTGAATGCAAAAACGGTGTGATCCACGTTATCGACACTGTCCTCCTCCCCAAGGGCTGAAGACGGTAAGCACCAAAAAGGGGGCGGCCATTCGGGCCGCCCTTTTTCGTACATATTGATCCTGCCAGTCCAAAGGCCACGGCTGATCCACCCATCCGTTGGACCTGATCCTGCAGACGGGTCGCAAGGAGGACAGGGTGGCGATCAGGTTGCCCGAGCCTGCGGCCTGACAAGGGCTGCGCTCCCCGGTATCAACCAGGCGATGGTCGCTTCTGCCCCAACGCGGCTCCAGCGCAGGCCAGCATAATGGCGGAGATACCGGTCCACTGCAGGATCGAAAGGGTCTCTCCCAGCAGGATGAGCCCGGAAAACGCGGCAATGACCGGTGAGGCGCTGAGCAAAACCCCGAAGACACGTTTGGGCATGCGCCCCATGGCGTACATGTCCAGCACATAGGGGATCATGCTGGACAGGAGGGCAACTGCAGCCGCCACGGCCAGCACATAGGGATCCAGAAGAGCTGTGCCTGCCTGCCCTACGCCGATCGGAAGGGTTATCAGACTGGCCACGATCATTCCGGCCGCAACGCTGCGCCCGGCACCGAGGTGCGAAAGCCGCGATCCGAAAACGATATAGAGCCCCCAGCAGGCTGCCGCCCCAAGCGCAAACCCTATGCCCGTGATCGACAGGCTCTCGCTGTTGCCGACCTGGGGCAGTAGGATCAGACCCAGAGCCGCCAGGGCGATCCAGAGAAAATCCAGCAGGCGGCGAGAGGCGAGGGTGGCCACGACAAGGGGCCCGATGACCTCGATCGAGACGGCCACACCAATCGGTATGGACTCGAAGGCCTTGTAGATCATGAGGTTCATCACGCCGAGGGTCGAGCCATAGGCCAGAAGCGCCAGCGCCCCCTTCCTGTCCAGACGCAGGGTCCAGACCCTAAAGGCCAGACCCAGAACCACAGCCGAGAATCCGACGCGGATGGCAACAACCCCTTCCGGACCGGCCAGAGGAAAAAGACCCTTGGCTACCGCGGCCCCGACGTGGACGGAGATGACTGCGATCACGACGGCGAGGATTGGCGATGCTGGCATGCCCTTGACCCCGGCCGGTTCGGTCGGGATCAGCATGAGTATAGCGGAGCTGGAAACATCACAGGCCTGACTATCGTGCGTGTGATCCGGGATGGCAAAGCCATTATCGCCCCCCGAAGGCCAGACCCGTCCTGGGCATCAAGGTAATCCGTCTGCGCGCTGGCCTGTCGACCCTTGCCGAACACCTTAAACGAGCATTCTTGACCTTACCCGCAACCCGTCCCATCAAGGCCCATCGCTGCGGCATTAGGCCGCCGTGTAGGGGAAGTTTTTATGAGATCTGCTGTTTCCTTTGCCGCTGTAGCGGCTTTCTCGCTGGCTGTGTCCGCTGTCGTGCCACAGTCGGCCGTCGCTCAGGACGCCTCCAAGGCGCCAAGTTTTGGCTCGGTGCGTCTGTCGGCAGGCTTCACACCGGATCCCCACAGCGTTCAGGTCGTGGCCGGGGGATCGATTGACGCCTATAACGATACCCCTCTGCCGGGGGCCTGTGTCGGCAAGATCGCCGATGCACCCGACTATCGTGTCACCTATACCTCGGGCTCGTTTCCGCTGGTTTTCCGCACCGTGGCCAGTCAGGACACGACCCTAGTGATCAATGGTCCGGACGGAGAATGGTCCTGCGATGACGACAGCTATGGCGATGGCGATGCGCAGGTCGTCTACCGTCGCCCGCAGAGCGGTGTCTACGATGTCTGGGTCGGGACGTTCGGTTCGAACCCGGTTACGGCCACGCTACAGATAACAGAAACGCCCTGAGGCTTAGGGTTCAGGCAGGGCTGGGGTAAGACCCCGGCCCTTGCCGTCCATCCTGATAGGCGGCTCAAGGCCGCTTTGGCTTGAGACGCAGATAGCTGTCCGAGGGCGCAGGTCCTACTCGGGACGAACGCGCTTCTTGCGGAATGACGGGTTCAGGATCTGCTTGCGCAGCCGGATCGACTTGGGTGTCACTTCTACAAGCTCATCCTCGTCGATGTAGGCGATGGCCTGTTCCAAGGACATCTGGCGAGGCGGTGTCAGGCGGACAGCCTCGTCCTTGCCGGAGGCGCGCACATTGGTGAGCTGCTTGCCCTTGATCGGGTTGACGTCGAGGTCGTCCCAGCGGCTGTTTTCACCGATGATCATGCCCTGATAGGTGCGCTCGCCGGCTCCGACGAACATGGTCCCCCTGTCTTCGAGGTTCCACAGGGCAAAGGCCGCAGTTTCACCGTCGGAGTTGGAAATCAGAACGCCTTTCAGGCGACCTTCAATCGCCCCCTTGTGAGGCTCATAGTGGCTGAACACGCGGTTCAGGACCCCCGAGCCGCGGGTATCGGTGAGGAACTCGCCCTGGTAGCCGATGAGGGAACGAGATGGGCAGAGCAGCTGGATGCGGGTCTTGCCAGCGCCAGAAGGTCCCATGTCCTTGAGCTCAGCCTTGCGAGCGGAGAGCTTTTCGATGACCACGCCGGTGAACTCGTCGTCCACGTCGATCATGACATCTTCGATCGGCTCCAGACGCTCACCGTTCTCGCCGGTCTGATAGACCACGCGCGGACGCGAGATCGACACTTCAAAGCCTTCCCTGCGCATGTTCTCGATGAGCACACCCAGTTGAAGTTCTCCGCGGCCTGCAACTTCATAGGCATCGCCACCGGCAGTCGTGGTCACACGAATGGCAACGTTGGCCTCGGCTTCCTTGAGCAGACGGTCGCGGATGACCCGCGACTGGACCTTGTCGCCCTCGCGGCCGGCAAGCGGGCTGTCGTTGACGGATACGGTCATGGAGATTGTGGGAGGGTCGATCGGCTGCGCGGGCAGGGCCTCAGTGACCTCCATGGCGCACAGGGTGTCTGCCACCGTGGCCTTTGACATACCGGCGATGGCGACAATGTCTCCGGCTTCCGAACCCTCATCCAGGGCCTGACGCTTGAGGCCACGGAAGGCCAGAACCTTGGTTATGCGACCCCTCTCGATTTCCTTGCCTTCACGGTCGAGGGCGTGAATCGCCATGCCGGGAACGGCCTTGCCGCTCTCGATACGGCCCGTCAGCAGACGACCAAGGAAGGGATCGGATTCGATCAGAACGTTCAGGATCTGGAAGGGCTTGTCCTTGTTCTCGGCAACCTTGGGCGGCGGTACGTGACGCACGATCAGATCGAACAGAGGGGCCAGGGTATCGCTGGGCTCATTGAGGTCCAGGGTCGCCCAGCCGGCTCGGCCTGATGCGTAGATGTGGGGGAAGTCCAGCTGCTCTTCGGTTGCGCCGATGGCCGCAAACAGATCGAAGGCTTCATTGTGCACACGGTCAGGATCGGCATGGGCACGATCGACCTTGTTGATGCAGAGAATGGGGCGCAGGCCCATCTTAAGGGCCTTGGTGAGGACGAACTTGGTCTGGGGCATGACGCCCTCTTCGGCATCAACGAGGATGACGCAGCCGTCCACCATGCCCAGGATACGTTCCACCTCTCCACCGAAGTCGGCGTGGCCAGGTGTGTCGATGATGTTGATCCGTGTCTCACCGGCTTCACCCTTCCAGAGCACAGAGGTGCACTTGGCCAGGATGGTAATGCCACGCTCCTTTTCCTGGTCGTTGGAATCCATGGCGCGCTCGGTCGTAGCCTCATTGGCTCGAAAGACACCGGATTGGGCCAGCAGCTGGTCCACCAGGGTGGTTTTGCCGTGGTCGACGTGGGCGATAATGGCGACGTTGCGAAGGTTCATGGCGGTTCTGGGATCGTTCAATGCGAAAGGGCGGCCGGACAGATGCGGGGCCGCTTGAGAAGGGGCGTCGTTCAGGGAGCGCGCGCCTCATACAGGGGAAGGCGCGAAAACGCCAGTGGGTGTGGCCTCAGTATAAAGTACTGCTCAACGCCGATCTCTGGGCCCGATGGTCCTGAAGACGCCGCAGTCACTGACACAGGCCGGTTCAGCCGGGGTAAAGCCTGCCCAGTACAGGGCTTCAGAAATCGACAGCCAGGCCTTTTTTCTCCCAGTCGCCATAGCGTGTGGGCTCAGGACCCTTGGGCCCTCCATGCTCGATCGGTGTCTCGCAGGCGCTCTCGAGCGCACGGCGGGCCTCGGCCTCTTCGAGCGCCCGGATAGCGGCCGGGGGCAGGATTTTTGCGGGAGGGGCAACAGGCTCTTGGGACATGGACCCCAGATAGGTCTTCGATCCACAAACGTCATCCCGACCTCGTACAAAAATCATCATGACGGGAGCCCTGCGAGAGGCTTCCGGGCCTGGCCGGACTTTGCCGGGAGACAACCATGCGATAGGCAGGCAGGCGAGACTTGCAGTGAAGGCAGGATGATGAAGGTATTTGTTCTCGGCGGAGACGGCTTCTGCGGCTGGCCGACGGCCTTGCATCTGTCAGCGCGCGGATGGGACGTTGTCATCATCGACAACCTTAGCCGGCGCAATATCGACAATGAGCTTGAGGTTCAGTCCCTCACGCCAATCCGGCCCATGGGGGAACGGATCTCGGCCTGGCGCGAACTGACCGGGCGCTCCATCGGCTATGTGAACATGACGCTGGGCCAGGATTTCGAGCGGCTGGTCCATCTGATCAGGGATGAGGCACCTGACAGTATTGTCCATTTTGCCGAGCAGCGGGCTGCGCCCTATTCGATGAAGTCTGCCCGCCACAAGCTCTACACGGTCGATAACAATATCAATGCCACCCACCATGTGCTGGCGGCGATCGTCGAAAGCGGCCTAGATGTCCACTTGGCCCATCTGGGCACAATGGGTGTCTATGGCTATGGCACCGCCGGCCTGCAGATCCCCGAGGGCTATCTGACGGTGACTGTGCAGACGGATAGGGGCCCTGCCGAACAGGAAATCCTTTTTCCTCCAAACCCAGGCTCCATCTACCACATGACCAAGACCCAGGATGCCCTGCTCTTTCAATTCTACGCCCGAAATGACCGCCTGCGGATTACGGATCTGCACCAGGGTATTGTCTGGGGTGCGCAGACGGAACAGACGCGGTTGGATGAGCGGCTGATCAACCGATTTGATTATGATGGTGACTACGGCACCGTCCTCAACCGCTTTCTGATGCAGGCGGCCGTTGGATATCCTCTTACCGTCCATGGGGCAGGGGGCCAGACCCGGGCCTTTATCCATATCCAAGATACAGTGAGATGTGTCGAGCTGGCTTTGAACCACCCTCCCCAGGCGGGCGATCGCGTCAAGATCCTGAACCAGATGACCGAGAGCCGAAGGGTGCGTGACCTGGCGGCCATGGTTGCCGGTCTGACCGGTGCCCAGGTCCGTCATGTCGCCAATCCTCGCCAGGAGGCCGATGAGAATGAGCTTGTGGTCACCAATGCCCAGTTCCGCGAGATGGGCCTCAAGCCCATCACTCTGGCCGAGGGATTGATGGATGATGTCGCCGCCGTGGCCCGCAGATATGCTGACCGGGCCGATCTGAGCCGTATTCCCTGCGTTTCGGCCTGGAACTCGGACCGCGCCGAGGCGCTTGAGAGCGAGCGCCACCAGACGCCGGTAAGGGTCGTGCACGGTTGACCCGTAACAGCGAACAGGTGGTGCCCCGTCTGCTGGTTTTCGGCGGTGGCTATGTAGGCCGCCAGGCCGCACGCGAGGCGATCCGGCGTGGAGGCAGCGCGATAGCGACTTCGCGTGACCCTCAGCGGCGCAACGCCCTGTCAGAGGACGGCATAGGCGCGATAGATCCCGCAGACACCGAAGCCCTGACAGACGCGGTCAGGGCGGCAACAGCCATCCTGGTGACGGCTCCACCTGAAGCCGGGGGTTGCCCGGGGCTTGGTCGCCTGTCGCAGCTTGGATCTGTGCTGAGCGAGGCCTGGCCTGACTGGGTCGGCTATATTTCTTCAACGGCTGTCTATGGGGACCGTGCCGGCGGCTGGACCTTTGAAGACGATGCTCTGCATGCTGCCAGCCTTGAGGGGGCACGCCGGGTCAGGGCAGAGCTCGCCTGGCTGGATGCTGGGCGGGGCATGGGGCTAACGGTGCAGATCTTCCGTCTGCCGGGTATTTACGGCCCAGGCCGTTCGGTTGTGGATCGGCTGAGGGATGGGACAGCAAGGCTGGTCAGAAAACCGGGACAGGTCTTCAACAGGATCCATGTCGATGATGCGGTTTCGGGTCTCTATGCCTCGATGGCAAGGCCAAGACCGGGTGGAATCTATAACCTCGCCGATGACGAGCCAGCCCCTGCAGACGTCGTTCTGGAATGGGCAGCGCATCGTCTTGGCCTGACCTGCCCTCCCGAGGTGGAGTGGACAGACCCGTCGGTCTCGGACGCCATGCGCCGTTTTTATCTGGACTCCAAAAGAGTCTCCAATTCGCGGGCAAAGGCGGAACTGGGCTGGAGACCTGTATATACAAGTTACCGCGAGGGCCTGGAAAGCCTCATGGGCGGATAGAGGCCATCAGGAGGAACGGCTGGGGGCCGCGGTTCCCGGATGGCCTCCATAGCGAGGTCCTAGATGGGGAAGACATTTCTCTGCCGGCTGTAGGCCATGGTGCCGACATTAGCCCCCAGTCTTAGACCAACCCCGGTGCGGACCGGTGCCAGGGTGATGCCGTCAGCACGCTGATAGTTCACCCCGAGGCCGGCGATCAGATAGGCCGAACCCTCGACGCCAGGATAGCGGCGATAGATGGCATCGGGCGTGAAGAGCCCATAGACCAGGGTAAAGACCCGGCTGGCGTTTCCGCCCACATCCCAGCCTACTGAAATGCCCTGCCAGAAAACATCCCGCGGTGGCTGGCCATCCTTCATGTGAAGGGCACCCCGACCGTAGCGCAGGCCGAAGCCGACGGCCCCTGCGCCCTCCTCACCGGCAATATAGGCGGTGGGGCTGTCGCCCTGATCGGCAAAGATGCGCTCGATGGCTCCCCCCATGGCCTCGGCGGCAATGCCAAGTTCACGCGAACCTGAGGCGATGAGCTCTTCAGCTGTATAGGAAGGGGCGATCCCGTCATTTCGAACAGGATAGGCCGGTTCAACCGTGGGGCCCGGTGTTGCGCAGGCTGAAAGGCCAAGAGGCAGGGCGCTTGCGGCACCTGCGACAAGCCCTGCGCGGATCAGCTGGCGGCGGTGCGGCACCGGTCTCGACGAGAGCGGCGTGTTCGCATGGGGGGGGATGTCAGGCAGTGTCATGGGGCTTTGTCCCGAGCTGAGCGTTCACCCGTACAAGCAGGCGCAGGGTAGCCTTGCCGGGCAATGCGTCAGCCTTGCGGCGGTTAGGTTAACGGCAGGTTGCAACAGAAGATTTCCGGCACCCTAAATCAACCTCGGCAGACCCGATCGGTTCCATCAGGCCATGACCACAGGGCTAAGACTTCAGGACTTGGTGGTCCTGGCCGTCAACCAGTCCATAAGGGCGAGAAGCACACCGGACGTGACGAAGGTCAGGTGGATGACAACACCCCAGAGGGCTTCGACTTCATCAATCGGTGCGCCGTCCCTGCCCATGTTCATGAAGAACTTGAGCAGTTGAATGCCCGATATGGCCACTATGGAAGCGATGAGCTTCATCTTCAGACCGGAGAAATCCACCGTTCCCATCCAGGGTGGACGATCTGTTTCTCCGTCCAGATCCAGCTTGGATACGAAGTTCTCGTAGCCTGAAAAGACCACGATAAGCAGGAGGTTGCCGGCAAGGGAGAGGTCCACAAGCGTCAAGGCCGCCAGGATGACATCGTTGGAGGTCAGGCCGCCGTCCAGACTGAAGGTCTTGGGCAGATAGTAGAGAAGTTCCTTGCAGAACACGACCAGCAGCATGGCCAGCGCTATGATCAGGCCCACATAGAAGGGGGCCATGAGCCAGCGGGAATGAAACAGCATCCGCTCAAAAGCGGTTTCAAGTCGTGGCTTCAGTCCCACATTCAGCCCCTGAGCTTCGCCCCGAGCTTTTCGACGGAAGCGATTATCCGTGATGAAAGCTCATCAATCTGGGCGTCGGTCAAGCTTGTCATGCGGGGTTGCAGAACGACCTCAAGGGCGACCGACTTGAACCCCTCTCCAAGACCCGGGCCGCGATAGACATCGAAGACACGGACGTCGACAATCAGGGTCTTGTCAGCACCCTGGGCTGCGCGCACGAGGTCAGAGGCCGCGCGAGCGTCTTCGACGACGAAAGCGAAGTCCCGGCTGAGCGGCATCAGGCTTGGAAGGTCCGCATTGCCACGACCCTTGGACCTGGCCTTTGGCGAGGGCAGGGCATCGAGTACGATCTCGAAGGCCAGCATGGGGCCTTCTGCATCGAGGGCCTTGAGCAGGCGTGGGTGAAGGGCACCAAACTCACCAACGATGGTTTTGGGTCCCATCTGCAGACGCGCCGAGCGGCCCGGATGCCAGACGGGTGAGTTCTGGCCCTGGATCAGCTGCATTCCACCGGTCGGGGCCCCGATCTCGGAAAGCAGGGACAGGATGTCGCCCTTAAGTTCAAAGAGCGCCTCTTCGCCAGTCCCAGACCAGTGGCGTGCCGCGTGTGGAGCTATCAGGCCCGTGATGGCCGTGCGCTGATCGCCGGGGCCGTCGCCGAGATAAACCGGTCCGATCTCGAACAGACTGACATTTGCATGGCCCCGTGCCGCATTACGGGCTGCGGCCTGGATCAGGTTCGGAAGGATTGAAGGCCGCATACAGTCCAGATCGGACGCAATGGGGTTTTCCAGATGCAGTCTTTCCTCCCCGCCGCCGAACAGGATTGCGGTAGAGCGGCTCGTAAAAGACCAGGTGACAGCTTCAGCATAACCCATGGATGCGAGGGCACGCCTGGCAATGCGGACCTGAGCCTGACGCGGGTTGAGAACGCCGCGTGAGGGAGCCCCCTGGTCAGGCAGGGGAGAGTGGGGCAGGGCGTCGAACCCTTCGATGCGGGCCACTTCTTCGACAAGGTCTGCTGGCCCCTCGACATCGCGGCGCCAGGACGGTGGAGTGACACTCCAGAGCGGAGCACTGCGGTTGATATCAAAGCCCAGTGCGGTGAGAATCTCGGCGATGCGGTCGTGTCCGGGGTTCATGCCCGAAAGGCGCAGAACATGGTCCGGATCGAAGGCGAAGGGGCCCGGATCGACCGGAGCCTGGCCAGCAACAACGATCTCTGAGGGTTCGCCCCCGCACAGGTCAAGGATCAGACGGGTGGCAAGCTCAAGGCCCGGGACGACAGACGCGGGGTCCACAGTGCGGGCAAATCGATACTGGGCGTCCGACGTTATACCCAGGGTGCGGCCCGTCTGGGCCGTGACGATTGGATCAAACCAGGCGCTTTCAACAAAGACATCCGTAGTCTCGTCCGAGCAGCCGGTGGATTCTCCCCCCATGACGCCGCCCAGTCCGATTGGCCGCTCTCCGTCAGCGTCGGCGATCACACAGACCGATGGGTCTGTCGCATAGGTCTTGCCATCCAGGGCGATGAGGTGTTCTGGCGCGCCCGTGTCGGAGGCGGACTGCCCGGGCCTGACGACGAGGGTCTGGCCGACAAGCTTGGCTGCGTCATAGACGTGCAAGGGGCGAGCCCGGTCGTAGGCGATGAGATTGGTGACATCGACCAGACGGTTTATCGAGCGCAGGCCGATGGCGGTCAGCTGGCGCTGAAGCCATTCGGGGGAGGGGCCATTGCGCACACCTCGGATCAGTCTGCCCGCAAAGACAGGACACTGCTCAGGAGCCTCCAGTCGAAGGGTGTAGGGACAGGAAAATCCGCCGCGGACCGGTACAATTCGGTAGTCTAGGTACTGACCGAGGCCTGCCGCGGCCAGGTCGCGGGCGATCCCGGACACGCCAAGCCAGTCGGGGCGGTTTGGCGTCACCTCAAAATCAATGACGGGATCTGCACCGAAAAGGGCGGCTGCGGGCGTGCCGACGGCAATGTCCGCAG
>JBFZCB010000188.1:0-4534 GCA_041308165.1 Caulobacterales bacterium
GCTCTGTGCCGATCGCTGAGAACCTGCGTATCGGGGGTGCCATCGCCAACTATGACCGTGACGGTTACGGCGAAAACCTGAACACGGGCGCCGAGCACTACAACAAGGACGTCTTTGGCGGGCGCTTCAGCATCGAGTATCAGCCCTACGAAAATGCCTTCTTCCGCCTGGCCTTTGACCGTGTTGAGGATAACTCCAACCCTCGCCACGGTCACCGGGAAGTGGCTGGCGTTACGCCAGGCTCGGGCATTCCGGGCAGTGTCTATGACACCCGTGCCGGCATAGGCGACACCAACAAGGTCACGAACGAGGGCGTCTCCCTGACGGCCGAGATCAACATCAATGACACCTGGACCTTCAAGTCCATCACGGCCTACCGCAGTGGTGACACCGATACTGTCATTGACTTTGACAACACCCCTCAGCCCACGCTCGACATCCCGGCTGTCTATGGCGACCACCAGTTCACCCAGGAGTTCCAGTTCCTGTTCGAGACGGACCGGATCCAGGGTGTTGCCGGCCTCTTCTACCTGGACGGCACGGCATCAGGTGCCTTTGATACGATTGCCGGCGCACTGGGCATCGCCATCGGCACGGCCGGGTTTGTCGACACGCGAAGCATCTCGATGTTCACCGATGTGAACCTGGACCTGACCGATCGCCTGCACCTCGGACTTGGCCTTCGCTATACCTATGATGAGAAGACCGGTGATGTCTTCCGGGCCAACTATCTCGGTGCGAGCCGCACGCCGCTGCTGGGCGGCACGGCCCGCCCGACGCTGGGTGCGCCGCGGACCGACTATACAAACTCCAAGAGCTTCGACGATATCTCGCCTCGTATCGCCGTGTCCTATGACTTCAGCGACGAGATCACCGGCTATGCCTCATGGTCGAGCGGCTTCAAGTCCGGCGGCTTTGATATGCGTGGTGATGCGATCTCCACCCCCCAGACCGTCAACGGCTATGATCCCGAAACCGTTGATTCCTACGAAGTTGGCCTCAAGGGTTCAGCTTTTGATCGTCGGCTTACCTTCTCGTCGGCCATCTTCCATAACGCCTATCAGGACCAGCAGGTCACCACCCAGGTGCCGATCCTGAACACCGCAGGGGTGGCAACGGGTATTGCGAGCTTCGTCGACAATGTCGGCTCCTCCACGATCTACGGGGCCGAGTTCGAGGGTGCGGCCTATCTGACCTCCAACCTGACGGCCAACTTCGCCATCGGCTATCTCAAGGCCGAGTTTGACGAGTTCAACCGTTTCAACCTGACCACGCGGAACTTCGAAAACATCGCGGATCTTGTCGTGCTGCAGAATGCTCCTGAATGGACCGGCTATTTCGGTCTGACCTGGGCCGGGCAGTTCCTTGGCGGCGGACTGGCGATCACGCCTTCGGTCAGCTACCGTGACGATTACAGCCAGTTCGAGTTCCCCAACCCCATCCTGGATCAGGAGGCCTTTGCCCTGGTTGACCTGTCGGTGGTCTGGACCGATCCGACGGATCAGTGGACCGTTGGACTGTTTGGTCGCAACCTGACGGACGAAGAATACCGCGTCGGGGCCTATAACTTCGCAGGGGCCGCCTTCGACAACTCCCTGATCGGCTACTACGGACCGCCGCGGACCTTTACGGCCTCGCTGCAGTACAAGTTCTAGTCGGCCGGAAAGTCCAGATACGGAAAGGGGTGGCGGGTTTAAACCGCCGCCCTTTTTCTTTTGCAGAGCGCTCCGTGCCGTGGCTACAGTCAGGCCAAGGCCCAAAAACCCAGAGGAAGCCATGAACCTATCGGCTGGCGCGAAACCCTTGCCGCTCGAGCGGCCCGCCTATCGCTTCTATGTGCTGGGCATGTTGATGGTGGTCTATACCTTCAACTTCATTGACCGGCAGGTGCTGGCCATTCTCGCGCCCTACATCCAGGCCGAGATGAACTTTACCGACAGCCAGCTTGGCCTTTTGGGTGGGCCAGCCTTTGCCATTGTCTACTCAACACTGGCCTTGCCGATTGCCTGGCTGGCCGATCGGATCAGCCGTACCTCGATTATCGCGACATCCCTGGCGGTCTGGTCAGGCTTTACGGCCCTATGCGGGCTGGCGACCGGCTTCACCTTCCTGTTTGCCGCCCGGATGGGGGTGGGGGTTGGCGAGGCCGGTGGGGTCGCGCCTTCCTATTCTCTCGTGGCGGATTATTTCCCCAAGGCACAAAGAGCCCGGGCCCTTGCGGTCTTCTCGTTCGGCGTCCCTATCGGAACGGGACTGGGGTATCTGTTCGGAGGCTTGCTGGCCGCCGCGATCGACTGGCGCGCAGCCTTCGTCATCCTTGGGCTTGCCGGAGTATTGCTGGCTCCGGTGTTCAAGATGACGGTGCTCGACCCTATCCGCGGTGGCTATGACCGGCCTGAGCCCGCTCCAGAGGCAGCCTCTGAGGCTCCAAAAGTGGTTGCGCCCGCGCAGCCGGCACAGAAGGCAGCCTCATTGAATGAGGTCTGGGCCATCCTCCTCAAGAAGCCCAGTTTCTGGTTCCTGTCATTCGGGGCCGCCTGTTCGTCCGTCTATGGCTATGGATCGGCCTTCTGGCTGCCCAGCTTCTTTCAGCGCTCGATGGGCATGGAGGGTGCCGAACGGGCCTGGTACATGGCCGGTATCGCCCTTGTCGGGGGCGTGATCGGCATCTGGCTGGGTGGATGGCTGGCCGACAAGCTGGGCAAGGGCATCAAGCGGGCGGCCTACCCCATGGTGCCGGCCGTCGGCTTTGTCATCGCTGTACCGCTGTTTTTCCTGGCCATGAATGTCGAGCACAAGTGGCTGGCCTTCTTCCTGTTCCTGATACCCCAGGCCCTGTCGCTGGCCTGGCTTGGCCCTGTGATCACAGCCATCCAGCACCTGGTTCCATCGCATATGCGCTCGACCGCCTCGGCCAGCTTCCTGCTGATCAACAACCTGGTCGGTATCGGCCTTGGGATCTATCTGCTGGGCGCGGTGTCGGACTATCTGACGCCCCGATTTGCCGAGGAAGCCCTGCGCTATTCACTCTATGTGGGGCAGTGGTTCTATGGGCTTGCGGCTATTCTTCTGTTCATCTCGGCGCGCAGTCTGAGACGTGACTGGGTTGATTGACACAGACGCGGTTGCACCGGCGGAGGGGGCGCGCCTATAAGCGCGGCAAATCTTCCCCAGGGCGGCATCCATGAACATTCACGAATATCAGGCCAAGCAGGTTCTTAAGGGCTTTGGCGCACCGGTCGCCGAGGGCGTCGCGGTCACCTCCGTCGATCAGGTGGAGGCGGCTGCGAGATCCTTGCCAGGTCCTCTGTATGTCGTGAAGTCGCAGATCCATGCCGGCGGGCGTGGCAAGGGCAAGTTCAAGGAACTGGGCCCGGACGCCAAGGGCGGTGTGCGCCTGGCCTTCTCGGTTGAGGAAGCGGTCAAGCACGCCGGGGAAATGCTCGGCAATACGCTGGTGACGGCCCAGACCGGTGATGGCGGCAAACAGGTCAATCGTCTCTATATTGAAGACGGTGCCGATATCGAGCGTGAGCTCTACTGCTCGCTTCTCGTCGATCGCCAGTATGGCCGGATCGCCTTTGTGGTTTCCACCGAAGGCGGCATGGACATTGAGGCTGTCGCCCATGACACGCCCGAGAAGATCCAGACCATCGTGATCGATCCGGAAACAGGCGTCACCGATGCCGACGTCGAGACCATTAATGCGGCCTATGGGCTGACAGGTGAGGCGGCCGAAGACGGCAGGTCGCTTTTCCCGATTCTCTACAAGGCCTTTGTCGAGACCGACATGGCCATGCTCGAGGTCAATCCTCTGATTGTGATGAAGAACGGCCGGCTGCGCGTGCTGGACGCCAAGGTCAGCTTCGACGGCAACGCCCTGTTCCGTCACGCAGACATCAAGGCCCTGCGCGACGAGACCGAGGAAGATGCCAAGGAGATCGAGGCCTCGGAATGGGACCTCGCCTATGTTGCGCTCGACGGGAACATCGGCTGCATGGTCAATGGTGCCGGTCTGGCCATGGCGACGATGGATATCATCAAGCTCTACGGCAAGGAGCCTGCCAACTTCTGTGATGTCGGCGGTGGCGCGGGCAAGGAGAAGGTCGCAGCAGCCTTCAAGATCATTACCGCAGACCCCAATGTCCAAGGCATTCTCGTCAATATTTTCGGGGGCATCATGAAGTGTGATGTCATCGCCGAGGGTGTGGTCGCCGCCGTCAAGGAAGTGGGCCTCAAGGTTCCACTCGTGGTCCGCCTCGAGGGCACCAATGTCGAGTTGGGCAAGAAGATCCTGAACGAGAGCGGCCTGGCCATTACCTCGGCCGACGACCTCGATGACGCCGCCCAGAAGATCGTCGCGGCGGTTGGATGAGGCTTTGAGCCCTATCCGCTACCGCCCAGCTGACTGACACATTCCAGAGATCGATAGACCCATGTCCATCCTCGTCGACAAAAACACAAAAATCATCGTCCAGGGCCTGACCGGCAAGACCGGTGGCTTCCACACAGAGCAGGCCCTTGCCTACCATGG
>JBFZCB010000189.1:0-5272 GCA_041308165.1 Caulobacterales bacterium
TGGCAAATGTCGATGCCGCGCTCGGCCAGCAGATCCTCGACCTGGCGCAGCGAGAGAGGGAACCGCACGTACATCATGACGACGGTCCGGATCACCTCTGGCGAGCTGTCGAACCATCGAACCGGGTTGTCGGATCTGGCCATCCGACCTCGCCACGCGACCCGATCAACGGCGCAACCGGTTTGGGCTGACAAGACCCTCTCACCTGCCAATCCGACGACAAGAACGACAGCAGCAGCGGTTCAAGTCCCAGGCCTCAACCCAAAGAGTCCTCACCACCCACGCAGCGATCTACAACACCTTCAACATCCAGCGCCATCTGATCAGCAGACCCACCCTTCGGCCTTTCCGGGCCGAAGCGGCTTCTGCGTGGGCAACTGCGACGGCCTGATTACAGGCAGGGTAGGGGGGCTTTCGACTTGGCCCAGTCAACTTGTCAGGACCACGGGCCAAGCCAGGATCGAGAAGCCGCGTGCTTTCGATGTCCGATTCGGGTCGGACCACGTCATTGGCACTCTGCCGACAACCGGAAATCGACCGCATATCCCGTGAGCGGACCACCCTAACGGCGGTTAAGGAGGTCCGTTGCCGTGCGGAGCGTAAGCAACGGCCCGCTTCGGGAGCCCCTTGAACCTTGGCGCGTTCCGTCGCATCGTCATCAAGGGACGGCAGGGGCGGTGTCTGATTTCGATCAAGTCGCAGATTGATCAATATCCTGTCCGCTGTCGCGCTTGCGGCGGCGCGAGCCAACTCATCCTGACCTGGAATACGAGCGGCGAGGTCCGCCGTGCATGGGAAGGCATCGACAGCCCCCGGATCCAGCTAAGGCAGCCACGCCTGTCAAAGGGCAGGTGCGGGGCCTGCGGATCAACTGACCTAGCGATCGGCCCGGCCATCCTTTCCTGAGGGTGCTGGCAGGCTAACGACAATTTTTCTCCACTGATTTGGCCATGCCAGGAGCCTGACGCGGAACGGCATACCGGGCGGATAGAACTCAGGTTGACAGAGCCCGCTCCGATCTCGACGTGTCCACCGTATCTGCGAGGGTCGGTCTCAGGCTTCCGCTTCGAGGAGCGCCTTCACGGTCGCCATGGGCAGGAACAGGCGCAGGGGATTGGAGGTGAGGGGCTCGAACCCGTAACCCTTGTAGAGTGCGAGGCGTCGTTCGACCTTTTCGGGATCATCGCAATCTAGAACGTCCAGCATCACTACGGCGATGCCGAGGGCTTCGCTGGCTTGGGCAAGGCGACGTAGGCAATCGATCAGCAGATCGCCGCCATAGCCCTTCCTCTGGAAGCTCTGGTCAACCCCGATCATCGAGATGTAGGCGGCGGGGATTTGACCGTGACCAGGCCGGGTCCGTGCATATTTGGGTGGAAGAGCCTGATAGTCGACGCTGTGGGCATTGGTGGCGTAGAAGCCGATCAGGCCGTCCTCGGCATCAGTCATTACCCAGACGCGCAGATTGTCGGCTTTGGACAGTTTGTTTGCCGTCTTCTTGAAGAAGTTATCGACCTGGTCGATGCCGCAGGAAAAAGCCGTCCGATCGTGTTTGTTAGGATCGAACGGCTCAATGATGTTCAGCGCTTTGGCTTCGCCTGCGCTCACCGACTGGAGACCGTCTCACGGTGGCGGGCAAAGGCCTTACGAAGCTTGTCCGTGGGAGCCGGGGGTGCGTCCATGGCGGCGAAGAACGCCGTATGGTCCACCGGAGCCAGAACCGTACGCTCGTGGGCTTCGATGGTGTTCAGGGCCGACGCATAGGCCGCGTTCATCGTGAAGACGGAGTCGTCCACGCCGGCCAAGGCCGCAGCGCGTTGGATGGTCTGCTTGATGCGCGGCTTGGTCCGGAAGTTCATCCGTTCCGTGCTACGCTCGTCGAGCGCGCTGACTTGATCGTTGAAAGAGAGCATGGCTGCCTCCTGTACTCCTCGAACTTGATAGTCTTGTACGCCTCATGGGCGTACAAATCAAGAGGGGTTGATTCAACACTGCGCGGGGGGTGCTGGCAGTCTAACTATAAAACGTATCCAGTCAGGTAGTTAGGACCGGAGGTGAGATGAGTCCGATATCGTTCAAGCGTCATCGGTTCCCCGGATCGGTCATCTGCCAAGCGGTGCGTAGGTATTTCCGGTTCACGCTTAGCATCCGCGACGTCGAGGAGTTGATGGCGGAGCGCGGAATCTAGGTCAGCCGGGAGGCGATCCGATGCTGGGTGATCAAGTTTGGGCCTCTGATCGCCGCCAATCTGCGTCGGCTCCGTGATCGCCCGACCGGTCGTTGGCATCTGGATGAGGCGGTCGTGAAGATTGGCGGGCGGCCGATGTATCTGTGGCGGGCGGTCGATGACGAGGGTGAAGTTCTGGACGTCTTTGTCCAGAAACGTCGCAACAAGCATGCGGCGCTGAAGCTGCTGCGACGGCTACTTCGGAACACCGGCATCCATCCAGAATCTATCGTCACCGATAAGCTGGCATCATACCGCGCGGCGATGAAAATCCTGCATCTTCAGAGCCGTCACCAATCTGGCGGAATGCGGGAAAACAATCGGGCGGAGAACTCGCACCTCGTTATCCGACGACGGAAGCGAAAACAGCAGAGGTTCAAATCGCAGGGTTCAGCCCAGAGATTCCTCTCCAGCCACGGTCCCATCTACAACGCCTTAAACCTTCAACCCCACGTGATCTCCCGACCCGGCCTTCGCGTCTTGCGGGGTCATGCCGAGGCCGCGTGGGCGGCCGCGATCCAAGCGGCGTGAGCCCGGGGAAGGGGGGGGCGTTCTGTGGCCGGGTCGAGTTTAGTTGTCAGCACCCACGCTCGCTATTCTCTTGCCAAATTATATCAAATTGGGTATAATTGAGATGGTATGGTTCATCTTCCGCCCGCCAAAGAGAAGCCCGTCCATTGGATCGGATCTTCCAAATCCGACCTGCTGGCGCTGCCGCAGGAAGTGGTGAGCGATATGGGCTACGCGCTGGGCGTTGCCCAGTTGGGAGGTAAGCATCCCCACGCCAAGCCTTGGAAGGGTGAAGGCGCGGGTGTGTTTGAAATCGTGGAGAGCTTCGAGGCTAACGCCTATCGCGGCATCTACACCGTCCGCTTCGAGGGCGTGGTCTATGTGCTCCACGTGTTTCAGAAGAAATCGCCATCGGGCATCCGCACGGCGCAAACGGACATCGACCTGGTGAGCGAGCGCCTGAAACGTGCCCGCGAGCATTATGAGATCAACTACCAACAGCCCCCAAAGGGCAAGGCAGGTAAACGTGGCAAATGACATCACCGAAGGCACCGGCAACGTCTTCGCCGACCTGGGCCTTCCAGACGCCGCCGACCGTCAGACCAAGACGCGGCTGGCGATGGCCGTGAACGCTCTGCTCAAGGAGCGCCGTCTGAAGCAGACCGAGGCGGCGACCGTCCTTCGCATCCCGCAATCCAAAGTGTCGGCACTCGTCAACTACCGGCTTGATCATTTCTCCGTTGAGAAACTGATGAGCTTCCTCAACGCCCTGGAACAAGATGTCGAGATCGTCATCCGCCCGAGCAGGGACGCTGTCGGGCATACAGCGGTCTTTGCTCTAAGCTAGACAGCCTTCCGATGCGATTTCGCCAACGCAGATATGATGCCGATGGGTGCTGTCAGTTTAACGCTAACTTGCCTCCACTGAGGACGGCTAAGCCACTGACGGGGATGATGTTTCGTGAAGCCGATTTCGTTCAAGCGCCACCGCTTTCCAGCCGATGTGATCCGCCAGACGGTCTGGCTCTACTTCCGATTCAGCCTCAGTTTTCGCGACGTCGAAGAACTGATGGCGGCTCGTGGGATCGACGTCAGCTACGAGACGATCCGCTGCTAGACCATCGAGTTTGGACCGCTGATTGCCCGGAGATTGAAGCGCCGTCGTCCACCCCCGTCGCCCAGATGGCATCTCGATGAAGTCGTCTGTTGGATCGGCGGAAAGCGCATGTTTCTTTGGCGTGCGGTCGATGACGAAGGCGAGGTTCTCGACGTCCTCGTCCAGCGCCGGCGGGATACAGAGGCCGCATTGAAGCTTCTCAGACGGCTTCTGCACAACCAGTCGGCCGAGCCCCAGACGATTACAACGGACGGCCTGGCTTCATACGGCGCGGCTCTTGATCAGCTCGATTTGAGGCATCTGCATCGACCCGGCCGGCTCTGGGAGAACAATCTAGCAGAGAACTCCCACCTTTCGATCCGTCGCCGGTAACGCCAGCAGTCGCGGTTCAAATCCCAGGCCTCAGCCCAGCGTTTCCTCTCCAGCCACGGTCCGATCTACAACACCTTCAATCTACAACCCCATCTGATCTCCCGGCCCGGTCTCCGCATCCTGCGGGGTCAGGCAAATGACGCCTGGGCGGCGGCCACCCGGGTCGCCTGAGCCAGGAAGGGGCGGGGCGTTTTCGGCCCGGCCGACTTAACGTGTCAGTTCCAGGACGCAGCCCGCTGCGCGTCAAACGTTGGTTGACATGTCAAACCCTATTTGACATAAGACGTTATGGATATCGACAGCATCTCCCACAAAGGGCTGCGGCGGTTTTTCGAGACCGGAAACGCAAAAGGCCTGGTGGGTGACGCGGCTCGTATCCGCAAGATGCTGGCATTCATCGATGCTGCAGGCAGTTTCGACGAACTGGCCGTGCCGCCTAATTACGGGCTGCACGAGTTGGTTGGAGACAAGGCCGGGCGCTGGTCAATGACGGTGACGAAGAACTGGCGGCTGACCTTCGTTAAGATTGACGAAACGACAATCGCCGACCTAGATCTGGAGGATTATCACTGATGGCTATGACCATGCATCCCTCGCTGGCGGTTCATCCCGGTGACTGGCTGAAGAGCGAAGTCGTCGAGCCCCATGGTGTGAGCATCAACCGCCTTGCAGCCGCCTTCCATGTGACCCGCCAGACCCTTAGCAACCTGTTCAATGGCCACACCGCACTTTCGGCCGATATGGCGATCCGGTTCGAGAAGGCTTTTGGCGTCAAGGCCGATACGCTGATGCGCATGCAGACGGCCTATGACATGGCGCAGGCCAGGGCCCGTGCCGATGACATCGTCGTCGATAAGGTTCTCGTCGCCGCCTGAGGCAGCTCAGGCTGCTTCAGCCTCAGTGCCGGCTCGCATTCCGGCGATCTCATTAAAACTCCGTCCATCGCCCTCGAGCGTGGCGGCCTTGGTGCTGTCAGTCTAACGCTAACTTGTCTCCACTGATGACGGCCTAAGCCGCTGATGGGGATGATATTTCGTGTAGCCGAT
>JBFZCB010000190.1:0-12223 GCA_041308165.1 Caulobacterales bacterium
CGATTCGGACGACTTCACGTCCCATGGTCTCGATGTCGCGGGCGGAGCGCTCCTCCGCGGCACGGATCTGTTCTCCGGCTGCCGATACAGCCGCCTCTATGCGGCTTAGCCTGTTTTCCTGCTCGGCCGTATCGATCCGACGCATCATGTCGGCACGACTGGTTTCAACCTGCCGGGTCAGGGTCTCGGCAAGCTTCTCGAAACGGGCGGCTTCACGGAGGCCTTCTGGCTCGACACGGGTCTCGGCGGCGCGGAGGCGTTGATCAAGATCTGCGAAGGAACGTTCCAGGCCACGCAGGGCTGCGGTGGTTTCACTCTGAGCCTGATCGAGCCTGGCAGAGGCCTGGGCCATGAGATCTGTGCCGGGGCCCGGGCCTGCGCCACGTTCTGCCGCCTCCATACGCTCACGCAACTCGTTGAAGCTGTTGCGCTGGCGTTCCTCGATATCATAGAGACGCGCCGCCAGACCTCCCAGACCTGCCTCAACCTTGGCAAAGGTCTCCGTGGTCTTGGGCCCCGTATCCTGCTCGAACTGGCGCAGGCGTCGATGCCCCTCGCGCAGTTCTTCTGCCATTTCGTCGATCCGTCGGCCGAAGGTGCGCCCGACATGCTCCTGCCCATCCAGCCTCCGAACAAGGCCGTTGACGGCCTGGTCCACGCCCTGGATGGCCACTGTGGAGCGACGCTCAGCAGCCTCTAGCCTCGCAGCAATGGCGTCCACCGAGGCGGCAACCCGGTGCAGGGTGTCGCCGGAATCCGAATAAAGATCGTCCAGCCGGCGGGACCGCCCACGCCGCTCGAAAGCATCGGACGCATGGGGTCGGCGGTTCAGCGGCACCACATCCTCTTCATCATTGACGTCGTCCATGATCATCGTGTTGAGCCATTCGCCGAGCGTCATGCCCGAGCGGCGGGCAAGGTCTTTTGCGACTTCGCGAGCCTTGGGGTCGATGCCCTTGACGCTCCACGGCGCTGCGCTCACTGATTCGCTCCCCGACCCATATTTGTGCAGGCTAACTGGCCATATCCGGGGTGTAAATCTATCGTTAACCCAAGATGTGGTGGTAGAACAACTTCCTGTGGAAATGACGGTTCCCACACAGAGGCCTCTTGGCCCCATCCGGGTTAACTTCCCGTTAACCATGGTCCTGGTCGGGTGGGTGTGCGCGGGTTCGCTCAGGGGCTTGCGAAACCCTCACATCGACGGCACCAAGCGACCATGACCCTGTCACTAACCCTTTCGCTGCTTGCAGCGAGCGTTGCGGCCACCGTGTTTACGGCGTGGCGGGGTGCACGCCCGGTAAATCTTGTCAGGGGACCAAGGATGATCCCCTGGCGGTTTTTGATGCTGCTCTGCGCGACCCTGGCTGCGCTTCTGCTCATCCACGTCGGAACATTGCTCGGATTCCAGAGGACGGCTTGATAGTTAGCAGACCAGTGCGAGCCTGCGGCGGTCGGATTTCCGGCACTCACTGAAGAAGGGGATGCCGGTTCGCAGCAAGGAGGCGATCAGGCCGCGTCTGGAGAGCGGTTTGAGCCCACCAAAGCCTTGAAGCGCCTCAGCCCGAAAAACACCAGGCGAGGACTGCCTTCTGGGCATGAATCCGGTTTTCAGCCTCGTCCCAGACCAGGGAACGGGGGCCGTCGATGACTGCATCGGTGACTTCCTCGCCACGGTGTGCGGGGAGGCAGTGCAGAAAGACGGCGTCGGGATCGGCCTGGTCCATTAAGGCTTCGTCGACGCCATAGGCCTCGAAGGCCGCCAGGCGGGCCTCATAGTCCTGGTCGCCCATGGACACCCATGTGTCGGTCACAACGACATTGGCCCCTTTAACGGCCTCGCGTGGATCCGAGGTCAGTGTGACGGAGTTTCCCCCTACGGCCAGGTCGCGCAGATCGGGATGGTATTCCGCCGGACAGGCAACATTCAGGTGAAACCCGAATTTGGGCGCAGCATGCATGAAGCTGTGACAGACATTGTTGCCGTCGCCGATCCAGGCAATGGTCATGCCTGCAACAGGGCCTCTGTGCTCTTCAATAGTCTGTAAATCAGCCAGGATCTGGCAGGGATGCGACCGGTCAGTCAGGCCGTTGATGACTGGAATCTCTGAAACGCGGGCGAAGCGCTCAACGTCTTCGTGGTTGTTGGCGCGGATCATTACAGCATCCACCATGCGCGACAGCACACGGGCCGTGTCCTCGACAGGCTCGCCGCGCCCGAGCTGCATGTCTGAAGCCGTGGCGATGATCGAGGCCCCGCCAAGCTGACGGATTGCGGCGTCGAAACTGAATCGAGTGCGGGTCGAATTCTTTTCGAAGATCATGGCCAGGACCCGGTCCTTGCCAGGCATGTCGGCATCTGATCGTCCCTGAGGCCAGCCCCTTCGGGCTGCCTTTCGGGCATGAGCATCATCGAGAATGGCGCGCAGATCAGCAGCATCCACCCTGTGAATATCCAGGAAGTGGCGCACCATCGCCTAGGCCGCCGACTGCTGGCGCACGACTTCGCATGTGCCTTCAAAGCGTTTGACGGCCTCGCGGGCTTCATCAAGCGAGAGGTTGAGAGGTGGAAGAATGCGTACGCAGTTGTCCCCGCCGCCGGCGATCAGAAAATGTTGCCGATCGCGGGCCAGTGCCATGAACTCGCGGTTGTTGGGCACCAGCTTTACCCCGATCAGCAATCCCTTGCCGCGGACATCGACGATAACGTCAGGAAAGCGCTCCTGAAGTCCAGCGAGCTGCTGCTTCATATAGGCGGCTACCTCATTCACATTGGCGATGAGCGCTGGTTTCACCAGTTCCCCGAATGAAGCCAGGCCAACGGCCATGGCCAGGGGGTTGCCACCGAAGGTTGAACCATGGACGCCAACAACCATTCCCGAGGCTGCCTTTTCACTGGCAAGGCAGGCACCGATGGGGAAGCCACCACCCAGGGCCTTGGCAATGGCCATGATATCAGGCTCGATCCCGGCCCATTCATGGGCCCATAGCTTTCCTGTCCGGCCCATGCCGCACTGGACTTCGTCGAAAATGATGAGGACGCCATGCTCATCACAAAGCGCCCTTAACGAACGAAGGCAATGTTCCGGGATCGCTCGACAGCCGCCCTCGCCCTGGACGGGTTCGACGATGATGGCCGCCGTGGTGGGTGATGAGATCGCAGCCGTGAGCGCTTCGTGGTCGCCCCAGGTCAGCTGGTGGAATCCCTCCATCGCTGGACCAAACCCGTTTGTATAGGCCGGGTTTGCTGCCGCGTTGATGGCACCATAGGTGCGGCCATGGAACGACCCATCAAAGCCATAGATATCGATCCGCTCCGGAGCCCCGGCATGGAAGTGATACCGGCGCGCTGTCTTGATGGCACATTCAACCGCTTCCGTCCCGGAGTTGGTGAAGAAGACCACATCGGCAAAGGAATGCTCGCATAGCCTATCCGCCAATTCCTCCTGGCCAGGGATGCGGAAGATATTTGATACATGCCAGAGCTTCTCGGCCTGGGCCTTGACGGCTTCCACAAGGATCGGGTTGGCATGCCCGAGTGCATTGGTGGAAATACCGGATACGCAGTCGAGGTATTCTGTGCCGTCCTTGGCCCACAAACGCGCTCCACGTCCGTGGTCCACTTCCAGAGGAGCACGATTGTAGACACCCATAAGATGGTTCACGGACACGGGACCTTACCTCCAGAAAGCACAAGGCCCCGCCGCGGTGCGACGGAGCCGGACATGGAGGGGGACTTGTCAGGCGGATAGTGTGCATAGTCAACACCACCAGGCCCCGCCAGAACCGTTGGCCCTGAAGATTCCCTCAATCGGTCATCGGCAGGCAACGGTTGGGGGTGGCCTGATGGCTGGACCGATCCGGGTTCATCGCGGTGCCGAAAGCCGCGGCCGTTCATCACGTCTTGCCCGGGCTACAGCTTCAACAGCTCGCATGACCCGTAACATGTTCTCTCCGGCCAGCTTGCGGATATCGGCCTCGCTCCAGCCACGGCGCATAAGCTCGGCCAGGAGTGCCGGATAGGTTTCAACACCCTCAAGACCAATAGGCAGACTGTCGACCCCATCAAAGTCACCGCCCAGTCCTACATGGTTGATCCCAGCCACCCTCCGGACATGGTCGATGTGGTCGGCAACGTCTGAAATGGAGGCGCTGGGGGGCGGGTTTGCAGCGGTCCAGCTGGCCATTCCAACCCTGACTGCAGCGGAATCGCCAGGGTTTAGGGCCTTCAGACGTGCATCCTCGGCAAGACGGTCGGCATTCCAGGCACGGACAGGCTGGGAAACAAAGGCCGGTACGAACGTGACCATGACGATCCCGCCATCTTCGGGCATCTGACGCAACACACTGTCTGGGACGTTGCGCGGATGGTCGGTTACGGCCCGGGCTGAGGAATGGGAAAATATGACGGGTGCGTCGGATACCCGTAGGGCGTCCATCATGGTCTCTTCAGATACGTGGCTCAGGTCGACCATGATGCCCAGCCGGTTCATTTCCTTGACGACCGTCTCGCCAAATGGCGAGAGGCCGCCCCACCTGGGCGCGTCGGTGGCGCTGTCTGCCCAGGATGTGGTCCGTGAATGTGTCAGCGTGACATAGCGAACCCCTGCCAAATGGAACTGGCGCAGAAGGCCAAGGGAATCATCGATGGAATAGCCGCCCTCGATGCCGATCAGACTGGCAATTTTCCCGGCCTGGTGAATGCGGCTGATGTCTTCAGCGGTCGTGGCGATCTCGAAGGCCTGGGGATAGGCTCCGACCAGGCGGTTAACCGTGTCGATCTGTTCGAACGTGGCCTTGGCGGCCTGGGTCGGCTCCAGGCTGGCGGGCACATAGACAGACCAGAACTGCGCTCCGACGCCACCGGCTCTTAACCTGGGGATGTCGGTGTGCAGATCGCCTGCCTCTCTCTGGTCGCTGTTGAGGTCCACACCATGGACATCGTTTCCATGGGTCTGCCGAAGGGCCCAGGGCAGGTCATTGTGGCCATCGATGAGCGGTGTCCGCTCCAGGATCCGGCGCGCCCTGGCCAGGTCAGCGGGCGAGGCGTTGCCAGGGGGACTGACCTGAAGCGGTGCGGCCTCAAGATTCGCAAGGGCTTCGACCGGGCTGGAAAGCCCGGCTGACAGAAGGGCGATGGCCGAAAGCGTTACTACGCTACGAGGTGGGGTGATCAAGGCAGGCTCCGCAGGACAGTCTTTGTGGGACCTTAACAATGGAAGACCCCTCTGGCGCAATGCCAGAGCGATGTCGTGGTTTGATCATGGCCCCAACCCGGTGTTCCGGTCTAAAAGGCCCCCATGAGTCACGATCCCAACAATCCCCCGGCACCGGACCGGTCAAACCCGTTGATGGTCCAGAGCGGGTCGCCCACCGATGGCCTGGCGTCAGCGAAGTCCCGGGCGCGTTCCTGGTTCGAGACGCTGCGAGACCAGATCCACAGTTCACTTGAGGCGCTCGAGGATGCCGCCCCCCCGGATCTCTATCCGGGCGAGGCTGGACGATTTGTGCGGACTCCCTGGGAGCGTAGCGAGACAGACGGTGGGGGGGGAGTGATGGGCATGATGCATGGCCGTCTGTTCGAGAAGGTCGGGGTTCACTGTTCGACCGTCCAGGGCACCTTTCCGGCTGACTATGCCAAACAGGTTCCGGGAGCCCAGGATGATCCCCGGTTCTTCGCGACGGGGATCAGTCTGATCTGCCATCCTAGGAACCCGCGGGTTCCCGCCGTGCATATGAATACGCGATTTATCGCCACAACACGGAGCTGGTTCGGAGGCGGAGCGGACCTGACGCCTGTCCTTGATGTCGACCGAAATGCCAAGGCTCAAGACACCTTGGCATTCCATGAGGCCATGAAAGCGGCCTGCGATCGCCATGGCGATGACTATTACGAACGTTTCAAGGCCTGGTGCGATACCTATTTCTGGCTGGCACACCGCAACGAACCTAGGGGAACGGGCGGCATCTTCTATGACCATCTCGAGACCGGTGATCCCGACGCGGATTTTGCGTTCACACGTGATGTGGGACTGGCCTTTGCCCAGATCTACCCGGCCATCGTTGCCCGTCGCATGACCGAAGCCTGGACACCCCAAGAGCGGGAGGAACAGCTCATAAGGCGAGGCCGGTATGTGGAGTTCAACCTACTTTATGACCGTGGCACCATGTTCGGGCTCAAGACCGGCGGCAATGTCGAGTCCATTCTGAGTTCCATGCCTCCAGAGGTGAAATGGCCATAGGCCTAGGGGGCTGCGATCCAATGCCCTTACCCGTAAAACGGGCCCGGGTTTGCAGGGGGCGCCGCCATCAGCCTGGCCCTTGAGCCTTGTGGACCTAGTCGAGGGTTGGGAAGGCCCGAATATGGCGCCAGTACCCTTCGGGAGTGCGTTCCAACTCGGCAACAACGGGAGCATGGCTGCCCTCACGGTAGCGAACATAGACCGAGGCCTCGTGGATCTCGGGGCGGCTGAGGACCACGCGGGCGTCGTCGGAAACGAATATCGTCTGGATCGCGCGGCATGAGCGCAGCGAAAGGGCTTCGGGTCCCGCCTGCTCAGGTCGCTGGGGTCTGAAGGGCGGGGTGATCGGATAGGCGAGGTCGGCAACCCTGAGAGGCGAGCCGTCGACGGGTCTTGGAAAGAGCTCCAGAGCCATGGAAATGACGTCACAGTCCTCTGTCGTCGCCATCCGGACGGGGTAGGGGGAGCCGGAAGGGGCCGCTTGCTGCGCGGTCGTACAGGCTGCCAGGGCAAGGCCAAGGACTGCACTCGCCAGTAAGGGCTTGGGTAAGGGTTGTATCATTGCAGGACCTCTCGGCTTGACTGATGCAAGTCAGATGCCGCTGCCCTGGTCCTCTTGCGGTGGTGGGGTCAGCATCAGAAACGCCCGGATCCAGGCTGTCAGAACCGATCGGTCGTTGGTCCGCGAAAGGGTCATGATCGCATCATCAGCCACCTCCTGGGGTATCCGGTGCCCACGACGGGATTCGACGAGGGCGGCAGCATATTCGGGCTGGAACTCCGGATGGCACTGAAAGGAGATGGCTCCATGGGCCCCGCCGGCAACCGGATCGTCCCAGGCCAGGCCCGCAAAGGGCGTAAACGCCGATGAAGCGATGATCCGGGCCTCTGCAGGCACGCGCACGACCTGGTCCTGATGCGATACGGGGATCGCAATGGAAGCTGCACGGGGATACATCCAGGGTTCGTGTACCCTGACATCATAGCGATGCAGCCCTACGCCCCAACCCCGATGCGATTTTTCGACATGGCCGCCAAAGGCCTTGGCTATGGCCTGATGCCCAAAGCAGATACCGACAAGCCGGGTCTGGCCCCGGGCCTGGCGGAGCCAGTCCAATAGGGGCGGTATCCAGGCCAATTCGTCATAGACGCCTGCTGAAGAGCCCGTGACAATGGCTCCCTGGAAGGCGGAGGGATCCGCAGGAAGGCGTCCGGCCTGGACATCAAAGCGCAGAGTGGGGACCCCCTCGCCGAGGAGGGCCCGAAACCGGGCCGGATAGTCGTCAAAGACATCGCGAAGCTCTGGCGGCGGTGTTCCGGTCTCGAGGATGGCAATGGGCTTCACTCTGACCTCCCAGTCATCGCCTGTATGGCCCGATCGTACGGGCAGTAAAAGAGCCAGCTCCGCTCACCACACGTTAACCGCGTCCACTCACGTAACTTTGAGAGGACTGGGTCTATCCGATGGGCATGACTGAAAGCGTCCAGATCCGTGAAGGCCATACCTTTGGTGACCGGCGAGGCCGGGCCCGTCAGCCGTTCCGTCGTGAACGGCGATCGCAGGAACGCGTGCAGCTGCTTGGCCAGCCGGTAGACCTCGTCCGTCCGGAGGAAGTGCTCCTGCAGATGGAGCAATGGATAGCTCAGGGTCGGCAGGCTGTGTTTGCCAATCACAACCTGCACAGTCTGTCCTTGATGCGCCAGTCGCCTGCCATGCGGGCCTTCTATGAGCGGGCCGACCTCATCGAGCTGGACTCAATGCCGCTTATGGCCTTTGCACGCCTTACAGGGCTGAACAGCCGCGGCTTCCATCGCTGTACCTATCTGGACTGGCGCGACCATTTCTGGAGCCTCGTTAACCGCAAGGCCTGGAGGGTTTTCTATGTCGGGGGTACGGCTGAGGTGTGCAGGATCGCTGTGGAGCGTCTTTCAGCGCGCTATCCTCATGCTGTCATCGAGGCCGGGGATGGATATTTCGACATGACCCCCGGCTCGGCGTCCAACCAGGCTGTGCTGGAGCGGATTGCGGCGTTCAAGCCCCACATACTCTTCGTCGGTATGGGAATGCCCCGCCAGGAAGAGTGGATCATTTCCAATATCGAAGCCCTGCCAAAGGCGGCGATCTTTTCTGTCGGAGCGGCCTTTGACTATGAGGCCGATGTCCAGAAGACAGCCCCGCGCTGGATGGGCCGTCTTGGTCTTGAATGGCTCTTTCGTCTCCTAGCCGATCCCAAGAGGCTTTTTCATCGTTACTGCGTGGAGCCTTGGAGTCTGGTTGACCTGATCTGGGCAGATCTTGTGGCTGCCGCCAGGCGCGGCGGCAAGCGGGCATCTATATGACGGGCTGACGTCCCCGGCTGGCACCGGCTTGAAGCGTTCTGAGCGACTATGATCAGTCAAGAACAAAGGTCGCCTTGGTAGCGGCTCTCGTCCCCAGCCCAGACCTGGGGCCGGTCGGTCTTCGGATACATCAGGGCGTGGCCAGGCCTGGTTACGCCGCGAGCGCACCTAACCCTCGGCCCAATCGTCCTAGTCCCGGTCGGGAACCCCGCCAGGACCCTCTCGCCGCCCTGAGAAGGGTTGAGGGATCAAGATCCCCATCCTTGCATCACGGCAGGACGGGGTGTCCTCCGACAAGCCCGTTAGACGATCCTGTCCTCCCGGTGCAGAGCCCGGGAGGGACACTCGGAGAGAGCCGGGGAGTCAGTCCGCCCCATGGCTGTGACTGTGTGTATGGCCTGCTGCGCCTGTCTCGGCTGTCCCGGGGGGCTGTGCCTGGCCATCCGCCGACTGGTGCCAGAAGGGCTGTCTTGGGAGGTCGCGATGTCCGACCTCATTCAGATCGTCGTCATAGAGCCGGCCATTGAGCATGATGTGGCTGATCGCAGTCGTGTTGCGGATGTCTTCCAGCGGATTCTGGTTGAGCACCACCAGATCAGCCAGCTTGCCCACTTCCAGTGACCCAAGGTCCCTTTCCATACCCAGTGTTCTTGCCGGGTTCATCGTGGCGGTTCTGAGGGCCTGGTGTGGTGTCATGCCACCCTGTGCATATGACCAGATATCCCAGTGCGAGCCCAGTCCCTCTCTCTGTCCATGAGCTCCGATATTGGCCAGAACGCCAAGATCGTTCAGGCGACGGGCTTCGCGTGCAACCGATATATGGTTCAGCTCTTCCGGCTCGACGTGAACGGGTCGACGAGCCCTGGCGTCAAGGATGCGTCTGGGCACGAACTGGCCAAGCCGGGGATGCTCCCAGACCTTGCTTTCCTGATACCAGTAGTTCTCGCCCCAGTTGCCCCCAAAGGCCACGGTCAGAGTGGGCGTATAGGCAACCTCGGTCTGGCTCCAGAGCTGCAGAACATCGGAATAGAGGTTGGCCAGCGGGATCGAGTGTTCGATCGTCGTATGGCCATCCACGATCATGGACATGTTGTGCTGGTAGAGTGAGCCGCCTTCAGGCACGACCATGAGTTGGAGCTGCCGGGCCGCCTCGATGATCTGCTGGCGCTGGTCCCTGCGGGGCTGGTTGTAGCTCTTGACCGATATGGCCCCGACGGCCTTCATCCGTCGCAGGTTGGACAGGGCGTCCTCGAGGCTGTCGACCTGGGCTGTGAATGGGGTTGTGGCCCCATAGAGAATGGTCCCTGTGGAGTAGATGCGGGGTGCCAAGACCCGGCCAGCGCGCGCATATTCGGCGTGGGCAAAGATCTCGGACGTATCATTGGACGGGTCATGGATGGTGGTCACCCCAAAGGCCAGGGCCCCGTAGTTGATCCAGCTCTGTTGCGGGATGATCTCCTCAGTCCCCATTGAACCATGCCAATGGGCGTCGATGAGGCCGGGAATGATCGTCTTGCCGCTCATGTCGATCACCCGGGTCTCGGCGGGGATCGGTGTTGCCGCGCTTGGCCCAATGGCCTCGATGCGGTTGTCATGGATCACGATCGTGCCGTTCTCAATGACGTCATCGCCGTTCATTGTCACAAGGCGTGCGCCCGTCAGGGCCAATCGGCCGGTGGGATGCGCCGTCTCTGCCGAGAAGCCGATCCTGAGCCCGGTTTCTGCGGGCTTGGGCAGGGTTTCCGGAGCCCCCTCCACGAACCTGAAGGTCTGGTCCAGGCCACGGCTGAAGAAATCGGGACCCAAGGACCAGGTCAGTCGACGGCTGTCGCCCGACCAGTTCAGCCATTCCCCGGCATCTCGGGTGACGCGGGTCTGGGGCAGGGCCTCACCTTTTGCCGAAACGGTGATGGAACGCCCTGTCGGGACGAAGGGGGCCACATAGGCATTGAACCTTTCGGTCCAGGCCACCCATTTCTCATCAGGGCTGACCGCAAACTCGGCCACGTTCTCGCCCTGGAGATGCGTGCGAGGTTCATGGCCATTGAGATCGATGGACTTCAGGGCGCGATCGTCACCCTCCCGCCCGAGAAAGAAGATGCGCTCGCCTGAGGCGCCAAAGCGGGGAGCGGTCCCCTGTTGTGTAATCAGGCTGGCCTCTCCTCCCCGAGCCGGGATCCGGTATAGGCCTGGATTGCGCCCCCAGAGCCCGGTCGTCAGATAGCCGTCCGACGTCGCCCGAAAGACAATGGTCTGACCGTCAGGACTGAAGGTGGGCTCGACATAGTGGCCTGGGGTGCGGGTAACGACACGTCCTTCACCCCCCGTGACGGGAACGACCCTGACGCTGCCCAGATCCGTGTCGGACCAGGTCGTATAGACGATTGAACGGCCATCACGGGACCATGCAGGATAGAGTTCGAAATGGTCGGATTGACGGGTCAACCGTCTTGGTGCGCCGGCTTGCTGTTCTCCACCATCGGGCGATCCGGTCAGATCTCGGATCCAGAGATGGCCAAGGGCCTCAAACACGACCCGTGATCCATCCGGTGAGGCCTGGGCCCAGCGGACCATCCTGACGTCGAACCGGTCTGGCGATACCTCGACCGGGTAGCGCAGGGCCGGTTCGATACGACGCGTGTCGGTGACCCGAAAGGGTATGTCAGCTACGCCGGGTGTCGTCACGCCAACCCGGCGGATCTGGCCGCCAGACCAGACGATGAGCGCTGAATTGTCGGGTGTCCAGCTGATGGCGGGGTAGACGCCGTGGATGGCCCAGGTTTCCTGGAGGTCACGGTCCAGACCGTCATAGACGGGGGTTTCGCGACCCGAAGCCAGATCCATGACGTGGAGAACAGATTGGCCTCGAATGCGCCGTATGAAGGCCAAAGACCGACCGTCCGGAGATGGCGTCGGGCGGATTGACCCCCCCGGACCCGAAAGGAAGGTCTCGGTCTCGCCGGTCTGACGATCGAGACGGCGTATGACATAAATCTGGGTATTGGGGTCTTTGGAGTATTCAAACGTGGCCCCGGGCGTGGCGTCATCGCTAAAATAAAGATAGCGCCCATCCGGTGAGAAGGCGGGCTCGCCCGTATCCTTCTGCTGGGTCCGGCGCTCTGTCAGCTGGACGCCGGATCCCCCGGACCGGTGCCAGAGCCACATCTCACCTGCACCCAGGGACCGCGATGAGGTGAAATGCTTGCGCCCGACTATGAACTCGCCGTCCGGAGACCAGTCAGGCTGGGTGACGAGGCGAAAGCTCTCCTTTGAAACCTGGGTCGGGTTTGATCCGTCACGGTCCATGATCCAGATGTTATCGCCGCCCCCACGATCGGAGGTGAAGGCGATCCGGGTTCCGTCCGGAGACCATTTCGGCTGCATGTCCCAGGCTACACCGGAGGCGATGTTGCGCGCCTGCCCACCGGTGATCGGCATCACATAGATGTCGCCCAGCAGGTCAAAGACGATCTCCTCTCCATTCGGGCTCACATCCAGCGACATCCATGTCCCTTCGGTGACATCCAGGTCCACCGTCTGGGCAGAGCCCGGTGGGTTCTGGACGTCCCACTTCGGCTTGTCGGTAACGGCTGGTGGTGTTGAGGCCGCACCAGGCTCGGGCGCAGGGGGTGGGCTAGAGG
>JBFZCB010000191.1:0-13864 GCA_041308165.1 Caulobacterales bacterium
CCCATTGACGAGGAAGTTAAGCATCATCCAAGGGCCCTGGCTTGGGAAAGCCTGCTTCACGGCTCTCAGACCCTCAACCACGGATCCATCAGAAAGAAACTGTATTGCCGGGTATCGGCGACGGTTTGACGGCCCGGGTGCAGCGAGCACCTAACCCTCCCGAACCCGTTTGGATATGGCCTGAGGCGTCACTCCATTCATCAGTTTACGGACCGGCTGCAGATCATAGGTACCCTCGGCGCTGACCAGGTCATTACGCTGGCGCTTCACGCCTCGCGCCGGCAACTGTGCCTGCAGACTGGGCTCGTAGGCAGAGGCACCCAGAGCGCCATCATCGGGGCTGGGAGGGCTCGACCTTGCTCCTTCCGGCGTTGAGACCTTATCTGCCTTCGGTCTCGCCTGGGCTTCAGTAATCTCGAACTGTATGCCCGGATCCAGTTTGGGAACGGCACGACTTCCGCGGGCATGAACCGGAGGCTTGCCTGAACAGATGCCGTGTAATGGATAGCAAGGCATCCAAATCGTCCCTCCCGCGTTGGCTTACGGCTACGCTCCGGGTCAGCAGACCGAGGCCCCGGATGTGAGGCTGGAGCGCCGACCTGACCCCTGATCCCTACATTCTCTTCCTCTTCGGCCTTGGTGCGGTTGTCCTTCTGGTGTCCTGGGCTCCCGTGGGGCTCAAGCCCCTGCCCCTCACCCTGGCCATCCTTTGTGTGGGTGTTGGCCTCGTCGTGTTCAGCACAGGCCTGCTGTCCTTCAACCCCGACCCAAGGCTCTGGGACACGGCAACCGAGAGGCTCACCGAACTGGTGGTCATCATCAGCCTGATGGGAGCCGGTCTCAAGCTCGACCGGCCGCTGGGCTGGCGGCGCTGGTCTTCGACCTGGCGGCTCTTGGCCATTGCCATGCCCCTGACCATAGTCGCCGTCGCATGGCTGGGCTTTGCCGGCCTCGGTTTCAGCCTGGCCATGGCCATGCTCCTGGGGGCCGCCATGGCACCTACCGATCCGGTCCTTGCCGCCGACGTGCAGGTTGGCCCTCCCCAGTCGGGTGATGAGGACGAGGTCCGGTTCGGGCTGACCTCGGAGGCAGGCCTGAATGATGCCCTGGCCTTTCCCTTTGTACATCTGGCCATACTGGCGGCAGCCGGCGGTCTGGCAACGCTCGAGGGCCTGACCGACTGGTTCACGATCAAGGTGGGCTGGAAACTGACGGCCGGTCTGGCCGTCGGATTCCTGTGCGGACGTCTGTTCGGACGACTGGTGTTTCGTCGAAGCCCGGGCCGTCCCCGTTTCGCTGACGGACTAGTAGCCCTTGCCGCAACCCTGCTGGCCTATGCCCTGGCAGAGCTGGCCCATGGCTACGGGTTTCTAGCTGTCTTTGTCTGTGCCCTCACACTTCGGGCCTGGGAGCGGGATCATGATTTCCACCAGGAGATGCATGATTTTTCCGATCAGATTGAACGGCTTTTGATGATGTTGTTGCTGGTGCTGTTTGGCGGGGCTCTGGCCAATGGCCTATTGGCTTCCCTGACCTGGACAGACGCCCTTATCGGCCTTGTCGTGGTCTTCGTCGTGCGCCCGATTGCCGGCATGATGGCCATGCTTGGCTCGGGCCAGCCCTGGCGCGAACGACTGCTGCTGTCCTTCCTGGGGATCCGTGGCGTGGGGTCGGCCTATTACATCGCCTATGCCCTCAATCACGGTGACTTTGGGGACAGCGAAAGGCTCTGGGCCATCGTTGGCTTCATCATCCTCGTCTCAATCCTCGTCCATGGCCTTACGGCAGCGCCATTGCTTCAGCGCCTCACGCGACGACGGGAGGCTGAGGCGAGCGTGGGCTAGCGCTTTCCCAAGGCTGCGGCCCCTGCTAACCCTTGGCGCAAATCACCAGGAGACACACCATGGCTAGCGAGAGCGGCTGGAACATGCCCACCGGCGAACTGATGAAGGGCAAGAAGGGCCTAATCATGGGGGTGGCCAATGCCAACTCCATCGCCTGGGGTATTGCCTCCCAGCTGGCTGCGCAGGGTGCCGAGCTGGCCTTCACCTATCTGGGCGAGGGCCTGGAGCGCCGCGTCCGGCCCCTGGCCGAAAGCGTTGGTGCAAAACTGCTTATTCCCGCCGATGTGACCGACGATGCCTCGATGGATGCCGCCTTCGCGGAACTCGAAAAGGCCTTCGGGACGATCGATTTCGTCATCCATTCGGTAGCCTTTGCCAACAAGGACGAGCTGAAGGGATCGTTTGTCGAAAACACCTCGCGCGACAGCTTCCTACTGGCCATGAATATCTCGGCCTTCAGCTTCGTCGATGTCGCCAAACGGGCCTCCAGACTGATGCCCGATGGCGGCTCCCTCGTGACCATGACCTACCTGGGCTCAGAGCGCGCCATCCCCAACTACAACACCATGGGCGTAGCCAAGGCCGCTCTGGAGGCTGCAACCCGCTATATCGCCCGCGACCTCGGTCCCAAGGGTATCCGCGTCAATGCCATCTCGGCAGGGGCCATGCGTACGCTTTCCCTGGCGGGCATCTCCGGCGGCCGGGGCATGATCGCCCAGGGCCGGGCCATGTCGGCCATGAAGGAAGACACCTCGATGGAAGGCGTTGCCGGCTGTGCCTTGTGGCTGGTCTCGGACCTGGGTCTGTCGACCACGGGTGAGGTCGTCCATGTGGATGCCGGTTTCCACATGATGGGTATGGCCGCAGACGAGGAATAGGGCGGCTTCACACCCGGGTTGGGCACAACCTGGACTAGATCGCCCAATTCACGGTTGACGGGAACGGATGATCTGCCAGCTTGGCCGTTGTCCGATCCTTGCCGGACGTAATCAGGAGGCAGCCCCGTGGCGCACAAGTTCGAAGTCTACAAGGACAAGGCAGGCGAGTTCCGCGTCCGCTTCAAGTACAACTCCGAGATCATCTTCTCGACCGAAGGCTATTCCGACAAGTCGGGTGCCAAGCGGGCGATTGAATCGATCAAGAAGTACGTCGTGGATGCACCGACCGAAGAGGTCTGACCCGGCTTTCTATCAGCGGGAGCCTGGCGTTCAGTCGGGCTCCCGTTCGCCGATCTCGGCGGGACGCACGACCCTCAGCCAACCCTCGGAGATATGAAGTTCGGGGGCGGCTTGGCGTGTAAACGGCAGATACCAGGTCTGCCCACCGCTGGCCGGTGATATCTCCAGCATGTCATCGGCACCGAAGTTCTGGACCGCCTTGACGGTTCCGACCACCTCATCAGCCGGATCGCGCGCTTCAAGACCGATGAGATCGGTCAGGTAGAACTCATCGTCTTCAGGCTCCGGAAGCCGATCTCGCTCAACATAGAGCTTAAGCCCGCGCAGGGCATCGGCCTCTTCCTTGGTAGCAATCTCCTTGGCGCGGCCAACCACGCCCGCCTTGTCCGGGCGGGCACTTGTCAGCGTCAGGCCGATCGAGCCATCAGCCCTCAGCAGGGTCCCGAACTCCAACAGCGTCATGGGGTCTGCGGTCCAGGCCGTGACCCTCACCTCTCCGCGCACACCAAACCCGCCCGCAACCTGGCCCACAAGAACGCGTTTGGCGACTTCGGTCATGTTCCACTCCACACCGCCCAGGCCCGTGCCGGGATGGCAGACTTGTCCACCTGAAAGAAAGGCGGTGTCCGAACATCGAACACCGCCCTTCGGATCCGGGACCTGACCAGACCCCACAAGGGACCGGGTCGGGACATCAGGGAGAAGGGCTTAGCCTTCGACCTTTTCTTCTTCTGCAGGGGCCTCAGTAGCGGGAGCGTCCTCGGCTGGCGCTTCAGCAGCAGGCGCTTCTTCAGCTGCAGGCTCCTCAGCCGGGGCCTCGACCACGGGAGGGGCATTCTTGGCGGCTTCAGCAGCGGCTGCGGCTTCTTCCTTGGCGCGGGCAGCGGCTTCTGCAGCCTCGGCCTTGGCAGCGGCTTCAGCCTCGGCCCGGTCAGCTTCACGCTGGGCACGCTCGGCCAGACGCTCCTGAGCCTTCTTGCCGGGGGCACCCTTGGTGGGGTTATTGCCCTGGGTCCACTTGACCTTGGCGCCCAGGGTCTCGTCCTGCGACAGGAAGCGGGCGACACGGTCGGTAGGCTGGGCACCCTTGCCGAGCCACTCGGCAATACGATCGACCTTGAGGACGACGCGCGGTGTGGCACTGTCCTTGGCGAGCATCGGGTTATAGCTGCCAACCTTCTCGATGAACTTGCCATCGCGAGGGGCGTGCGAGTCAGCGACAACGATGTGGTAGTAGGGGCGCTTCTTGGCACCACCGCGCGACAGGCGAATCTTCAGCATTTTCAGTCTCTTTCTTTAAGTCGATCTGTGTCTGGGATTGGAGTGGAGTTATTTCTTGGGTGGAAATCCGGGCAGGCCGGGGAGCCCGGGAAGGCCACCACCTGGCGCACCTCCGAGACCGGCCAATCGGTCCTGAAGGACCTTGAGATCCTCGGCCGTCGGCTCCGGGGCCTTTGTGCCAAGGGCCTTCAATCTGTTGAGGTCAGGACCACCACCCAGTCCGGGTATCTGTCCGCCACCGCCCATACCGCCCAGCATGGCGGCCATCTGCTGCATCTTCCGAGGGCCACCCTTGGCCATGGACTTGACCATGTCAGCCATCTGGCGGTGCTGTTTGAGAAGACGGTTGATCTCCTGGACCTCGACCCCGGCACCTGCGGCGATCCGCTTCTTGCGACTGGCGTTGAGGAGGTCAGGCTTCTTGCGCTCTGTGCGGGTCATTGACGAGATGATGGCTTCCTGGCGCAGGATCATCCGGTCGTTGACATTGGCCTCGGCCATCTGGGCCTTCATCTTGGCCACACCGGGCAGCATGCCCATGATGCCCTGAAGTCCGCCCATCTTCTTCATCTGCTGCAGCTGGGCAGCCAGGTCGTTCAGGTCAAACTGGCCCTTGGCCAGCTTGCGGGCCATGGCCTCGGCCTTGGACTGATCCAGATCCTGGGACGCCTTCTCGACCAGGGCAACGATATCCCCCTGGCCAAGGATCCGGCCCGCGACCCGGCGGGCATCGAACACATCAAGGGCATCGACCTTTTCGCCGGCACCCAGATATTTGATGGGCAGGCCGGTGACGGCCCGCATCGACAGCATGGCCCCGCCGCGGCCATCGCCGTCGGCGCGGGTCAGGACAAGGCCGGTCAGAGGCAGGCGTTCGTGGAAAGCACGAGCCGTGCGCACGGCATCCTGACCGGTCAGGCTGTCGGCAACGAGGAGGGTCTCTACCGGGTTGGCGATGGAGGCGACCTCGGCCACCTCGCTCATCAGGGCCTCATCGAGGGTGATGCGGCCTGCCGTGTCGAGGATCAGGACATCAAAGCCCTGGAGTTTGGCTGCGGTCAGGGCCCGACGGGTAATCTGAACGGCACTTTCGCCCTCCACGATCGGCAGGGTGGCAACCTCGATCTGCTTTCCGAGGGTAGCCAGCTGTTCCATGGCCGCCGGACGACGGGTGTCCAGCGAGGCCATCATGACCTTCTTGCGATCGAACTTGGTCAGGCGCAGCGCCAGCTTGGCCGACGTCGTGGTCTTTCCGGACCCCTGCAGACCCGCCATCAGGACGACGGCAGGCGGGGTGGCATTGGTATTGAGCGGTACCGGCTCTTCACCGCCCAGCATCTCGATCAGACCGTCATAGACGATCTTGATCACCTGGTCGGCAGGCTTGACCGAGCGGATCACGTCTTCGCCGGTTGCGCGCTCAGTCGCAAAGGCGATGAAATCCTTAACGACGGGCAGGGCAACGTCGGCTTCCAGCAGAGCCACGCGCACTTCGCGCATGGCGTCTGCCACGTCCTTCTCGGACAGCGCTCCACGACCGGTAATCCGGTCAAAGACGCCTGACAGCCGCTCGTTCAGAGCCTCGAACATTCACTACCCCGTAAGCCCCGGCCCTCATGACCGGGAACACCCTTGGCAAGGCAAACCCGCTCCATACGAAAACGGCCTCTGGCGACGATCACGTCGGCAGAGGGTTCTCGCCTGCCTCGTCCAGAGCCTAGCTCGGGGGTCGTGCAGGTGGAGACGCAGGGTTCACATGCGTCGGAAGGGGCGGCTTATGGCGCAAACGCCAAGGAAAGACAAGGTCGCGATCGCCGCCTCGGTCTCTGGGCCGCATTGTCATGGCCTGATCAGCAATCAGAGCTTAGTCGCTTAACAAGGCGGCGTTACCAGCCAGCAACCGGCGAAGCGGATTTTCTCCAGCTATCCTGAATAAACTACCCGCCGGCCCACTGCATGTCTGTCGGGCTCTTCCCCTTACTGTCGAAAAGCATTTCTACGGGGATTGTGTTGGGGAGTTCCCGCAGTGACTGTCGTTCGCGACTGGGCGACCAAGCGTCTGGATGCGCGCTTGGCCGGTAACCATCAGGCCTGGGAAGCCGACACTTTCTGCCCGCTAGACCAGAGAGGTGATGGTGTTGCCGAAGTTATGCAGCCCGACTGGAAACAGGACACTGCGCGTTTTCAGCACCAACCAGACCCCGATGAGCGAAGGGACGCTCGTCAAGACCATCGTCAGGACATCTAAGGAGAATGCGCCATCAGAGAAACTAAAGGCGTGGACCAGTCCGAACAGTACAGAGGAAAGGATCGCACCCCAGTGCCAGTCCACGCCGAGGAACGTTCGCCTTCCCGTGAAGGCTCGCGCCAGCATCAAGAGCAAGGTACCGCGATAGAAGATCTCCTCCTCAAGGCCCGGCATGGTCATCTGAAAGGCAAGGGTTTCGAAGGAGGGTTTGCCGTTTGGGAAGGCGAGCGCCAGGGCCGCGAAGAAGCCAATGTAGAGAAGGCTGACCAGACAGGCTGGAACAAGGCTGCCCTTGGCTTGTGACAAGGTCAGCCCGGATGCACGCCAACCCAAGGCCGGGAGAGCTGCAATGGTCAGAGACGCGGCCGCGGCTAGGAGTTTACCCTGCCAGTTCCAGTCCCCCCCAATCAGATCGGGCAACACTCCATAGACGTTGGTCAACAGGGCATCGTTGACGATGACGAAGGCTGTGGCGGCAAGAACCCAGCGGTATAAAACGCCGCCGCGCCCGATGAGCGCTATCAGTCCGCTCATCACCCACAGAATCGCCACAACACCGGCGATCCCAATCAGTCCATCCATGGCTCTGCTCCGCTCTATGCGGAGCGAGAGCTAGCGACAGACCCCCGGCAGTGCTGCTCAAAAGCCGGCTGATCGTTCCTCAGAAGTCGGAAGACACGGTACGAACAGCGCTGGGCGGGCAACCCTCGATCAAACGAAAGGCGCGGTTGAAGGACGCCAGAGAGGCAAATCCGCAATCCAGCGCGATCGTAATCAGCTTGTCACTTCGGTGCGCCGGATCGGTCAGTCGCCGCTTGGCCTCAGCCACTCGGTAGGTGTTGAGGAAACTACGAAAATGATCGTGGCCGAGCTGCTGGTTGATAAGTCGTCGCACCGTCCGCTCGGGTGCCCCGACCTCGGCGACGAAACGATCGAAGGTGAGAGTGGGATCCAGATAGATGGATCGGACCTCCATGAGGTCCGTCACCCGTGCCAGAAGGATGGGATCCACCTCATCTCGTAAATCCGAGGATGCCACCGGATCCGCTTGGCTGATCACTGCGTGTACCGGTGGCCTGGTCGTCAGGTCGAGGCTCAGTAGCCAACCGGTGAAGGCGAGTAGGATAAAGTTCTGGACAATGCTGAAGGATTGCGGTTGCCAGTCAAAGCCAAGAAGGACGTCGACAGCCATATCTGCCCCTAGCTGGCCAGCCAGGAGAGCCACCACCCACACGCGCGCATCACGGCGCCGATCAATTAGGTCCTCTCTGCGATCATAGATGAGCCTCCAGGATAGATGGGCAATCATGAACAGGCCGAGCGCGATCAGCGCCCAGGACAGGCCTTGTCCAGCTAGGTCCGGCCCCAGAAATCCCCGGTCGACACTGGCTACACAGACCCAGGCGATCCCGACGCCGAGAACAAGGCCCCCTGGCCTAAAGTGGCGGTCAAATACGGCCAGACACCACCACCAAAGGGCCACGGCCGCATAGCCTGAAAGGAACACGCCAATACGGCCGGCCGCGCCGGAGAGCCGCAGATCTGGGTTGGGGGAGTTTCCGGCCAGGAAACCTGCAAGGCAAAGCGCCAATGGGATAAAGTAGGGCCGGGTGGCGGCGCGCGCCTCACCGGGTGCGAAGGCCGCCCAGAGAAGAAGCGTTGCGCCGGCGATGCGTACAATGACGTCAAAATCGTTCAGGGCCATGCTTCAGATCGTAGGTCCAGCTTAGGTTTTCGCCCAGCCTCGGTTTTCTCAATGTCTGTAAGGGATCGTAACTCGCCCTTGGTAATGTCCTGGATGCGGGCGCTTGTTTGCCTGTTGGCGACAGGAAGCCCGTGGCTGACAGCCAAAGCAGGGCTGGTCTTGACCTTCGAATCAGGAAGCAAGGCGGAGGCCTTCCTAGCCACCTTGCAACGTCAGCAAGGCAATCATTCCGACAATCGCAGGGACATTATATGCCGCATGGAGCAGTACGGCTCCGCCGAGGCCAAGCACGATCCGCGCATACCCCCAAAGCCACGCGCAGACGATTAGAGGGAGGGTGAGCCCTACGGCCAGAAGAGGGGAGGTCCCAGCAAAATTCGGATAATGCAGGAGCCCGAACACGATCCCTTGACCCCAGAACAGGAAGGGGAAGGCTTGGTCATAACCCGGTATGCGAGGTCCGGAATCCAAGGGGCGCAACAGCCAGAAGGCCGTCAGGCTGACGATCGCGATCCCAAGCTGTTTGATCCCGGGTGTTCCAACATCCAGGCTCGTCAACAGGAAGCCGCCACCATAGAAGATCGCCAGAAACAGGCCACTGCCAGCGATAGACCTCCATGTTCCCGTCAGCCATCCTCGGAAGATAACCTCTTCGACCAGGGGGCCCACGATGACGACTGCGATCGCCACCGCCAGGATCGGATTGGAGACGGTCTCGCGCAAAGCGCCCGAGGGGCCGCCCTCTGTCAGCAGCATCAGGGGAAGGGTCAGAAGAGCAAAGCCCGCGGTCAAGGCCAGAGAGATGAGGAACAGCCAAAGGCCTGCCACCAAGCGCTTTGAGCAATGCCGGCTAGACACATCTTGAGCGTAGGGCTGCCGTGCAAAAGCCATAAGGTGGCTTAGGGTTTCCAGCAGTGACGCTTTGGCTCTGACGACCACGAGGTTGATCAACGCTCCACCCTGGCGGCTGTGATTGGAGGTGTCATTCCCGCTTCGATCCTCGCCTTGATCTTCTGTGTCTGCCCACCCGGCTGCCGTGCAGCATTACGGCCACAAAGAAGATGGCGGGCAAGCCAATGGCGATCACAGGTGGCAGCTCTATGCCGAAGTGCCTTGGCGCAAACGCACCAATGAGCATGAACACGGCCGTCGCCATGGTCGCGCCCCCACCCCCGTATGCGTTCCACGACTGTCGGGCAAACCGATCAAACCCGTTTTCCTGGCGCTGCGACATGAGGACCCCAACCTCTCAAATATCCTGCCCGAAAACTTGATCTGCAGCGGCTCGTGGCGATGTTCGCAACGGGCCATGGCCACCAACGGCAAGGGCACCGGCGTGGTCGGCTACAATGTGCAGACGGCGGTCGATACCACACATCATCTGATCGTCGCCCACGAGGTCACCGACATCGGCCACGATCGCGGTCAGCTCTCCGGCATGGCCGGTCAGGCCAAGGCCGCGATGGGCGTCGAGGCTCTCGATGTCCTGGCCGATCGCGGCGACTTCAGCGGCGAGGAAATCCTGACCTGTAAGCCGATCGGCGTCAGCCCCTACAGGCCTCGCCCCCTGACATCTGGCGCAAAGGCCGACGGCCGGTTCGGCAAGCAGGACTTTGTCTACGACCCCGAGGACGACAGCTACCGCTGTCCAGCGGGTCAGTGGGTCAGTGGGTCAGTGGGTCTGTGGGTCAGTGGGTCAGCGGGTCGTCCGTCACATGACGACTGTCGGAAAGGGCCAGACCCTGCATCGCTACTGGGACCAGGCCAGTTGCGGACACTGCGCCATCAAGGCCCAATGCACGCTCTCAAAGATGCGTCGGATCACGCGCTGCGAGCACGAGGCGGTCATCGAGGCCATGCAGGAGCGCCTCGATCGCGCGCCAAAAAGCATGCGGATCCGCAGGGCCACCGTCGAGCACCCCTTCGGAACCCTGAAGGCCTGGATGGGAGCGACCCACTTCAGGACCAGGACGCTCAGAAACGTCAGGACGGAGAAGAGCCTCAATGTCCTGGCCTACAATCTCAAGCGAGTGATCGCCATTCTGGGTGTCCGCCCCTTGATCCAGGCCATCCAGACCTGACAAAGAACGAAACGATTCCACCTATCGTCCTGACGCGACGCGTCGCCCTGCGCTCACCCTCCATCCAAAACCGTGTTCTCACACAGCCTCGGTGGGAAGTAGACGATCGCCTTTACACTCGGAAAGGCGAAACGTCAGGCCATAGGGCACACGTCCGGGTGGACGAGCGGAGCCTCTCTGATCCAGAGGCTTACTGGCTCTGCTGCCTCCGCGCGGAAAGCCTGTCCGATGGGCAAGCGGCACCAGGTGTGCGATTGAACCTCACGACCGCTGATAGAGAGCACCCCCGAGACGAGCAGGACTTCAAGACCCCGGTCATTGGGGATCGAAATGTCCGCACCCGCCGGCCAATGCTGCAGCCGCACCGTCTCAGCTCCATCCTCGAACAAGAGGCTGCTGTTTTGCCCTTCAAGCGGTTGCACGACCACCTGCGCCGTGTCCCCCGCCCTGAACTGCCAGAGCCGCACGAAGATCGTACAGCCCGATGTGGAAGCCGGAACGTGCGACGTCCCCGGTGGGTTCCGGAAGTAGCTGCCCGCCGGATAGTCGCCATGCTCGTCCTGAAACACGCCATCCAGGACAAGTATTTCTTCGCCTCCAGCGTGAACGTGGCGCGCAAAGGATGCGCCCGGGGCATAGCGGACGAGTGAAGTCGCGCGAGCCACTTCGTCCCCGATCCTGAAAAGCATCTTTCGAGCTACACCCGGCATCGGGCTCGGCGTCCATGTCAGGGTGGCGGCTTCCACAAGAACCGGGCTCGATAGGTCGTCGTTGATCTGCAATGTCATAGCGCCGACAAACCCCCGTCGACCACGATCTCGGCACCCAACATGAAGCGAGACTGGTCGCCCGCAAGGAAGGCAACGGCGGCGGCGATCTCCTCAGGCAAGCCCATACGCCCCACCGGCACCCTGGCACTCACCTTGTCAGCGTATGCCCTGAACTCTTCTTCTGTCTGGCCGGGGTTGCGATGCATCGGCGTCTCTATCGGTCCCGGACTGACAGCGTTTACACGGATGCCGCGGTCCGCAAGCTCGGCCCCCAGAACACGCGCGAAAGACCGCACTGCCGCTTTCGAAGCCGATAATGCCGCTCGCCCGGGCGTGCCCACCTGATTGAGCCATGAGGTGTTGAGGATAATCGAGCTGCCACGCCTCATGAGGGGCAAAACGGCCTGAACAGTGAAGAAGACGCCCTTGACGTTGACATCCATCAGGCGGTCGAAGGCAGCCTCGTCGGTGGTGTCGATCGGCGTCCCGAAGGCAACCCCAGCATTGGCGAACACAATGTCCAGTTGACCGAAGGTATCTGCGACCTTAGCGGCCATCGCCTTGAGCGCGTCCGGCGAACGAACATCCGCAACGATCGCGACCGTCCCTTCGCCAAGCTCAACCTTGGCGGCGGCCAGCTTCGAAGGATCGGTTCCGGTTATCGCCACCTTGGCCCCATCTGCGCGTAAGCGTCGAGCAGCGGCCAAACCGATGCCGCTGGAGCCGCCGGTTATGAGCGCATATTTGCCGTCAAGCGTCATCGAAGGTCTCCGAAGTAAGAAACGGGATTAGGTGATCGGCGATCCTGTCGGCTGCCTCCACGGCGCCGGCAAGGTATCCAGGTTCCGAAGGACTAGCCTCGCTGCCGGCCATCCATGCCCGCCCTTTCCAGGCTCCAGTGATCCATTTCTGCACTCCACCAGCGGGATGACCGGACGGCTCACTGTCTAGGGGAGCGGCTGTGAGTGGATCGGCACTCCAGTCTTTCAGCAGCGTGTAAGCTGGACGTGAGGCATCAGAGCCAAAGAGAAGGCTCAGTTGTTCAACACAGGCAGCCTTGAGGTCGGCCAAGCCCATCACCTTGCGCTGGGCGCTTGATACGCCAACGAACCCGAATAGAGCGGCTACGCCAGACGCCGAGGTGGCGTCATGGATCTCGCTGAGCGGCCCCACCAGGCTCTGAGCCGAGCCAGAAAGACCCATTTCGCGCCAGAATGGTCGGTCATAGATCGCGAAGAATTTGGCGTGTGGAGCCATCCATGTTGGGGTCGATCGCCAAAGGTTCCGATCCGCCGGCTCCATCTCGGGCGTGAAGGTGACGCGGGCTTCCAGAACGCGCGGCGGGAGGGCAAGGACAATGTGCTTTGCCGACAGGGTCGTTTCGCCGTCGGCAGTGACGGCTGTCGCCACGACGCCAGTATCGATCATCTCGACCTGCGTCACCTCGCTGGAATGATGGAGCCGCTGAGCTGGGATACAGTCGGCAAGAGCAGCAATGAGCGCTCCGGTCCCCCCGGCCAGCCGCATCGACAAAGGCGCTTGCTGGAAACCCCGATAGCGTTGCGGAGCCTCCCGCGACATGCGGTGGAACACGACATCCCCCGCCGTGTGCTGCTGGAATGTGGTCAAACCAAGCGCCTCTACGAGTGTCGCCAGGCCGAACTGTGACTTCGGCCAGAACCAGGAGGGGCCGAGGTCAAAGCCGTCCGGCGAAGGGCGACCGTCTCTGTCTACCGAAAGCACGCGCCCACCGAAGCGGTCACGGGCCTCTAGCAGCTGGAAGTCGACACCGGCGATGTGAAGCCGCCGGGCTAAGGTGAGACCCGCCAAGCCGCCGCCGACGATCAAAACCGAGGTTTGCATATAGACTCCAACAAAAGCGGTGGAATGTGGTCAGCCCGCCGCGCCGTGCACTTCGTAAGGTTGGCGACGGCGTCCAGGACGCGGGCGCTGTAAGTCACCGCCGCGCCAGCGTTGAGTGCGACCGCGAGAGCGATCAACTCGCGAACCTTCGGCCCGAGGGGGTCTGACTTCACGGCGGCAGTGTCCAGCGTGAACAGACCACGCACGCTGTCAGGGCTCAAAGCGCCCAGGTCTCCGACCCGCTCAAGCCGTTCGGTGCGGTAGCTATTCCATTCAAACACCTTCAGGCTCCTACTGACGGCCTGCGGTGACGCCGCCGTCAACCGACAGAACTGCGCCTGTAATCCAGCTAGCTTGCTCAGAAGCCAGGAACAGGATCGCCTCAGCCACGTCGCGGGGCTGACCATTTCTGCCCAACGGGTGGAAGGTGTTGAAGGTAGGCAGAACTTCCTTGACCTGATCGTTGGACAAGAAGGTGTTGTAGACGGGCGTCTCGACGACGGCAGGCGCAACGGCGTTGATCCGGATGTTCATCGGCGCCAGCTCGATCGCAAGGTTGCGGACCATGGCGTGAACGCCGGCGTTGGCGGCTGAATAGGCAGCGGAGGGCGTCGCACCGATCGCCTGGATAGCCCACATGGACCCCGTCTGAACGATAGCGCCCCCATCCTTCATCGCCTTGGCGGCGGCTTGGGCGGTGAAGAACTTCCCCTTCAGGATGGTGTCGAGATACCAGTCGTAGTCTGCTTCAGTGAGCTCAAGGAACGGCTTGGGGTTGAAGACGCCGGCGTTATTGACGAGCACGTCGAGACGACCGAAGCGGCTGACCGCTGCGTCCACGAGAGCGGCCCCTGTAGCAGGATCAGCGATGTCGCCAACCGAGATACCGACTCG
>JBFZCB010000192.1:0-2605 GCA_041308165.1 Caulobacterales bacterium
TCGAGGCCGCCTCGACCTTCAACCAGGGTTATTCGACGGTCAGCTACCTGTCGTCGGCCCTGGTCGACATGGACCTGCACACCCAGGCGGTGCCACCAACCGATATCGACGCCTTCGAGCGCGATAGCCTGGCCCGCTATGGCATGCCCAAGGAGATCGTGATGCGGCACCGCCTGCCGCAGTTCAATCACCTGTTCACGTCCGATGCCTATTCGGCCGGCTATTACTCCTACCTCTGGTCCGAGGTCATGGATGCCGACACCTGGGCCTATTTCGAGAGCTCGGGCGATGTGTTCAATCCCGAAATCGGAGCGCGTTACAAGGCGATCATCCTGGCCGAAGGCAATACGACGGACCGGGCCGAAGCCTATCGTCGCTTCCGCGGCCGGGATCCGGATGTAGCCGCCCTCCTGCGCGTACGCGGCTTCCCGGTCAGCTGATCCGGTAAGCGAAGACCACAAAGGCACGGCCCGGCGAAGACTTCGCCGGGCCGTGTGTCTGTCTGAGCATCGCTTCCCTTATCCGACCGATCAGAAATCGATCGTGCTCCGGCTGTAGCTTGCATACTCCTGATGAACTTCATCGGGCAGGGCCGCCATGGCCTGGTTGCGGAACTCCGCCTGGCAGTCACTGCGCCCGGCAAGGCTGCGCCCATGAAGCTCCGCACAGGTCCGGAAGGCAGCGGTATTAATGCGGGCGGTCAGGGCCTGCACCCCGGCTACGGTCGTCAGGTCGAGGTCGCCGTAGGCAACGGTCTGCCAGCGCGAGACGCGAGGGATCTCGGATGTTGGCACATGGGCGGCTTCCTGTGCGGGTACACCCCGTGAAGAGACAGAAGGCATCGCTGCGGCCTGGGTGGATGCGGGAGCGGCCATTATGAGAAGGCCGGCAAGGGTGAGGGCTGACATGAGAGACTGTCCTGAGATCCGTCGCTCCGTTCGGCGACCCTTCAGCTCTTGAAGCTTGGCCGTCGCAACCTGATGGATTTTCGGTGGCCGGAAGGGGGCAGAGGCTTAAATCGAGGTTATGACCCTTCGGCATCACCCGACGGCGGCCTGCCTCGATCAAGAGCACAGGAGCACTGGAGCACAGGAGCACAAGAGCACTGGGGCACTGGGGCACCGGGGCTTTGGCGCTCAGGGGCTCCAGAGTGGTTCCCCACACAGGCCCTGAAAAGGCTCCCAAGGGAAAGGCCCTCGAGCCTTAGCCGCTGTTCCGCAGCCCGGCTGCCACGCCGTTCACGGACAGCAGTATGCCCTCGCGAACCCGCGGATCATCATCCCCGGCCCGACGCCTGCGGATCAGTTCGATCTGGACGTGGTTGAGGGGTTCGACATAGGGCATGCGCAGTCGGATAAGCCTGTCGAGTTCGGGCTGTCCGCCCAGAAGCCGATCCTGGCCCGTGATGGCCAGAACCGCTTCGCGGGTCCGGTCAAACTCGGCCTTGAGCTCCCCATAGATACGGGCACCAAGGGAGGGGTCCGGAACGAGGCTGGCGTAGCGTCTGGCGATGGTCATATCGGCCTTGGCCATGATCATCTCCATGTTCTGGATCAGCGTCCTAAAGAAGGGCCAGTCACGGGCCATGACCTTCAGCTCGTCCATGTCCGCACCTGATTCCAGCCATTCCTGGACGGCGGATCCAAAACCATACCAGCCAGGCAGCATGACCCGGCTCTGGGACCAGCTGAACACCCAGGGGATGGCACGAAGGTCTTCGATCCGCGTTGAGGCCGTGCGCGAGGCCGGACGCGATCCGATCTTCAGCTCCGAAAGTTCGGCAATCGGCGTGGCCGCCCTGAAATAGTCGACGAAACCCTCGGTCTCATAGACCAGTCTGCGGTAGGCCCCCATGGAAGCCCGTGAGAGTGCCGAGGCCGTCGAGCCATGGCGGATGGTCAGCTCATCGTCGGGTGGTGGTGCCAGGGAGGCGATCAGGGTCCCGGCAGTCAGGGCATCAAGATTGCGCCTGGCCACGCCCGGTTCGCCATATTTGTTGGCGATGACCTCGCCCTGTTCGGTGATACGGATCCGCCCGGCCACAGTCCCGGTCGGCTGGGATACGACACCGGCAAAGCTGGATCCGCCGCCACGCCCTACAGCACCGCCGCGACCATGGAAGAGCTGAAGTCGCAGACCATGAGCCTCGGTGACACCCAGAAGGGCCCGCGAGGCCTCATGCAGTTCCCAGGTGGAGGTCAGGTAGGACCCATCCTTGTTGGAATCCGAATAGCCGATCATCACTTCCTGGACACCCCGGGCACGGGCCACGGCCATGGCCGACGGCTCCTTGAGGAGCCGCTCCAGCGTGGGCCTAGCGGCCCTGAGATCCTCGATGGTCTCAAACAGGGGGGCCGCCTGGATCGGGCAGGCCCCCGGATCGTCCCGTCGGTAAAGGCCGACCTCCTTGAACAGGAGATAGACCTCAAGGAGGTCGGAGGCCGCATCGGTCTTGGAGACGATATGGGTGCGGATGGCCTGGGGCCCAAACCGCTCCAGGGCAACCGCTGCAGCCTGGAGGATGGCGCGCTCTTTGAGCGTCTCGTCGCTGTAGGTGCTATAGGGATTGAACAAGAGCCGACCCGAGGCGAGTTCAGCCGAAAGA
>JBFZCB010000193.1:0-9537 GCA_041308165.1 Caulobacterales bacterium
ATAGACGCCAGTCCAGGCTGAGCCGGTCGCGATCTGTCGTATCGCGGGCTGTCAAACCCAGAACGGCCGTGGCTGCTGTAGGCGGCACGGCGGCGACGACACGTGCCGTCCTTCCACTCAGAATCTCTGCATCTGAGGACAGCCGATATCCCTCATAGGTCAGCCTCAACGACTGGTTCGGGGCGAAGTCCCAGATCCCCTTGGCCAGGACCGCATCGGAGCGGATATCCTGGGGATTGGCCCGGGTTCGATTGGAATACGTAACTCCGCCCGTGGGTGTGAGCGCCTCTCCTGTCAGATCCCCGTGCGTTCGGGTTTCTTCACTGTCGCGATGGGTGTAGGCCAAAAGCCCGGACAGGTTGCCGTTGCGTCCGGCCAAGGCCAGGGCCTGTGACCAGCCAGCATCCGAAGAGTTGTAGCCGACGCGCGCCCGCGCCCCAAAGGACGCCTCACCCGCGATAAGGTCGTCGGGATCCTTCGTCGTGAAACTGACGGCTCCGGCTACACCGTCAGATCCATAGAGGGCTGATGCCGGTCCGCGCAGGATCTCCACCGACTTCATCAGATCGAGATCCGAATACCCTCCGCGGCCGACACTCTGGGCCCCGAAAGCAAAGCCATCAGGCGTTCGGACACCGTCAACGACCATGAGGACCCGGTCCCCACCGAGACCGCGAATAGTGAAGCCCTCATTGCCGGCCCGACCGGCAGTGCCCAGGGCGGCACCGAAACGAGCGGGCTGGCTGACAACACTGACGCCAGGCTCGAAGCGGATGAGGTCCTTGATGTCCGTCGCTAGCATCGCTTCGATGCGCTCGGCACTGAACACCGAGACCGTAGCGGGCACCTGGTCTAGCGGCGTCTGCGTGCGTGTAGCCACCACGGTGACCGGTGGCAGGGTCTGGAAGTCGTCACCCGGACTATCCGGGTCCAGTGACAGGCCAGGCGTGGCCGACAGGAGCAGGAGAGTGGTGGACAGAAGACCGGTGGACAGAAGGAGATGTGTTCGCATGGCAATGGCCCCGCTGGTTGTGAGCGGCGCAATTACTGCGAACGATTATCAGAATCAATCGCAATTATGAATCGGGCAGGATTTCGGGTTTGTCAGACCCGGTTGGCCCTGTCCTAGCTGAAGAGGAAGTTCATCACATCGCCGTCCTTGACGACATAGGCCTTGCCCTCGGCACGGAGCTTGCCCGCCTCGCGCGCCTTCGCCTCACCCTTGAGGGCAACATAGTCCTCATAGGCAATCGTCTCGGCCCGGATGAAGCCTTTCTCGAAGTCGGTGTGGATCACGCCGGCGGCCTGGGGAGCCGTCGCACCGACGGGGATGGTCCAGGCACGGGCTTCCTTGGGACCGACCGTGAAGTAGGACTGCAACCCTAAAAGAGCATAGGCCTCCCGGATGAGACGGTTCAGGCCTGGCTCGGCGAGGCCGAGGCTTTCCAGGAACTCTGCCTGCTCAGCCGGGTCCAGCACGGCCAGTTCGGAATCAATCCGCGCAGATATGACGACCGAGTTTGCATTGTCAGCCGTAGCCCGGGCGGCGACGCGATCAGAGAGCTCATTGCCCTTGTCCGCGGACGCCTCGTCAACATTGGATACATAAAGAGCCGGCAGGGAGGTCAGAAGCTGAAGCATGTGCCAGGCCTTCCTGTCCTCCTTGTCGACCTCGACCACGCGCGCAGGCTTGCCGGCACGCAGGGGCACCAGAGCCAGATTGATCAGACGCAACGTCTGCTGGGCGTCCTTGTCACCCCCCTTGGCCTTCTTCTCGACATTGACGACGCGACGCTCAAGGCTCTCGAGGTCCGCCAGCATCAGCTCCGTCTCGATGATGTCGAGGTCCGAAATCGGATCAATGCGGTTCTCGACATGGGTAATGTCATCATCGATGAAGCAGCGGGCCACAAAGGCCACCGCGTCACAGTCCCGGATATTGGCCAAAAACTGGTTGCCAAGCCCCTCACCTTTCGAGGCTCCGCGGACCAGTCCGGCAATGTCGACAAAGGTGATGCGTGAGGGAATGATTTCCTTGGAGCCGGCTATATCGGCCAGCACTTCAAGGCGGGGCTCCGGCACCGCCACATCGCCCGTATTGGGCTCGATCGTGCAGAACGGATAGTTGGCTGCCTGGGCCGCTGCCGTCTTGGTCAGGGCGTTGAAGAGGGTGGATTTGCCGACATTGGGCAGGCCGACGATCGCTACTTTGAGGGCCATTTGGCTTTCCCGCTCTTAAGTGAGGGCGAGCCTTTAGCCGCTCCCGCGGCATTTGTCAGGCTTACACCTGATTTCAGCTCTTGGGTTGCCGCACAGGGGCCTCGACGGTCATCGCTGGCGTATCCGTAAAGGTAAATGTCAGTGGCACGGCCGTCCCCTCCGAAAGCGGACCGGTGAGGTCCATAAGCATCAGGTGCTTGCCCCCCGGAGCCAGTTCCAGCTTCTCATCGGCAACAAGTGGCATACCGTCAGGCAGGGCGATCATCTTCATCACACCCCCCTCCATGACCATGTCATGGATCTCCACATCGGTCGCCAACGGAGTAGCAACCCCGGTCAACCTGTTGGACGTGTTTGCCTTTATGGTGGCGTAACAGGCCCCAACCTTTGCGCCATTAGGTGAAGGACGACACCAGGGATCGCTGATAACCACACTGGCCGTCACACCATTGGTGCTGACAGAAGCCTTTGTCGTGTTTTTCGGGTTGTCGCCACACCCCGCCAGCGCCAGCAGGGCCAAAGGGGCGACGATAATCATCGAGATTTTCATCATCACTCCTCAATAGGCCAGTCTGGCGCTGACGCAAACTGCTGTTACGCTTCAGTGATGCATTGAGCCGGAACCGACCTGAGGCTGGCCCACGCGTGCCTGCACCTGCACAGGCGGCGCAGTCTCAAAACTCAGGCTCAAGAGCACGGTCTCTCCGGCCTTCAGAGGTTGGCTCAGGCCGATCAACATGATGTGATTGCCTCCCGGTTTGAGGACGACAGCCTCTCCTGCGGGCAGGGCCAGGCCCGCCTTCAGTTCGGCCATGGACATTATGCCATTCTGGATCTTCATCTCGTGAATCTGGCCCTGTGCGGCAAGGGGGCTTTCCACACTGACCAACCGGTCGTTGCGGCTGGCTGTAAGGGTCACATAGCAGCCGGTCACATTGCGACCGTTCGGGGTAGGCCTGCACAAGGCCTCATCAGGCGCAACAACACTCGGCGGTGAAACCGTCTCGGTTGCGTTGCAGGCCGATAACAGGACGAGTGAAGCCGCCAGGACGAGAGGTCTCATGAAGGTCTCCTTGAGGTTTTCTGAGCGGCTCTACGCCGCAGGAACTGGACAAGGCGGTCTAAAAGCAGAGCCGCCAGCAAGCTTAGTCCGGTGAGGGGAAACAGGACGGCGATGGGTAGCACGATACCCAACACAGCAGCCCGAGCACGGGGTCCGGGTGGTGCAACAGGAGCCCCCCAATCAGGGCCCAAGCGCCCCCTCGGGCGGCGTATCCACCACATGATCAGTCCACTGATGGCCAGGATCCAGACCGCAATACAGCCTCCCAGCATGACATAGCGGTTGATCCAGCCATATTGGGTCCCCTGATGCACGGCTATGCCCCATTCGACCGCCTGACCGGCTGCACCGAACTGGGCATAGCCGATGTCCGCCATGACCGCCCCGCTGCCGGCGTCGACATAGAGCGAGCGCGTGTTCTCGACCTGGAGGGGCTGGTGCGTAACCGTATAGGCCAGTTCGGGGCTTGCCGGGATGGAGATGCTGAAGGGGCGTGCCATGCCTCGGGCCTGCGCCGTCTGAACGACCTTGGCCAAGCTCGGGCGGGTTCCATCCGTCATCGCCGACGCAACCCTGCCCTCAAGTGTCCAGCCCGTCCCTTGTGGATGGTCTGCATGGCCCGCATGATCACTGGCCCGTTGCCAGCGTCCGGAGACCGGCGCTGGCGGTCGGCCCCAAGAGCTTTCTCGGACGGCACCCATGACCTGCTCGCCCCAGACCGCCGACCAGGGCATGCCGGTCAGGGCCAGGAAGGCGATGACGCCCCCAGCATAGAGACCGGTCAGGGCATGGACATCACGCCAAAAGGGTCGACGCGCTGTATCCCGGGCTTTCAGGCTCACGACACCAACGTCGCGTCGCCGGGGCCACCACATATAGATCCCCGTCGCGACCAGGATCAGCGTCCAACCCGCCACGATTTCGACGATGTAGTTGGCCCAGGTCCCGATCAGAGACAGGCTGTGCAGCTTTTTCACAGTCTCCATAAACCCTTGTGCAGGGGTCACCGCCGTCAGCTGGGCATCATGAGGATCGACGAAGGCGAGCGTTTTGGATCCGTCGGGCAGGCTGATGGCCAGCCTTACGGCCTCGTCCGGGCGATCGGGAACTGTGACACTGGTCACACGCCCTCCCGTTCCCGCCTGGGCCGCCGCGACCCAGCGGTCTGGCGAGGCCATACCCGCACGCGCCTCAACCCTGGCCAGTTCACGATAGGCAAGATCGTCGAACTCGGCCTTGAACAGATAGAGCCCTCCTGTCAGGGCCATCAGCATGAGAATCGGCAGGACCAGAACGCCGGCATAGAAATGCCAGCGCCAGATCACCCGGTAGCTGCCTGACAGTGGCGTGGGAGCGGCTTCGGCCGCCCCTGTGGTCAGCTTGCCGGCCATCAGAGTGCAACCCTGATGCCAACGAAGGCTGACACCCCTTCTCCGGGCCAGAATACAGCCGTGGAGGCGGTGCGCGCGTCCACTACAGCATTGAAGTTAGACACGTAACGCTCGTCTAACAGGTTGCGAGCGTCGATAAACAGACTTGATCTCTTATCGACCTTCCAGCCCAGGCCCAGATTGACCACCGTATAGCCCGGGGCCTTCAGTGTATTGCGATAATCGACCCAGGTATCCGAGGGCGTCGTTTCCACGGCCGGTGCAATGAACCAACCGGAAGGATGATCGTATCGCAACTCGGCCCGATACAGATGGGGCGGCACAAGCGGCAGATCATTGTCGCCATAGATGCGATCATTCTCGAAAAAGAAATCCGATAGCGTATAGGTCTGGCGCAGTCTCCAGCCGGGAGCAAATCTCCAGTCCAGACCGGCCTCGATACCCTGATGAATCGTCGGCCCAGCATTGAAGGTGGCCGCCGGGATGCCAAGTGCAGGATTGACCACAAAGTTCAGGAGCTCATTGTCCAGTTCGGCACGATAGGCGACCAGATCCCAGGAAAACCGGTCCGTCCGGCCACGCAAGCCCGCCTCAAGCGTCCAGGCCTCCTGCGCGTCCACAGGGGCAAAGCCACCAACAGTAGGGGACATGGACCCGAAGTTCGGCGGTTCAAAGGAACGGGTCAGATTGGCGAAGGCTTGCGAGCCGGCCTCACTCTCCCAAAGAAGACCGACCCTAGGTGCAAACCACTCATAGTCCTTTTTAAGTGTCTGGTCGAAGGTCCCCCCTACCCCAGGCAGGGCAAATCTCTCAAAGTCACGCTCTGCCCGACCGAAGGATCCGCCGGCAACCAGGGCCAGCCGCTCGGTAACGAACAACCGCCCCTCGCCAAAGACGTCCAGGGCCCGGGCATTCTGACGGGCCTTTGCTGTCCTGTTGCCACTTGAACCGCGCACATTGATGAACTGCTGGGCATCCAGGTCCCCCAGGCGATACCAGAGCCCCCCAAAGGCATCGGCCCTCAGACCGAACAGGCTCCCTTCCCAATCCAGCCGACCAAAAGCTCCAAAGTTGCGGCTCTGCTGGTCAATCACCTGGAAGATCGGATGATGAAGATCCTTCCAGGTGCCGTAGACGGCTCCCTCGAACAGCAGGGTCTGTGACATCCGCCAGCGGGTCGACAGGGTCGTGCGAACCGAGGCGTAGTCTCGCTGGTAGGCGTTGGCGGCATTGACGGGGCTGGCCGAAACGGGGGTGGCGAGAGCCTGTGTCAGGGTGAGGGAACCGGGAATATCCTGGTGAATATAGGCCCCTTGAACAATCAGGCGAGCCTCTCTGTCGTCTCCAAAACTGCGGCCTATGTTGGCGGTGACATACTGCTGCTGGCCTTCCGAGTTCTGGCGCCAGCCCTCGGCTGTGGCTCCCGTCATCCCCAGAAACCCATCCCAGTTACCGCTGACCCCACCAACCTGTGCATGCAGACGCCCCGTCTGCCAGGAGCCGAAGTCGACACGCAGACTTGCGGTCTCCTCAAGGGTACGGCCATTGGGTGTCACCAGATTGACGGCCCCTCCAAGAAGAGCCCCTCCGAACCGCAAGGCATTGCCGCCCTTGTAGACTTCAGTGAACCGGGCCAGCAGCGGATCCACCATCTGGACGTCACCGAAGCCATCGGCCTCATTGAAGGGAATGCCATCCTGGGAAACCAGAAGTCCCCTGAGGTGGTTGGCGTTGCCTATGCCTGATCCCCGGATGGAGATGCGGACATCGCCCCCCCACTTCTTTTGCGCATAGACGCCCGGCACATCGCGGAGCATGTCGGCAATATTCGGCGCATAGCGGGTTACAAGACTTTCGGCCGATACGACCGCGACCGCTCCCGGCGTACGAGAGAGGCGAGCACGGGCCTCGGCAACCACAGGAGGGTCTTCAGGGTTTCGGGCACCGGTCACGATGACCTCTCCGAGGTCAACCGCAGGCCCCTGAGCACTGAACGGGGAGCTGTTTTGGGGGACGGCATGGGCAAGACTCGGCGCCGCGAGCGCGCAGAGGAAGGCAGCCGGAGCTGCAGACATTAATGATCGCATGAAAGGGAGATCCTGAAACAAAATCGAACGCGCGCGCGCGAAAGATCGCGCAGCGCCTATGGGTCGTTACCGAAGTCTGTTCAGGCGGTAGGGGGAGCTGTGGAAGGGGGACGCGGCGGCGCTCGTGCAGGGGGCAGACGGTAGTTTGCAGCCACAGCGAGCCCGGTAGCAGGATGAGCCGTGGGTAGAGCTGCCTTGACCAGACGGGGCGGCTGGGGAAGGTCAGCAACCACGGCCAGCAGGCAGGCTGCACATTTTGCACCGGGGGCGGAGCGATCCTCAGTTGGGTTTCCCGAGGTGTCGACCGCGATCCGCTGCGGTCCAGCCGCCGAACATATGATCAGGGGCACACCGGACCGGGCTGCAGCGAGCGCGGCCGACGGAGCCAGACTGCCAAACACAATGGCGAAGACCGCTGCCAGAAAGGACAGCGAGCGGGCAATCGACCAGTTGTCAGCACCAGAGCGGGTCACAGGTTGCGATTAGCGCCAGCAGGACCGGAAGGGAAGCGCGACCAATCAGCCGTCCCCGCGAGCCTGCTGACGCGGACTAAACTTGGGCGCTGGTGCCAACCGCATAACCTCGCCCTGATAGCGCTCGTCCTGGCCTTCCAGGGCAAAAGGCAGGGCATCAGCACAGGCGTTGAGCAAGGCCTCTAGCCAGGGCCGCTCGGCCTTGTGAAAATCTCCAAGAACATGCGGCATCACCAGATGGGACTCGCCCGGGTGCCCCACCCCCATACGGGCTCTGCGAAACTCCGCTCCAAGATGACTGATAAGGGAGCGCACACCGTTCTGTCCGGCAGCCCCCCCTCCAGTCTTCATGCGAAAACGCCCTGGCGCGAGATCAATCTCGTCATGGAAGATGATGATGTTCTGAGGTCCGACCTTGTAGAAACGTGCGGCCTCTCCCACCGCACGACCACTTTCATTCATGAAGGTCTGGGGTTTCATCAGGAGCACCTTTACGGGCCCGTGAGCTGTGGCGACCTCGCCTTCGGAAATCACGGACTGGAACTTTGCTCGCTCCGGCCCGAAGCGCCAGCGTCCTGCGATCGCGTCTACCGCCATGAACCCAATATTGTGCCGGTTCTTTTCGTATTTTGCGCCCGGATTGCCCAGGCCTGCGATGATGATCATGACAATGGATCGATTAATCCGGATGGACTGGAAAGCCTCTGTCGCCAGCAGAGAGGCATGAAGACGCAATCCTCACGGTCGCAACGCCTCAGACAACCCCTAACGCGCAAGGCGCACTCTGAGCAAGACAAGGCCCCGCCCGGCAAGCCGGACGGGGCCCTTCAACTGTGCGCCACCTTCGGTGACTAGTCTTCCGATGCGCCCTGAGCCGCTTCCGACTGACCCGCTGATGAATTCTTGATCGTCGCGATCACGAAATCACGGTCGGTGATTGTGGCAGAAGCCCCCTTTGGCAGGGCGATGTCCGACATACGGATGGTGTCACCGATCTGGCGCCCCTTGAGGTCGACAATCAGTTCCTCCGGGATCTGATCGGCACGGACCAGGATTTCGACCGTGTGGCGAACCACTTCGAGCGAGCCGCCCTGACGCGAGAAAGGAGCCTCGTCAGCATTGGCGAAGTGGACGGCGATATCGATCTTGACCGGCGCCGTTTCATCAACGCGCATCAGGTCAAAGTGCAGCGGGCGGTCCGTTACCGGATCGAACTGGACATCCTTGGCGATGACCGGCTGGGTCTCGCTGCCGTACTTGAGCGTCACCAGGTGTCCCCGCAGCCGGCCCGTGTCGAGCGACTTGCGGAAGTCCTTCTCTTTCCCCTAAAGGGCAACCGGGGCCTTGCCGCCACCGTAGAGAATACCCGGCACAGCGCCAGCCCGGCGGGCGGCGCGTGCGTTGCCGGTGCCAACGCCACCACGGACGTCCACGTTCAGAATGATCTCGGCCATCTGGCTCGCCTCAACAACAAAAACGCCTGCGCCGGAAATCGGCCCGCGCAGGCGGGGTGGAAACCCACGAATTCAAGAGCGCGGGCTATTACACGCTCGACCCGGCTTGCGCAACCGCCTGTATCGCAATGGCCTAGCCTTTGATGCCGCCATACCCGTTTGTCAGAGCCTGACAGGACGCAATCCTCTGGTTTGCCAGAGCTCTGGAGCAACCCGGATTACACAGGCCAGCCTCAGTTGCTACCTGCCGGCGTGGCATTAAGCGACGCCGTCGCCGACACAGGCCCCTGGGCGGGAACGAGAGTGGAGGTAACGGTCGCCTGCGCCGGTGCAGCGCCCACGGCAGACGTGGCGCAGGTAGCCAGGTCCCGTACGATATGACGCCCGATACAGAACATGTCCTCATAGCTTGGCCGCGAAGCCGCCAGACATTGGAACAGGTTCAGCTTGGACATGTCGAAACAGAACTGGTTGCTCGGGTCATTGATGAGTATCTCGGTATTGGTACGCTGGTCCTCTCCCGCGGCACCCAAAGCGGCCAAGGCCGCAATGGAGAGCGCGCGGGCTACAACCGGCGTGAAGGGCGCAGACGCCCGTCCGCCAGACACACCCAGGCCGTATCCAGTGTGAGCGGCAGAGAACAGTACCATTGCATCCTCTGCCGAAGGCACCATTGGTCTATCAGAGAGCGATTTTGCCGCCTGAAGTCGAACCTCCCGGTTTGGAATCGGCGTGATAGCCCAGCGCCGCCGTGGATCCCTGCGTTCCTGGACCGAATAGGCATCCCCCTCAACCTGGTCGGCGATCGCCGCAAGCATGGCCACATCGCGACCCAGAGTGGTCGTAATC
>JBFZCB010000194.1:0-4327 GCA_041308165.1 Caulobacterales bacterium
GCAACTTCAAGACCGGAGAATTTAGCACCATGTTTTCAGGACTTCGCACAGCCTTCGCCACCGCCCTCGCGGCGTCTGCGCTCCTGCTTGGCTGCGCCAGCCCTGACATCATGGCTAGGGATAGCGTCAGCCTTCGCTTTGCCGTCCTGGGCGATGCAGAGCCAAAGCCCGATCCCCTCTTTCCGGGCGTCATAGCCGCGGTTGAGGATGTGAACGGTCTCGCAGCCTCGGGACGGATCGACTTTGTGGTCGGGGTCGGCGATCTCGCCCACAAGGGCACTGTGGTCCAATACGACAATGTAACCCCTGCCCTGCATCGCCTGACCCGCCCCTTCTTCCCGATCATGGGCAATGAGGAACATGGCGCAACGGTTGAACGCTATCTGGACTATGCCCGCCGCTGGAACCCCGAGGTGACAGCCACCCGCTATGTGCAGGATCGGGGCCCTGTGGTCATGGTCTATGCCTCGCCGGACCTCGGTCGGGATTTCAATGACGCAGGCGTGGACTGGATCGTCGAGCAGTTGCGGGCGGCGGCCCCAAAACCCGTCTTTCTGGTCGTTCACGGGGCTCAGGTCGGCGTCTATCCCGAGAACGCCGAAAAAGGCGTCGCAAACCCCCGCTTCAGCGAGGTTATTGCCCAGCCCAACCTCTCGGCCGTGATCTCGGGCGATCTTCACATGGACATGGACCGGGTCGACCATTCCAAGCAGATTGGCCGGGTCCATTATCTGCACATACCCGCACTCGAGCGTACCAAGATCCCCGACGAGACCCGTCACACCCCCATGTTCCGGGTCCTGACGATTTCTGGAAGTGGCGAGGTCAAGGTGGACACCTATGAGACCGGCAACCCGGCACCCCTTGAGCGGCTGGCCTACCGGTTTTCGCTGGGCGATATCACAGGCCGCTGAAGACCTCCGGGCCAAAGGAGAGCCTGACCCGGCGCGTCCGGATTTTTTTGACTCGTCCAACAGGCCTGCGCCCGACATATTGAGGCCCATGGAGTTCTTTGGACATTCACAATGAGCCGGACGCGGCCCGTCCGGATGCAGCTCGGCCGGATGCGGCCCGGCCGGATTCTGGGCATTCTGTGCCTGTATGCGGCCCTGGGATTGCCCGGTGCGGTTTCGGCGACCGTGGCCCAGCAGCCGGTCACGACACCCTTCACCCTTTCGACGGGCACGCCTCGTACCCCCGAGCAGCAGAGTATCAGATTTGACCGGGCTGACCTTGCGATCCGCGTCTTTCCCGAAGACCGGCGGATCCAGGGGTCAGCCCGACTTGAGTTCACGACCCTTGCAGATATCGACCAGATGCATCTGGAACTGGATGCCGTCTTCAGGATCGGGTCCGTCTCGCTTGACGGGATTGATATCGCCCAGGACAGCGGCTGGAAGACTGATGGGGGCCGCCTCACCATCCCCTTCGATCGGGAGCGCATGCAGGGCCAGGCCTTCACGATAGGTCTGGCCTGGGAGGGTCAGCCACATGTGGCCAGAAACCCTCCCTGGGACGGCGGATTTGTCTGGTCCAAGACACCGGACGGCAAGCCCTGGATCGCCACGGCCGTCCAGGGTGAAGGGTGCGATCTGTTCTGGCCCTGTATCGACCATCCCATGGGCGAGCCGGACCGGATCGACCTGCACATCACGGTGCCAGACGGTCTGTCAGCCCCGTCCAACGGACGGTTCGTTTCGAAGACGGACAATGCGGACGGAACCACGACCTGGAGCTGGACCGCACGCGATGCAGGCACCTATGCCATTGCCCTCAACATCGGCCCCTATGTTGAGCTGGCGGGCGAATATCAGTCCCGCTTCGGCAATCGCCTGCCCTTGCGGTTCTGGCACCTGCCGACGGCCCCTAAGGGTGCACCTGAGGCCCTTTTTGCCGAACTGACCCCCATGCTGGACTTCTACGAGGCGACCATCGGCCCCTTCCCGTTTGCGGATGAAAAGGTCGGTATAGTCGAGACCCCCCACCTGGGCATGGAACATCAGACCATCAATGCCTACGGAAATGCCTACCGTCTGGACGGTCGAGGCTATGACTGGCTCTTGCAACATGAGCTGGCCCATGAGTGGTTTGGCAACCAGATGACCAATGAGAACTGGGACGACATGTGGCTGCACGAGGGGCTCGGCACCTATATGCAACCCCTTTATGCGCGCTGGCTCAATGGCGACCGATATATGGAGGCCGAACTCGAAGAGATGAGAAAGAGCCTGATCAATCGCTTTGCGCTTGTGTCAGGCCAACCGCGGGATTCAGGAACCGTCTATGAGGCGGCGACCGGCCCGGGCATTGATCTCTACTACAAGGGGGCCCTGGTCGCCCATTCTCTGAGGCTGCTGATCGGAGACGAAGCCTTCTTTCGGAGCCTTCGCCGGCTTGTCTATGGACGGGTCGATCCAGAGCCCGGCAATTTTCGGCCGCTCTACAGGTCCACGCGGGAGTTCATCGACCTCGTCAATCTCGAAGCGGGTCGCGATCTCAACTGGTTCTTCAATGCCTATGTCTACCAGGCCGCCCTGCCCCGCTTAGTCCTGACGCGATCCGGACATGGAGCCACCCTCACATGGGCCGATACGCCGGGCCCGTTTCCAATGCCTGTCGAGGTCGAGATCGATGGCGAGATCCGCGTCCTGGACATGCAGGACGGTGGCCAGACCTTCGATGTTCGGGCTCAGGCCCATATCCTTGTTGATCCGCGCAACCGTCTCCTGCGACAGCTCGATTTCATTGACGCCTTTCGCGCCAGCAACCCTTAACCGCGACAGGGCCTTGTCGCTTAGCCAGGCCTGACGGTAACGGACTGACGAACGAGCTCACAGCTGCCCTGTGTGGTGAGAAAGGCGATGTCGGCGGCATCGCGGCCACAGGCGATGCGGACCAATCCCTCAATCGGGGCAAGTCCCGTGGGATCGACCAGCCACCAGCCGGCATCGAGATAGACCTCGAAGATGGCATGAAAGTCAGGCGGGTCCAGAAGGTGCGCATAGGCGCTCACGGCCCTGGCCGGAATGCCCGAAGCCCGGCACAGGGTAATGCCCAGGTGTGTGAAATCACGACACACGCCCGCCCGGTCAATGAAGGTCCGCGCTGCCGTGGTCTCGGTGTCGGAGACACCGTGCTCATAATCGATGTTGTCACGGATCCAGTGGAGGATGGCCAGCACCCGCTCGCCACCCGAGGTATCTCCAAAGGTTCTCTGCACGAAACGGCCAAACTGGTCCGAGGGGCAGTAGCGGCTGGGGCGGGTATAGGTCAGGACCTCGGCTGGCAGATCGTTCCAGTCATGCTGGGAGACACCGCAGGGCAGTCCCTGAAGGACGCCATTGTCGACGGTCGCCTCATAGATCAGGGACACGACACCCTCCAGGTGCCCCCTGAGGGTCCGGGCACCGAAATCCGCGTCAAGATCTTCCTGGAACTCGACCGTCGGGCTGGAGGTCAGCCTCTCGCTCAGAATGACCTGTCCCGGCCAGTGCGCGACCATGATCTGGTAGATGGCGTCCGTGGGAGGATCAAACCGATACACTAACTCTGAACGGACACTAAGTTTCATTGAAAGCCCATGCCGTGAGGAAGGGTCAGGGTCAACGGGCAGGCTGATCGACAGTTCCATTTTCGTCCGGCCATGATTTGACACCAGACGGTCAGGTCACCGATAGTCACAGGGCAAATCGTCTTGATCCTGGGACCGTCGCCATGTTTTCTGCCCTACTGTTCGCAGGCCTTCTCTCTCAGGCCACCCTGCCGGGGGCCCATAATGCACCGCCTCAGACACAGTCGGCCGCAGTCAGCGCCGGGACCAACATCCGCGCGCCACTGACTGCGGAAGAGGAAGCGGCACCCGAACAAATTTGCAGAATGGAACCCGTAACGGGCTCTCGTTTCCCGGTGAGGGTCTGCCGCAGTCCGCGTGTTTCGGCCGCTGGCCGCGATGACAGCCGCGACATGCTTCGCCGGATGCAGGGTCTGCCCGAACTGCCTAGTCACCTGTCTGGACCCCGGACCGGTCAGGCCAGAAGTCCCGTTTTCTGACCACCCGGGGTCAGGGTCCAGGCCCTGTTCCTTCAGGAGGCCAAGGGCCCCCGACCTGATATCCTGAACATTGGCACGCCTGACAGCTCATGCCCGCCTCAGCGTCTATCTGCGGGCGATGTGCACTCACGGGCGCTGTTGATGGAACGACCGGCCGTCAGCGCCAGAAAACAGTCAATGACGGTGCGGACATAGTGCTCCGTCTGCGGAATAGAGGGCTCCCTGCCCGCCCTGGCAACTCGCGCAGGACCCGCATGATAGGCAGCCAGGGCAAGTC
>JBFZCB010000195.1:0-15676 GCA_041308165.1 Caulobacterales bacterium
GAAACCTGGCTGCGCGCGCTTGGACTGACGCCACAGCGTGCCCACGAGGCCCTAGCCATGCCTGTCCAGGCCCTGCTTGAAGCCACGAGCGTCGAGGACCCCATTCTTGGCTTCGGCAGCCTTTACTTTGGACCTGTGCTCGACACGCGCACCCTGACCCACCATCCCTTCTATCCCAGGGCCTCTCCGGTTGGGGCTCACATTCCAATGATCATTGGCAATACGCGCGAGGAGACCCTTGGGTTCTTGGGCAATGATCCGGCCAATGCCAACCTGACCTGGGATACGCTGGTGCACCGCATGACCCCGGCCGTCATGCGCATCGATGCCGATCCGGCGGTCATCATTGCCGCCTATCGCAGGATGAGACCTGAGTGGTCGCCAGACCAGGTTCTGATCGGAGCAACCACGGCTGGCCGTTCCTGGCGTGGTGCCATCATCGAGGCCGAGGAGCGGGCCAAGGCCGGTTCACCGGCATGGGTTTATCAGCTCGACTTCGCAGCCACGATGCCCTCGGGTCGAACGGGTGCCTATCATACTGCCGACATTCCCCTGGTGTTTGATAATGTCGAAGCCACCAGTTCACGCACGCGTGGCCCGGGAGCACAGCGTGTATCCAACCAAATGAGCTCAGCCTTCATCAGCCTGGCCAGAACCGGCGATCCGAACCATTCCGGAGCTGTGCACTGGGATCGCTATCAACTCCCCCGGCGCCAGACGATGCTGTTCGATACAGATACCCGAATGGTCGATGATCCCAGAGGAGATGAACGCGAGTTTTTCTCCGCCTACCCCTATGTCCAGCCTGGCACTTGACAGGTGAACTGGCCGACAGGCTCGACCCCGCATCCACGCCTCGGTCCTGCATTAGCCTGGACTGGCCTGCCTAAAGATTGAGCCTCGAAGCACAGATCCAGCCAAGCGGAGGGCCACTCTTCCTAGGCCCTTACCGCCCCGCGAACGCTGTCGATACCCAAGGCGGCGAGGGCCGAAGCCGCAATCTGCTCGGCATTGAGACCGGCAGCCGCATACATGGCCGCTGGACTGTCCTGGTCCTGGAAGACATCGGGAAGATTCAGCGTCCGTACCCTGAGCCCTGCATCAAGTGCCCCCCGGCCCGCTAGAAGCTGAAGAACAAAGGCTCCAAAACCACCCATTGCACCTTCTTCGATGGTGATGAGGGCCTCGTGCTCACGCGCAAGGCGCAGGATCAGGTCCGCATCAAGCGGTTTTGCAAAGCGCGCATCGGCGACGGTTGCAGAGACGCCGCGCGCAGCCAGCAGATCGGCAGCCTTGAGCGTCTCTTGCAAGCGCGTACCCAGAGACAGCAGAGCCACTGTAGTGCCTTCTCGCACTATCCGACCCTTGCCAATTTCCAGTGGCGCAGCCAACTCAGGCACCTCAACCCCCACACCATCTCCGCGCGGATAACGGAAGGCAGAAGGTCGATCATCAATCTGGAGTGAGGTTGCAATCATTGCCGCCAGCTCAGCCTCATCAGAGGCTGCCATCAGGACCATACCTGGCAAGGCGCCCATAAACCCGATGTCAAAGGAACCGGCATGGGTTGCGCCATCAGCGCCGACCAGACCTGCCCTGTCCATGGCAAACCGGACCGGCAGGGACTGGATGGCAACATCGTGCACGACCTGATCGTAACCCCGCTGCAGGAAGGTCGAATAAATGGCACAGACAGGTTTCATTCCGTCTGCAGCAAGGCCAGCGGCAAAGGTTACTGCGTGCTGTTCGGCAATACCGACATCATAGGTACGATGAGGAAAAGCCTGGCCAAACAGGTCAAGGCCCGTGCCTGATGGCATGGCGGCGGTTATGGCAACGATGGTGGGATCGAGCGCGGCACGCTTGATGAGCTCCGTGCCGAAAACCTTGGTGTAGCTGGGGGCGTTGGATATCGCCTTGGCCTGTTTACCAGAGACGACATCGAACTTGACGACGGCATGAAGCTTGTCCGAACTGGATTCAGCCGGTGCATAGCCCTTGCCCTTTTGGGTGACAACGTGAACGAGAACAGGACGGTCCGTAATGGCTGCGGCGTTGCGAAGGATCGGCACGAGATTATCGAGATCGTGGCCGTCTACGGGCCCGACGTAATAGAAGCCAAGCTCCTCGAACAATGTACCGCCCACGACCATGCCTCGAGCGTATTCTTCGGCCTTGCGGGCCGCGTTCCTGAAGGGGCGCGGCATGTGCTGGGCGACCTTCTTGCCGAACTTTCTGAAGTTCTGATAGGCGCCGCCTGACACCTGTTTGGCCAGGTAGGCACTCATCCCGCCGACGGGGGGCGCAATCGACATGTCGTTGTCGTTCAAGATCACCGTCAGCTGACCGGCTGTCTCGGCAGCGTTGTTCATGGCCTCATAGGCCATTCCAGCTGACATGGAACCATCGCCGATCACGGCAACGACGCGGTTTGAGCCGCCCTTCTGCTCGCGCGCCGCAGCGAAACCCAGCGCTGCGCTTATGGATGTCGAGGCATGGGCAGCACCGAATGGATCATACTGGCTCTCACTGCGCTTGGTGAAGCCAGACAAGCCTCCCCCCATCCGCAGCGTACGAATCCGATCCCGTCGCCCCGTGAGTATCTTGTGCGGGTAGCATTGATGACCAACGTCCCAGATCAGGATGTCTTCAGGCGTATCATAGACGTGATGCAGGGCTACCGTCAGTTCGACCACACCCAGCCCTGCACCAAGATGGCCACCTGTCATGGACACGGCATCTATGGTTTCTGCCCGGAGTTCATCAGCAAGCTGACGTAGCAACGGGAGGTCAAACTTCCGCAAGTCAGCGGGGAAATTGACCTTATCAAGAAGCGGAGTAGCGGGCATCAACGGGTAACTCTTGGCCATTACGGCTGGGATGGAGAGCCTTTGGGCGTAACTGTACGCGGTTCAGGACCTTCGGTTTAGCACGAAGTCCACGCTCGCCTTGAGATTTTCCGCGTCCGAACCAAACATGTCCAGGTGCGCACGAGCCTGATCGGCAAGATGGGCGACCCTCTGGCGTGCCTGGTCGACACCTAGCAGGGTCACGAAATTGGTCTTGCCCAGAGTCGCATCCTTGCCTCCGGCAGCCTTGCCCATCTCTTCGGCAGAGCCTTCGGCATCAAGAAGGTCATCCACAATCTGGTAGGCAAGCCCGATATCATGGGCAAAACTCATCAATGCATTCCTATGGGACTCGCGGGCTCTGGCGATGATGATGGGGATCTCAAAGGCATGGGCGAACAAGGCACCGGTCTTCAGTCTCTGCATGCGCGCAACGCCGCCCAGGTCCTCACGTACGCCCACGAGATCGATCATCTGGCCACCTGCCATTCCGCGAGCTCCCGATGCCCGTGCAAGCCGACCGGCAAGCTCGCATCGGATATCAGCCGCATCATGGGTGTCCTCGTCCAGAACGATCTCGAAGGCGGCACTTTGCAAGGCATCGCCCGCAAGGACAGCGGTGGCCTCGTCATACTGTCGATGCACAGTGGGACGACCGCGGCGCATATCATCGTCATCCATACAGGGCAGGTCGTCATGGACCAGCGAATAGGCATGGATGCACTCAAGGGCACAGGCCGCGCGCAAGACAGCGCCCTCATCAGCATTAAGCAGACGCCCGGCCTCCAGAGCAAAGAAAGGGCGTAGCCGCTTGCCCGGTCCAAGCGCCGCATAGCGCATGGCCTCGGTCAACCTTGACTCAGGCCCCTCCCCCCTTGGCAGCAGTCTATCGAGCGCCACGGTAACCAGGTCCGCAACCTCAGCTACGCGGTCGATCACGGCCTGCTCAGGCGAATTAGCGGCTCGCGGAAACAAGCTCAGAATAACCTCCCGCCAATGACAGCATCCCGATCAACGCCAACCAGAACGACCTCGCCATCAGCATCTGGAAAACCGAGCGTCAAAACCTCCGAGAGAAAAGGGCCGATCTGACGTGGAGGAAGATTGACGACGGCGGCAACCAGCCGGTCCTGCAGCTGGCTGAGGCTATAGTGCCTGGTAATCTGGGCTGACGATCGTTTGATGCCTATCGACGGCCCGAAATCAAGCGTCAGCTTGAATGCCGGCTTTTTCGCCTCGGGAAAGGGCTCGACCTTAACGACGCGACCGATACGCACATCCAGCTTCAAAAAATCAGCGAGGGCGACCTCTGGTGCCAAGGGTGCTTCAAGCCCCAAAACCATCAGCCGAACTCGGCCGGTTCGAGGCCGCGTGCACTACCATCACTGCCGACGACGATCTTCTCGACGCGCAGCTGAGCTGACCTAAGGCGGGCTTCACAATGCGCCTTCAGAGCCGCACCCTCTTCATAAAGGCTGATGGATTCTTCAAGAGGGGCCTGGCCGGATTCCAGGCGCGAGACGATGGCTTCAAGGCGCGCAAGCGCGTCTTCAAAACTCAGATCAGCGGGTGCAGGTGCGACACTAGTCATGGTTCTGATCCTTAGGCGGCCGAGGTCTCAGGTTCAACGCCAATCCCGCCCTCGCCAATCCATAGCGTCAATCGGCCAGGGGCGAAGGCGGCGTGGCAGCGCGTCGCACCGATAGGATGCGGATAGGTGGATCCAGCATCTGACCCCGCAGAAACCCCTCTCCTTGCGTTGGAGAGGTCGGTGAGGCCAGGATCCCACGGACAATCTCCATGCCCTGTGTAATGTGGCCAAACACGGCAAAGCCGGGATCTCCTGCAGACAGCCTGTTGGCATCCAGACTGCTCACATCACCGACGATGATGAAGAAATCCCCTGTGGCCGAGCCAGGCTCATTGCGGGCCATTGAAACCGCGCCATCTCTATGGGTCAGGCCAGAAACATGGGTGGCTTCGTGCGCGATAGGGGCAAGGACACGGTCTGGCTGGTTTGCTGTTCCCCCCTGGACAAGACCCGTACCTGGAGAAATGACCATGGAACGGTAAAAGTCGGTTCCATCCAGCCGCCCCTCATCGACATAGCGCAGGAAATTGGCCGACGTGATGGGGGCTTTGGTATCCAGGGCTATAACAATATCGCCCGCCGATGTCTCGACCACGACCTGAGCCAGGATAGTCGTCGTATCAAGCGTCTGTTCCAGACCGGAATTCTGGGTGGGGCGGGCCATCCCGGGAACGGGCAGTGACACAAGCCCCAAGGCCAGGCTCAGGATCAGGAGCGGGGCCAGAGCCCGATCCCGGCTTGCGAAAGGAGACTGAAACACGAAAAGGGGCTGAAAAAGGGACAGGGGGATCACTCCGCAATGATCAGCGTTTCTCAAAACGCCGCTGGGACCAGTATTTGAACCCCTCATTACGCGTTATCTTCCAGCCTTGTGACTTCAGCGCCGCGCCGACCATATGGTTGAAATAGCCGTGGGCGAAAACGACCACGTCTCGCCCCCCACTCGCAGCCTGTGTGACCCTGTCTGCGGCAGCCCATGCCCGTCTTTCAGCCTCGGCCCGGGTTTCCTGACCGCAATGGTGATCAAAGACATGCCACCAAAAACGCGACACCACCCCCCAGATACGGGGCGAAAAGCGGATCCAGGAGGGGAAGGGCGGAGCTGGAAGCGGAGCCTCGATAAATAGGGAATCGACCTCAACGTCTCTTCCCCCTGCCGCAAGTGCAGCCGATTCCCGGGCGCGAAGCCGACTGGAGGAAATCAACACTTCAGCCTTGCTGACAACACGCGCCAGGCCCTCCGGGGCCGATTGGCCGGGAAACAGACCCAGTCGCTCATATTCGGCCCACCAGAGCCCGTAGGCCTGAGCCGTCAGAAGACAGTCTCGCGACAATACCGGCTTGCCATGCCGCGTGAGAATGATCGCGCCGGAATAACCAGGCGCGGGCTTTGCGGCGTTTTCAGAAGAGGCTTTAACTAAGGTCATGGCCCAAGGCTGCAGCGACAGAGCTGTCGTTGACGTCCCTCAATCCTCCCTTGCGCAATAACTAGGCTTCAGCAAGCTGCCGGTGCCGCCCGGGTGGTAGACGCCTGAGCAGGCTGACACAAGCGACTAGGCGACAGGATCGTCCTGATGAAGCCTGTCCCTGCACGCTGGAATGGGAGAAACCGATACAGATGACGCCCGATCCTTGTCGGTGTATTCGCCGATAATGATGGATGTTCAGATTCGTGAAGCCCGATCGCAGGATGCAGAGGCCATTGGCCGGCTCGGGCGCCAGACCTTCATTGACACCTTTGTCGAAGGCTTTGGCATTCCCTATCCGGCCAAGGATCTCGAGACATATCTGAACGATAGCTTCTCCCCGGCTGCCATGACCACAAAACTGGCAGAACCAGAGGCTGTCTGGTGGGTTGCCGAAACGGATCTCGGGCTCGTTGCCTTTGCCAATGCTGGGCCCAATACCCTCCCCCATCCGCAGGCTTCTCATGAACATGCCGAACTGCGGCGTCTTTATGTGTCCCGGTCCGCACAGGGTCTGGGTATTGGTTCACGCCTGCTCGCAGAAAGTCTGGACTGGATGCAGGCTCATACCGCCGGTCCTTTATGGATCGGCGTCTGGAGCGGCAATAGACGCGCACAGGCCCTCTATGCAGCTCACGGCTTCGAAAAAGTGGGGGACTATCAGTATCCAGTCGGCAGCTGGATGGATGATGAGTTCATCATGATGCGCCCCTGACCCTCCCCTCTTTGGGCCGGTGCCAGGGATTCGCACTCTGGAGGTATCTGAGGTGGAACCGCCATTGCTTTTAGGGCAACGGTTACGCGCTCGGGGCCTGCGGCGTCTCCGGACAATCGATCAGCCGTGAAAGGTCTTGGCCTTTTTTGCAAACCTATTGCAGTCGAATAGCGGTTCCGACACCCTGGCCGGCAGTCTATACTGTCGGTCAGACCATGAACCCCGGCCCGTTTATATGTTGATACCCTTCTTCACCGCCCTGAAAGACGCCAGGGTTCCGGTGTCGATGAAGGAGTGGCTGCATCTCATGGAAGCCATGGACAAGGGTATCGCCAACAACAGGATCGACGACTTCTACCATCTTTCGAGAGCCATCCTCGTCAAGGACGAGAAGCATTTTGATCGATTCGACCAGGTCTTTGGCAAGGTATTCAAAGGCCTGGAGGGTAGCCCAGCGGGCAGTGACCTGGCCACTTCCCTTCCCGAAGACTGGCTGTCCCTGCTCAATCAGAAGTTTCTGACAGACGAGGAAAAGGCTGAAATCGAAGCCCTTGGTGGCTTCGAAAAGCTCATGGAGACCCTCAAGCAGCGCCTCGACGAACAGAAGGAGCGACACGAGGGGGGAAGCAAGTGGATCGGTACCGGCGGCACCAGTCCCTTCGGGCATGGCGGCTACAATCCTGAAGGCGTCCGCATCGGAGGCCCCGGAAAGCAGGGCCGCGCCGTCAAGGTCTGGGAAAAGAGAGAGTACAGGAACCTCGATGACACGGTCGAGCTTGGCACGCGCAACATCAAGGTTGCCCTTCGCCGCCTGCGCCGCTTTGCTCGGCAAGGGGCCGCCGAAGAGCTTGATATCGATGGCACGATCGACGGTACTGCCCGACAGGGCTGGCTCGACATCCACATGCGACCCGAGCGCCGCAATACGATAAAGGTTCTTCTGTTCCTTGATGTTGGTGGGTCCATGGACGGCTACATCAAGCTTTGTGAGGAACTCTTCTCGGCAGCCAGGACCGAGTTCAAGAACCTGGAGTTCTTCTATTTCCACAACTGCCTCTATGAAGGCGTCTGGAAGGACAACAGGCGCAGGCACGCCGAGAAGATTGCGACCTGGGACCTTCTCAACAAATATGGCGGGGACTGGAGGGCCATCTTTGTTGGAGACGCCACAATGTCACCCTATGAAGTCACCATGCCCGGAGGCTCGGTCGAGCACTGGAATGAAGAGGCCGGTGCCGTCTGGCTAAGGCGGGCTCGCCTGCAATGGGAAAAGTCAGTGTGGCTCAATCCAGTGGCTGAGCGCTACTGGCCCTATACCAGCTCGGTGAAGCTTATTGGTGAGGTTATGGACGAGCAGATGTATCCCCTCACGCTGGACGGGCTCGACAAGGCCATGCGCCAGCTCAGCAAATAGACCCTGCCCCAAGCGCGGGCGCAGCCCGTCAGGCCATTCTTCGCGTCGTGTCCAAAAAAGCGCAGCGTCATTCGGCGGCCCTTCCCGCTACTGGCCAAAGCCCTAACTGAGCGACCGTCCTTAAGTGTGGACGGGGTCGGGAACGGCCCTGAAACCCCAGATTCACAGTAACTGAACGGGTTTTCCTGGCGGACAGGGCCGTTTCCGTCACGGCCAGCCTTTGAACCCAGCCTTTGAGCAATGCCGCCGCGAGCAGGTGCGGGCCTATTTGCGGCTCCAGGGGTCAGTCCTTGTCGCGAAAGGCGGTCTTCACGGCACCAACGGTATTCTGCACCTTGCCGCTCATCTGTTCAGCACGACCCTCAGCCTTCAGCTTTTCATCGCCGGTAGCCTTGCCCGCAGCTTCCTTTATCCGGCCTCCAATGATCTTTGTGCTGCCTTCTACACGATCACGATCCACCATAGCTGTCTCCTAGAACCGAACGTCACCGATGTGGTGATGTCACAGCTAACGGAACGAGCCAGAGCCCTGGCGGGTTCCCATCTCTGATGGATGGCTCTCCGTCAGGCGTAACAGCTCGACAGGGCCTGGACCTATCTGCGCAGCCAGGTGGCAACTGCCCAGGCGTGGGCATCGTGGCGAAGACGCTCAAGAGCAAGACCCGGTGCCATCCAGATTAGTTCATGATCCTCTTCAATCTTGGCCACGGCGCTATCGCCTGTAGCCTCGACCCACCATATTCCCCCGCAGTTGTTGACTGTTACCCCGTCGGACTTGGTGAAGAACTGTCCGACATCAAGCAGTTTCTCTACCGGTCGAATGCCAAGGCCGGTTTCTTCGCGAAACTCGCGAATGAGGGCCTGTTCCTCGCTCTCGCCGGCTTCGACCGCTCCGCCGGGCAGGTCATGGTAGGGATGATCACGGGTTACACGCACGCTAGCGATCAGGCCGTCCTGTAACAGAAGTCCGAACACAGCATGCCGATGCTTATAGGTGACCTGAGGATCAGCCACACCGAACTGAAGCATCTGCGGTTTCCCTTGTCTCAGGCCTCTTGGCCAAGTCCAACAGGTCGGGCGCGCGGTATAGACAACCCTTGAGGTCATGGCGAGCAAGGCTCGGTTTCAGATGCTGGCCACCTCACAGTACAGGGCCGACCCTGACGACGGGCGGTGCACCTGGTTGGGGAAGTTGCTAACGTAGCCGACGTGGATAGCATTACGACACCGGGGCCAGAATGAATGGCCTGGATGCCCCGGGCGATGAAGGCTGATCGAGACGAAGCGGGAGGACAGAGCATGCAGGAGTGGTGGTGGATTCCGCTGGCCGCCAGCGGTTTTTTTGCCGTCGTCTTGGCTCTGAACGGCCTTGTGACCCTCGTGGGCGGCCGTTGGCTGAACGGACTGCTCCGATTGGTCGTCGCCATAGGCCTTGGCTGGGCATGCCTGGGCCTGGCCCTGCTCGGTCTTAACCTGCAGACCTATCCGATGGTGAAACCTGGGGAGCCCCTGGCCATCCTGTCGTTCCAACGCATCGATGAGGGCGTTTTCGATGCAACCCTGACCCGGCCGGGTCGGGACGGCATGATCGACGACGTGCGCACCTACCGCCTGAACGGAGACTACTGGCATCTCAGTGCAAGAACACTCACCTGGACTGCCCTGGCCAGACCGCTGGGCCTTGAAAGCCATGCCCGCCTGGAAGCCCTGACCGGGTTGAAGGTTGATAGCCCGCTGGTGGATCAACGCCCATCCAATGCCCAAAGCCTCAATGATGGCGAGCCCAAGGTCACGGTGGGTCGCCTCACCCTGCCCTGGCGACCAACGGTCTGGGCCACCACCCACAGACTAAGGCCCCCCCTTGATATTCTTCGGCCCCGACTTGTCGAGACGGCCATCACTCCGATGCGGAACGAGGACAGCTATGAACTCAGCCTGACACAGTCAGGACTGAGGGCTCGCCGGATCGCAACACCAGGCTCTAGTGGCGAATAGGCTTTTGAAATCCAAAGGCGAGGCTGCAGGACCTAGCATGGCGCATGACTGGTCCCAGAGCGCCCCCAATAATAGTCCAGCCGAAGGGATGTCGCCTTCCAGGACCTCGGCTGATGACCAGAATACAGCAACCGCTTGGCCGGCGAATGCCCTAGACCGAACCCATGGTTCTGAGACGAGCCTTGGGATGAACTTCGTTCTGGCTCATGACGACGGTCTGCCCACGGAACCGCTCGATGATGGAGCGAACATAGGGACGAGTCTGCGGACCTGTCAGAAGCACAGCGTTCTCTCCCGACATGGCGATCCGCTCAAAGGTCTCCCTCACCGCGCGGATGAAGTCCTGAAGTCGGCTAGGAGCCATGGCAAGCTGCTTTTCCTCACCCGCCCCGACCAGACTATCGGCGAATGCAGCCTCCCACTCCGGTGAGAGGGTAACGATCGGCAGGGCACCATCATCACCCTTGTATTGCCAGCATAGTTGGCGGGCCAGACGACTACGCACGTGCTCCACCAGCGTCGTGACCGAGGACGAATGGGGAGCGGCCTCAGCCAGACCTTCCAGAATGGCCCCCAGATCGCGGATCGAGACCTTCTCGCGCAGAAGGGCCTGTAGAACTCTCTGAAGGGTCGTGACAGTGACCACGGACGGTACCAGCTCTTCGACCAGCTTCTTGTCTTCGTCCGAGAGTTCCTTGAGCAACCTCTGGACCACGGCATAGGACAGCAGCTCGGCCATGTTCTCCTTGAGAATTTCGGTGAGATGCGTCGTCAGGACGGTTGACGGATCGACAATGGTATAGCCCCGGAAAGTGGCTTCTTCCTTGAGGCTGTCCTCGATCCAGGTCGCTGGCAAGCCAAAGGCAGGCTCCTTTGTGTGTTCACCCGGCAGGTCCACCTGGCGCCCCCCAGGATCCATGGCCATGAGGTGACCAAGGCGAACCTCGCCAGCACCCGCCTCCATCTCCTTGATACGGATTGCATAGCCCTGGGTGGGAAGGCGCATATTGTCGAGAATGCGCACCGAGGGCATGACAAAGCCGTACTCCTGGGCGAGCGCACGGCGTAGGGCCCGGATCTGGTCGGTCAGACGCCGACCTTCCAGATCATTGATCAGGGCCAGAAGCGAATAGCCAAGCTCGATCTTCACATCATCAATGGTGAGAGCGGTGCTTATCGGCTCTTCTTCCTCCTCACGCGGCTTGAGCGCTGCCGGATCGACTTCCGGTACTGCAGGCTTGAGGCGGTCTCGACCCAGCTTCCAGGCCATGAAGCCGGCTCCGAGCGATAATGCGGCGAAGGGAAGCAGAGGCATCCCAGGGATAAGACCGAGCAGGCCGGATGTCGCAGATACCATGCCCAGGCTTACAGGGTTTGTAGCCAGCTGCTGGACCAGGGCCTTGTCTGCAGCCCCCTCGACGCCCGCCTTAGAAATCAGAAAGCCAGCCGCGATGGATACAACAATCGCTGGGACCTGGCTGACCAATCCATCCCCGATCGTCAGCTGAATATAGGTATTGGCAGCGTCTCCAAGCGGCAGGTCGTGCTGGAACACTCCAATCAGAATGCCGCCAGCCACATTGATCAGAACAATGATCAAACCCGCCATAGCGTCGCCACGAACAAACTTTGAGGCACCATCCATGGCCCCAAAGAAGGTTGATTCCTGCTCCAGCTCCTTGCGGCGCAGTTTGGCGTGCTCCTCGGTAATCAGTCCTGAGGACAGATCGGCATCGATCGCCATCTGCTTGCCAGGCATGGCATCGAGGGTAAAGCGGGCTGACACCTCGGCAATCCGTGTCGAACCCTTTGTTATAACGACAAAGTTTACGACCAGGATGATCGAAAATATGATGATGCCGATGATGAAGCTGCCGCCCATCATGAGCTCACCAAAGACATGGATTATCTGTCCGGCAGACTCATTTCCCTCGTGTCCATTCGATAGGATGAGGCGTGTCGATGCTAGGTTCAGCCCAAGCCTGAACAGCGTGGAAACCAGAAGGACAGTTGGAAAGATCGCGAAGTCCAATGGACGCTTCATCATGAGCGCCGTCATCAGGATCAGAACAGAAGAGACCAGCGAGATGGCCAGAAGAAGGTCCATCAGCGCCGCTGGAACCGGCAGCAGCAGCAGCATGATGACGCCGATGACACCAATGGCCATCCCGACCTCGCCGCGAAGCAGCCAGCCGCGAACGTCCGTTCCTGTAGGACGTGCCATGCCGTCCTTCATCAGGATGGGCGTATCCGTCATGCGCGCCCCGGAACCCTGGAACCAACCCGCCCGCTGGGCAGGGTCGTGAAGTCAGGGTCTGGCAACCCGCGTGAGAGGCCAGCCAAGGCCCCGCTAGTAGAGACGCAAAGTGTTTCCACTAGGCCGCGCTCGCGCCGTAGCCACCTGAAGCTACACCCGTTTGCGGAGCCATGATGTGGGTCCCATCATCGGCATACTCGTTCAACTTGTTGCGAAGGGTCCTGATGGAGATACCCAGGATGTTGGCAGCATGGGTTCGATTGCCAAGGCAGTGACTGAGCGTATCGAGAATGAGCGTCTTCTCCATCGCTGCCACGGTTTGCCCGACGAAGGCACGGCTCATGGCATCTGCAGTCTGGGCCGCACGGGCAGCCGGACCCGCATCAGGGTTTGCACTGCTCGTAAGGGGTTGACCGTCAGGCAGACGGATCGCGTCCACATCGATTTCAGGACCTGTGGCCAGCAGAACAGCGCGGTGCATGGCGTTTTCGAGCTCACGCACATTGCCTGGCCAGCGATGAGCGGTAAGCGCATGGCGCGCCTGACCCGAAATCGGTCGCACCGGAACACCGTTGGCGGCTGCGTATTTGCGCACAAAATGATCCGCAAGCACCGCAATATCGCCAGGACGTTCCCGGAGTGATGGCAGGCGCAGGTTCACTACGTTCAGTCGATAAAGCAGATCCTCCCGGAAGGTGCCTTCGCTTACAGCCCGAGCCAGGTCCCGGTTCGAGGTAGCGATGATCCTGATGTTGACCGCAACTGGCCGCGAGCCGCCGACGCGATCAATCACACGCTCCTGAATCGCCCGCAGGAGCTTGGCCTGCAGACGGGCATCCATCTCGGAAATCTCGTCCAGCAGGAGGGTGCCTCCCTCGGCCTCCTCGAACTTGCCGATCCGCCTTGCAACAGCCCCCGTAAAGGCCCCCTTCTCATGGCCGAACAGCTCGGACTCAAGAAGATTGTCCGGAATGGCCGCGCAGTTGACGCTGATGAAGGGGCGTTCTGCTCGCTTGGAATGGGTATGAAGGTAACGCGCCATGACCTCCTTGCCGACGCCACTTTCCCCCGTGATCAGTATCGAGGCATCCGAGCGTGCGACCTGATCGGCGAGCAGGGTCACCGCCTTCATCGAAGGATCCGCCGAAATCATGGGCCGGTCATCATCAGCCACAGCCGCAAGAACCGCTGCAATGAGATCTGCATCAGGGGGAAGTGGTATGAACTCCTTGGCCCCCGCCCGGATTGCCGCGGCGGCCTTGTCGGCGTCATTGTCGATGCCGCAGGCAACGACGGGAACGAAAATCCTTTCGACCTCGTTGGCGGCAATCAGGGCAGCAATGTCGAGATTGTAGTCCACCATAAGCAGATCGGCACCCTGACCTCGTCGCAGTTGCTCCGTTGCCTGATCTGCGCGCTCGACGTGCTGAACCTTGGCCCCATGAGCCATGGCCATCTTGACCGCCGAAGCGAGTTGACCGTTGATTTTTCCAACAACCAGAAGCCGCATGGGTCTTCTCCTCTATCTTTGCGTTCGGCAGCCGATCAGGCGCCAGAATCCTCGGTCTTGATGATTTCCGTCATGGTCACGCCCAGACGGTCTTCGACGACAACGACTTCGCCGCGAGCGATAAGCCGATTGTTGACGAAGATATCGATGGCTTCACCGACCTTTCGATCCAGTTCCAGCACCGATCCCCGATTGAGCTTGAGTAGCTGGGCTACCGTCATGTGAGCCTTGCCAAGAACCGCCGAAATGTTGACAGGCACGTCAAAGACGGGTGCCAGGTCGGCAGCACTCTTGCTGCCACCCTCCTCCTCGCCGGCCGGCAGATTGGCAGAGCCAAACTCTTCAAGAGCGAAATCTTCGGCCATCAGACAGGCCTCCTTTTATCGGACGGAGCATTGGCAAGGGATTCAGCATGTCCAGCTTCGGCAGCCAGCGTCGCCTTCAGCGCGTCTTCCATCCGTCCTGCCACCTCGGCGGGATCAAAGTCGGCTCGGCCATCCGCCCATTCCAGGTGAAAGGCAGCGACCGGCATTTCGGGATCATCACGAAAGGCAATGAGGGCCGGAAACCCTGCATCAGCGACCAGCGCCTGGAGACGGGCCTGGCCGTCTTCGTCCAGTCCGCGGGTGCGGATGACGAGACGGGCCACACTGTCGATTTCTGCGCCGAGAGACTCAAGAGCATCCTGAAGCGGGCCTTGCGGAAAACGCTCCAGGGCCGCCCCGGAGATGATACGTGCGGCGGCCAGGGCCAGCCCTGCGGACTGCTCACGGTGGGCCTGGGCCACAGCGGCCAGAGCCGGCGCCGCATTTGAAACCGCCTGAGCGATCTCTGCCAAGGCCATGGACCGCATCGCATCGGCTTCTGACTGTGCCGCCTGACGGCCTTCTAGCCTTGCCTGTGCAGTCAGGGCCTCGACTTCAGAGGGAAGATAGGCCCGTTTGGTCGGGCGAAAGGCCACGCTGGCCAAGACGCCTCCTGCCGCATCAAACTCCGTATCGAAGCTGAAGGGACGGCTGGATGCCTGGACTGGATTGAGGGTGCTGGAAGTCATTTCAGTAGATCAACTCATCATCTGCGCCACCGGCACCGGCCAGCATGATTTCGCCCCTGGCCGCTAGGTCCTTGGCAACCTGAACCATGGCCATCTGGGCCGTATCAACATCCTTAAGTCGGACAGGCCCCATCGACGCCATATCCTCGCGCATGATCTTGGAAGCGCGCTCGGACATGTTGGAGAAGAACATCTCGCGCACGGCCTCAGAGGCCCCTTTGAGGGCCAGACCCAGCTGATCTTTCTCGACCGCACGCAAGAGTGTCTGGACACCACCTGGATCGAGCTTGTTGAGGTCTTCAAACACAAACATGAGGGCCCGGATCCGCTCGGCGGCTTCGCGATTGCGCTCCTCAAGGGCCCCAATAAACCTCGCCTCGGTCTGACGATCGAAGGAGTTGAAGATATCGGCCATCATCTCATGACTGTCGCGCTTGGACGTCCGCGCCAGATTGGACATGAACTCGGTTCGAAGGGTCTGTTCGATCTTGTCCAGGATCTCGCGCTGGACTGGCTCCATGCGCAGCATGCGCTGGACGCATTCGAGCGCAAAATCTTCCGGGAGTGCCGTCATCACGCGGGCGGCATGCTCTGGCTTGACCTTGGAAAGCACCACAGCGACCGTCTGCGGGTACTCGTTCTTGAGGTAGTTGGCCAGGACAGCCTCGTTAACGTTGCCAAGCTTGTCCCACATGGTGCGACCGGCAGGGCCGCGTATTTCCTCCATGAGCGTATCGACGCGATCTGGGGGCATGAAGGCGGCAAGGAGCTTCTGGGTCTGGTCAAACGTACCCATGACCGAGCCCGAACCGCTCATGCCTGAAA
>JBFZCB010000196.1:0-7911 GCA_041308165.1 Caulobacterales bacterium
AAGTTCCAGAGATCAACACCGACGCAGCGCCCAAGATCGGCCATGTCAAAGGCTGCGGTCAGTGTCCATGTGGAGTAGTGTAACGAGCGTGTCCGCGCCAGCTCGTGTGGCAGTCGGCCGTCAGGTTCGATCTGAGTTGCGAGTCTTTGGCTGCCGAACCTTTCGGCTACGGTCCTGGCCAGGTCTTCCCGACCTGAAAAGAGCGCGAATTGTGCCACCATCATATCATAGAAGACGCCATGATTATTGGTTGCAGCCGCCTCGGCCTGCCCGATGTCGCTCGTCAGCATCCAGTCGAGGAGGGCACCGAACCAGTCTTTCAGGTCTGCACGTTCCTGCTGGGTGAGCGCGTCCGACGTATCCAGCAGGCCAAGGGATTCCACGATGCCGACAAGACGAAAGGCGTCCAGAACCCCTTCTGCGCGTCCAGCAACCCGGCCTGGAATGCCTTGAGCATGGTTGAGATTCGGGTTCATCCGGGTTGAGGGATCCAGGAACCAGGTTTTGATCATTAGCGAGGCCTTGGCGGCATAACGGGAATCGGATGTCAGATACCAGGCCATGGCGAGGGCCTGAATGTCGCGGCTCAAGGCGTCCAGTTTCCTCAGGTCAAAGGCGTTGGTCGATCTCTCCGGGTTGGTCTGACCGTCGCGGCGGATGTAGGGCAGGCCATCGGGACGGGTAGGGTCGGGCCACCAATAAGGCCCCATGCTCATGTAGTCATGACGGTCGCCGCTGGCTGGCATCCGTGTCTTGTCGACCACTGTATAGACCTGGTGACTGAGGGCGGCGTCAGCCCGGGACATCAAGGCATCGCTCGCCCGTCTCACATAGGTCCGGTCTGCATCGGCAATGTCTGGTCCTATTCGAAGGCCCTCAAGCCAGTCTGGACGCCACAGAAAGGTCCGCCGCCCATCGAAGGTCGATGAATATCCGAGTGTGCCTTCACAGACCGGAGGTTCGTCCAGAGGACGTGAGACTGCCGGGCTTGCTAAAAGAGCAAGAAAAACGGCCAGTCCAGACATTGAAACGCAAGACTTGGGCTTGAACCCGATGATGGAATGGACACCTGGAGGCTGAAGTTTTGAAAGTGTGGACGTAGCAATTTCCTCTATTCTGGCGTCTGCTGCCCCTGGAGGCTGCAAGCTTGGCTTCAGGCTAGACCAAAACTTGATCTGATAACAAGATTGGCCTGACCAAAAATGCTGATGGCCCTGTTTTCTGCAGTGGAGGCGCGGATGATGACCCTACGATTGGGCCTTGTGGCTCTTCTCTTCGCGTTGGTGGCAGGCATGCCGGCCTTGGCACAGACAGCCTCTGGCCAGGAGGTCTCAAGGTCCGGGACGGTTTTGCGTCAGGCCGAGGCGTTAGCCGACTGGCAGTTGGGTCACATGACCGAGTTTGACTATCTGGCTACGTTTCAGCGCCAGTCCGCAGATCCAGTTGACTGGATTCAGGCGGCTTTCTGGGTCGGGCTGACCCATCTGGCTGACCGGACAGGGAATACGGCTCATAAAGAGGCCATACTGTCTCACGGAGAGGCGGCTCAATGGGGCTTTGGGACCCGCCCGCGACATGCCGATGCCGACGCAATCGGCGGCGTGTGGGTATGGGCCGCAAGGCAGACTTTGGGCCAGGAGGCTCGCCATCGGCTTGCACCGACCCTGAACCGCTTTGATGCCATACTGGCAAATCCGAGTGACGTGTCTCTGATATTTGATGAAGGTACAGGTGAGCGTGCCTGCCAGCTGCGCTGGTGCTGGAGTGACGCCCTCTTCATGGCGCCGCCCGTCTGGGCTGCGGTTGCTTTCGCCACAGGGGAAGAGGCCTATTGGGATCATGCCGATGCCGAGCTTAAGACCATGGTTGAGGCACTCTACGATCCGGTTGAGCATCTTTTCTATCGTGACAGCCGCTTCATCGGCAAGCTGGGTCCTGCGGGTCGAAAGATCTTCTGGAGCCGTGGAAATGGCTGGTCCTATGCTGGACTGGCGCGGATTATTGAGGTCTTGCCGCCGGGGCATCCCGATCGAGGATATTACGTCGAGCTTTTCGTGCAGATGTCGGAACGTCTGCTCGGTCTTCAAGGTGAAGAGGGCTATTGGCCGGTTTCCCTGCTGGATCCGGGTGAGCCGATCGAGACCAGCGGCACCGGTTTCTTTGTCTACGGAATGGCCTGGGGGGTAAATAACCAGATACTGGATGCCTCCCGCTATGGTCCGTCTGTGGTTCGCGGCTGGATGGCCATGGAGCGCGCCGTCCAGCCCGATGGTCGGCTGGGCTGGGTACAGCAGGTTGGTTATGCACCCGACCGCGTAAGTGCCTCTGATACACAACTCTATGGCGTTGGAGCGTTTCTCATGGCGGCATCAGAAGTCTCCCGGCGCGATAATTGGTAAGGCCGATTGACTAGTTGGTCATGCCGGATTAGATCACGGTCTCTGCTTCCTCTTTGGCAGTGACCTAACGGGCGGCCTTCGGGCCGTCCGCTCTTTCCCCCCCAACATCGTCATTTTCGGGGAATACCATGCGGATATTTTCAGTTCTGGCCTGCGCGTCCCTGTTCGCGGGGTTGGCGGTTCCTCAGGCTAGTGCCCAGGAGCGGGGTCGCCTCTATCGGCAGGCACCGGCAATGAATACGACGGTCGAGACTGTCGTGCGTCCCCAGGTCGAGGCGCTTCTTGCGGACCTTGCTGTAGAGGGGCGCGACTATCGGCTAGACGGCGTGCCTGTGTTTCAGGTGTCGGACAAGTTTCTGCCCGGCAAGATCGCCATCGGCATGGCGCACCTCATATCCTCTACCAGCCCCGATGATCCGGCTCTAGCTGACCGCCTTGCTGCCTTTCGAAGGCTATCAAACCTTACGCTTGAGGATACGAACGATACCTGGGGCATCTACTACTATCTCTCAGCCCTTCATAAGCTGAAGGACGCGGGCCATCTTGAGGCTGCGGTCGATCCGGCCACACTGGAGCGGCTTCGCGAGAGGTTGGACTGGCGAGGGTTCGTGACCCAGCCCGATCTGACCCTTATCGACCTGCCCAACAACTATTATGGGGTCGCCTTCAGTGTTGCCCGTCTGCGCTATCTTTTGGGCTGGGAAGACGCCTCGGCCAGCGAAGCCCTGCTAGCGCGGACAATCCAGCATTTTAGGGATTACTCCGGCGAGTACGGCTTTGCAGACGAGACTGATGGTGAGGGTCGTTTCGATCGTTACAGTGTTCTCCTGATTGGCGAGATTGCCCAGAGAATACTGGAGACCGGCATGACTGCGCCGCCTGAAGTGCGTCTTTGGTTGCGGAATTCCGTCGATGTGATCCTGCCCAGGCTTAACCTTCGCGGTGAGGGCTTTGAATATGGTCGCAGTATCGGAGCCTATGGCGAAACGGCCTTGGTTGAAGTGCTAAGTGCGGCCGCAGCCCTTGGAATCTTGAGCGACGAGGAAAAGGCTATGGCCTATGCCTTTTCCTCCAGGGTAACCGCACGTTATGTCGACTTCTGGCAGGACAGTGGCACCGGCTCGGTCAACCTTTGGGATCATGGCCGCAAGACAGATGGTTACCGCGGCAAGCATAGAATCCTCGGTGAGAACCTGAGCCTTTCACATCAGCTCTTTTATACCAATGCGCTTTGGAACCGCCTTGGGCTCAAGGACGCTGAGCCGAGTGCAGCATTCCCTGAATGGTTGAAAATGCAGCCGCGTTCGACGACGACCTGGTTCTCACGCGGGGAGTTTGATCGTCTTTTGATCACGTATCGCGACGCGGATCGGGTGATTGGCCTGCCCTTGATCAATGGTGGTCCCGTTCAGCATATGACCACTCCATACTATCCCATTCCCTATTCCCCTGGTGTTCTATCGGGCGCTGCGGACGAGAGGTTCCCCCAGCTGATCCCGCAGCTGACCCTCGGGGATGGTTCGGAGTTGATGCCACTGGCATGGTTTAGCCAGGCTGTCGTCGAGACGCAGGATGAGTTTACCAAGGTCAGCTATCGCCAGCCTGCCTGGAACCGAATGGGTGGGCCAGCGCCGATTTCCGATGACCGGGCAACGAGCCTGACCCGCTATGTCCTGGCCCCGGGATCGATTACGCGCAACGACGAGATTACCCTTAAGCCAGGTCTGGGCCCGGTCAGGATCAACCTTGAGTTCCCCACCTTCTCAACCGGTGGCCACGTTGATGGCAACAGGGTGAGCTTTGTTCGGGGAGACGTTTCTGCCTTTGAGGTTACCGGGCTCAGCTGCACGGTTTCAAGTGCGCCGGATCCTGACGTTTACGCGGCTCAGGTGGGCGCTTTTGCCAGTCTCGTTGCCTGCACCGGTCAGGTTGAGGATGCGACTCACATTGGATGGCGTGTCGAGTTCAGAAGCGGCAACACTCCATAAGGTCTTGTTTCTTTGGTTCACGCGGGCAGTAGGTCTCTGCCCGAGTTTGATGGTCTGGGTTTCTAATCAAATTGTTGATAATGTGTAGAATAATTTGCTCCCTAAGGTGCCTCTTGCTTGGTCGTGACTATCGGTCTTTAGGTGGTCAGAGCGGATAGAAAAGCGGCCTTACCAGTTTTGACAAGTCGGTCAGTCCGATGTTAGTGTCACTGGAGAGCTCAAAATGACACCGGTATCCATCGGTCGGGAGCCATAACGCTAAGGGGCGGAAATGAGATATTTGGATTCGATGAATCGTCGTTGGACGTTGGTTATGAAGGCAGCCTTGCTGGGCTCGGTCGCTGCCCTGGCCGTGTCGCCTGCTCTGGCCCAGCAGGCTGGGAATACATCCGGCACCGTTGCGAGTCCGAGCGATCAGGCCGACCAGGTCGAGGAAATCATTGTTACAGGCATCCGAGCTTCCCTGGCGCAGGCGGCTGACATCAAACGCGAGTCGACTCAAATCATGGACGTCATCACAGCTGATGATGTCGGCAAGCTGCCCGATGCCAACGTGGCCGAGGCACTGCAACGGGTAACCGGCGTCCAGATCACCCGAGTGTTCGGCGAGGGTCAGGCCGTCAATATCCGTGGCTTGCAGCAGGTCAGGGTCGAGGTTGATGAGCGCACACTCCTTGGCTTTTCAGCTCGTGTGTCGCCTCCCGAGAACGATAATCTTGGGCGTTCCTCGGGCCTGGATTCTGTCCCGTCGTCACTGTTTGGCCGCCTTGAGGTTCGTAAGTCTCCCCTGGCTAGTCAGGCAGAGGGGGGCCTGGGTGGAACGGTAAACCTCGTGACCCCAAAGCCGTTTGATTTCCGCAGGCCACGCCTTTCCATAAGGGCTCAGGGTACCTACTCCGATGGAGCCGAGGCCTTTGAACCCAATCTGACGGCCCTCTACACCCGCACATTTGCGGACGGAAACTTTGGCATCCTGATCTCTGGTGAGTATCAGGAGCGCACATCCAGTTTGCAGTTGTTTGAACGTAATAATTGGCTGGATCGTCGTAATGGCGGGACAACCGTGGTTCAGGCTCCCCTGCTACTGCAGTATGAGAACACCGATATCGACCGCTCCCGGGTTGGCGTAAACGGTGCCTTCCAGGCCCGGTTCGGTCCAAACTTTGTTCTTACTGCCGATGCGCTTTACTCACGGGTTGATGCAGACCGTACCAATCAGGCGTTCACCTTCAACCTCCCCACCAGTGCAACAGCAACCATCATCACCAATGCGGTCAATGAGGGTGGTTATCTGGTCGCCGGTACAGCCGTAGGGCGTGTCCGTGTTCAAAACCAGAGGCGCAAGGACCCGACCGCCAATGCGCTCGTCGGCCTGAACGGCAAGTATGATGATGGAAGGCTGACCATTGAGGCGGATGGCTATTATAGCCGGGGTACGCTGCGCCAGGAGATCGAGGTGGTGGTCCTCGATTCACTTACCGGCGTAGTCGGAAGCTATGATTTCAGGAACGGCGTTATACCCAGCCTGAGGCTTGAACGCCCGGCGGGGACACCCTTTGATCTCAATCAAGCATCCAACTATGTCTATCCAGCTACCGGTACTCTGACACTGCGCGCCAACACCTTGCCGGCGACCCTTGAGGAATACACCGGCAAGTTCGATGTTGGTTATGATCTGAACGACAATCTGCGGGTGAGCGGCGGGATTCGCTATGTCAACCTCATGGCCGTCTCCAACGCATTCCGTAGTCGTGGCTTGGCGACCCAGGCTGAGCTGGCACCCTTTGCCGTACCCGGTAGCCAGGACTTCTTGGGGCGCATCGGCGGGAACTTCCCACGCAGCTTCCTGAGCTATTTCCCGAACCCCGGCTTCCTTATCCCCCGGGTCCTGGCGCGGGAGCCAAGTCTGGATCCCAACGCACCGGCAGGAACTTTCCGCCGCAACGATTCCCGCGACTATGATCTCGAGGAAACAACGGTCAGTGGCTACGTAATGTTCGACCTCAAGAGCGAACTCTTTGGCCGACCCGCTGCCCTCAACGCCGGGGTTCGCATCAGCGATACGGACTTCTCGGTCGACACCCTGTCACTGATCAGCAACGTCTCGACGCCGGTCACGGATACCAACAGCTATACCAACGTGCTGCCAAGTGCGAACCTGACCATCAATGTGACCGATGACTTCCTGGTCCGTCTTTCTGCATCACGCACTATGCAGAGGGCCGGTCTTGCCGATCTGGCTCCAAGCACCTTCATTAACCAGACGAACTTCACATCCGGCGGAGGTAATGCGCAGCTCACCCCGCCGCTGTCCAATAACTTTGATATCTCGCTTGAATACTATACGGGCGGAAGTTCACTGATTTCTGGAGCGATCTTCTTCAAGGATGTGTCTGACTTCATATCAACGGGTACGATCGAGGAAACCATCACCATTGGTGGCAGCACGGATGTCTACCGCACGTCCCGGCCGTTCAACATCGCCTCGGCAGAGGTTCGGGGTTTTGAGGTCGGTGTCACGCAGTTCCTGGATTTCCTGCCGGCCCCGTTCGATGGTTTTGGCATCATCGCCAACTATACCTACGCCGACAGTGAAGACAGCAGTGGCTTCCCGCTCGTGGCTACCTCCAAGCACAGTTACAATCTCGTTGCCCTCTACGATAAAGGCCCCCTGTCGGGACGTATTGCGTACAATTGGCGGGACGATGCTGTGTTCGAGTTCACCCAGGGCCGTCCGGATGTGATAGCGGCTCGCTCCCAGCTCGATGCCCAGCTCGGCTTTGACATAACCGACACCATGGCCGTGTCGTTGCAGGCCCAGAATCTTATCCCCGAAGATTCGGCGACGGTTGAGATCAGCAACTTCAATCCGACAGCGCTGAATAGTTATGCCCTATCTGAGCGCCGCTTCTCGATCGGATTGCGAGCACGGTTCTAGGGTTGGGGTGAGGCGCTCGCGCCTCTATCTAAGGCCAAGGTTGAGGGTGCCAGTCTGTCCTGATCCAGGGCCCTGGCAGGACAGCTGGTTTCTCAGCGGACCACACGGCTTGAAAAGTGGAGCCGGCGGGCCTTTTTGGGGTCCGTCGGCTCTACTTTTATGTGGGGCTTAAGCTCAAGGTTTTGGGTCAAGATTTGGGCTTTCAGTCGGAACCTTGCCTCGTCCTTGCCGGTTCATGTCATCGATAGTCTTTTGGCTTTGCCGCCCACCAGCCCGGTCATTTCAAGCCTGGCGGTCAGGCCTTGCTGATCCAGGCTCCTGTTTGACGAATACGCAGGTTTCGGGTGGGGGCAGCCAATGGGACCCGTTTGCTCGTGAGCCCTCAGACCCGTGGCAATCCCGAATACGGCTAGTCCAAGGCGCCATGTGATCGCGATCTGCAAACCCGCAGGCGTTTAGAGGGGAAAGCCTCTGGACAAACCGCAACGGACTTGCAGAGGGAAGCCCCTATTGAACCTTGAAACGCCACACCGTTGTCGACCGATAGATTCCTCCGGGACGCAGGACGGTCGTGGGAAAGCTGGTG
>JBFZCB010000197.1:0-27721 GCA_041308165.1 Caulobacterales bacterium
AGAGCGGCTGTACCCCCATCATGAGTGTACGAGAGCCGCCCAGATCGCAAAACTCAGGCAACTGGACCTGCCTTTGTCGCTGATCCAGAGGATCATTGACCAGGAAAGCCAGGAACAGAGAGACCGGGCCCTAAAGTCGGCCCTTACAGAGCGTCTTGCAAGGCTCGAGCAACAGGCCCCACTGATCAAGAGGGCGCTTTGTGACTTCGATTGGGACGAGACCTCAGTTTAGCCCTCAGTGTCGCTTCGATACCGGGTCCAGCGGAAGTTCTAGAAATGGGGACACCGCAAATTATGGGGCTGTTCAACTGGTCTAGACAGCTACCGCGCTAGAGGAAGATTTTGTCCATGACCGTCAGCCGGCTAACGCCTCCCGCCTGGATGCACGCCACAGGCACGGCATCAAACAGCCCGGACATGTGTTCAACTTCATCTTTCGGCCTCAATAGAGCCGCTTGGTCTTGAGCGGATCCTGATCTGAAAGTCTGATATGCGGCCGACAAAAAGGGGTCAGGATTCAAAGCCTCTTAGGCTGTCCAGCCGCCTCTGCAGAAAAACTGCCTCTGCCTTGTTTTCTGTTTTTGAAAGGGCTTGCCGATAGGCGAGGACGGCTTGATCGTACTGTCTGTTCATGGCCAATAGGGCAGCGCGAGCTGCGTACCAGGGCGGGTAATTCTCCAGGCTTTCGGCCAGCGTTTCCACGATCTGCAGGGCTTCGAGGATCTCTCCCGTTTCCGCCCTGGCAACCGCGCCATTAAGGGCCACGACAGGCGTGGGTTCAAATCGCCAAAGCGATTGATAGAGGGCCGCAATCTGGGGCCAGTCTGGCCCAGGGAGGGCCATCTGGCAGTCTGAGATGGCGGCCTTGATCTGGAACGCACCGGGCTGACGACGCTCAACAGCTCGCGCCAAGATTCTTCGACCTTCTTCCAGTTTCCGACTGTCCCAAAGCGCCCTGTTCTGATTGCCAGGCGATAGACTGGCTCCGTCGTGGTCTATGCGGGCCGCCCTACGAGCACCCGTGAGCAGAACCAGCGCTAGCGCTCCCTCAATTTCTGCATCACCTGGGCTAAGCCCGTCGATCATGCGCAAAAGAAACTCCGCCTCCAGGCAGAGATCCCGCGGTTCATCCGGACCTGCAACATAGCCCGTCGTGAAAATCAGATAGATCGTGGCAAGTACGGCTTCCAGACGATCTTGCCATTGGTCCCTTTCGGGGATGCGAAAGGGTATCTGTGCCGCCGCTATCTTTGCCTTGGCCCGGCTCAGGCGTTGCCCCATCGCAGGCTCGGCGTCCAGGAACGCCTTTGCGATCTCAGCGGTGGTCAGACCGCAGACGGTCCTCAGTGTCAGTGCAATACGTGACTTCATCTCCAAGGCAGGATGGCAACATGCAAATATCAACCTTAGCCGCTCGTCTGGTATCTCAGGCTGATCCGGCAGCGCCTCTTCGATCACGAGGCGGCTGAGTGCTTCTGCCATGAGGGCGTTCCGCTGCGAGCCACGCAAACGGTCTATGGCTTTGCGTCGAGCGACTTGAAGAAGCCAACCCTGTGGGGATGAGGGAAGTCCTGTCCGGGCCCAATGAACAATTGCGGATGCGGCCGCTTCCTGAAGGACATCTTCGGCAAGAGCTACGTCACGCAGGCTTGATGCCAGAATAGCTAAAATCCTTCCCCGGTCCGACCTTATGACACGTTCAAGTTCGCGTCCCATCGAGATGGCGAAAGCCGGACCAGAGATCTTTGAGTCCAAAACACTACCCCGCCGGGTTATAGTCCATGAGAGGACGGACCTCGATAGTGCCGAAATGAGCCGCCGGGATCAGAGCTGCATAGGTCAATGCAGCATCCAGGTCGGGCACATCCACGATGTAGTACCCACCCAAATGCTCGCGTGTCTCAGCGAACGGGCCATCCATGGTTTCAACCTTTCCGGACCTGATCCGCAAGGAGGTGGCGGTTTCGGTACCCTGCAATCCTTCGCCGCCCCTTAGGACGCCGTCGGCCTTCATCTTCTCATTGGCAGTAAAGAAGCCAGTCATCATTTCCTGAAACCGGGGCGTGCCATAGGCGGGCTCGATAGCCGGATCGCTATAGATCAGAAGCATGTATTGCATGACGATTATCCCTTGCTCCAGTTGCTTAACGGCCGAACAGATTGACTGAAATGCAGACCATGGCGCTAAGCGCGGCAAGAATGTTGGAGCCATTACCGACGTAACGGAGGGGATGGCCGGCTGTGTCTGGTTTCAGTCCAAAGGGGTGGGCGATGCGACCGAGCAAGAGCAGTCCACCTGTGACATGCAACCAAACGGCTGGGGTACCGACGCCTTCGGCCAGGATCATCAAGATCAGGACAAAGCTAGACCATTCGGCACAGTTTCCATGCTGGCGGATACGGTTGAGCAGCGCGACATCTCCACCATCACCAAAGGAGATGTTCTTGGAAGAGCGCAGCGCCGAAACGCGAAAAAAAAGGATTAAGTAGATCGCCGCCAGAGGCAGGGCATAAAGGGGGGTCACTGAGAAAATCATGTCTTTTGTCCTTTCTGTTGGAAGTCGGAATCCTTCTGTGACGATCGAAGGTCGCTGATTTCGACATGGGGGTCATTTTTTTTGAGGCGGGTCGGCCTCCCTCGGTGAAGACCCGCGTTATTCTTCCAAACTATAGGTGTGCGCCCGTGTCCATTGCCTGCAATAGGACAGTATCGTTGAGGCAGATTCGGAGATCTTTAACAACATGATCCGTAAGGCAATTCAGTCCGAGAAAGACCCTCTCCGTGGCGTTTCAGGTTTACCGTCCCTTGGCCTGGAAAACTGATGGGGGAGGTCGATACTCGCTACCAAAAGTGGTCTGGAGTTTTCACGCACGGTCGAGCCGTCTGCGTACTGCCGGATGGATGCCAGGATCTACTTATCATTTCACGGCCGGGGCATCGTGATCAGTTCAGGCTTACGCCGTTTGATCTAGGTCCAAGGTGGGTAGATTTGCCAGCCGGTGTCGAACTCATCGGATACCGCCTGCGGCCCGGGTCAAGACTTGGACGACAGACGTTTGAAGCCATAATGAAAAGGCCCCAAGAGGCCGAAGCACGTCTTCTCAGTGACCTCGCCTTCTCTGCAGACACCGATGAGGTCATCCGGGCCCTGAGCCTTGAGGGAGCCACCCTTTCATCAGCATCGAGGGATGTGGGCGTGTCTGTCCGTAGCCTACAGAGATACCTTCAGACCCAGTCGCTGCCCGGTCCGGACCACTGGCGTATGCTGGCCCGTGCCAGACGCGCTGCAAACCACTTAGCAGCAGCACTACCGATAGCCGAAATCGCCTTTATGAGCGGCTACAGCGATCAGGCTCACATGACCCGGGACTTCAGGCGCTGGTTCGGTGCAACGCCCGCACGGGTGCGAGACGATGCCGAACTCCGAGACCATCTCTGTCAGCCAGGGCTGGGTAACTGGACCGTTGAACAGAGCTCGACCAGACAGCCGTCCGGATCCCTCACATAGGCAGTCGTCTGACCCCAGGCCTCCTCGCGAGCATCCTGCACCAGTATGGCACCGGCTTCTGTCGCGCGTTTGACGGCACCGGCGACATCATCGGTTTCGAAGGCCAGCTCGAATATCGGGCATGCCGGGTCGGCCCGGCCTGGCGTCTTGCCAAGGGACCTCATCAGCGAGCGGGAAGAGAAAGCCAGTTTCGTCGTCCCGGTAGAGAGCTCGCCATAGTCACCTCCATCGTGAAGGAATAGCCGCTCAAGCCCGAAAGCCCGTTCGTAGAAGCTGAGCGATGTCGCCACGTCACTGACGTAGAGGATGGTGTACCTGAAGATCATGGGTTCTCCTTTCGTCTTTGTGGATTCCCCATGGGCCTGAGCCTGGCGGCCTGTCTTGAACGATCGCGCCAGACGCCAGCCCTGTGCGGCCTGCCAGGCTAGGCTCCGGCCTTCCTGGCAAAGCCCCAGGCCGCCTGTGATAGGGGTTCGACCTGGGCGGCCATGGAGACCGCATGGGCGCTGGCAGCCGTCCCGTCCCGGACACGGCCTCCAATCCCCTGGCAGATGGCACCCAACCGGAACAGGTTATAGGCCATCAACCAGTCCAGATTGGACGGTCGCTCAACACCGGCCTTGAGCGCATAGCGCTCGACGGTTTCCTCAATCGAGGGAATGCCTAGGGCCTTAAGATCGGCTCCATTGATGCCATTCTTCTGTGTGGCCGGCAGGACCCAGCCGATCAGCAGATAGGAGAAGTCGGCCATGGGATCGCCCAGGGTGGACAGTTCCCAGTCCAGAACCGCCTTCACGCTGGGGCTTTCGTTGTCGATCATGAGGTTGTCGAGCCGAAAGTCCCCATGGACCACCCGTGGTGCCACCTCGGGCGGGAGGCTCTGGGGCAGGAAGCTGATCAGGCGGTCCATGTCCGGGATCGAGTGGGTTTGTGAGGCGGCATACTGTTTGGTCCAGCGGCCGACCTGACGGGCAAAATAATTGCCCGGACGGCCATAATCGCCAAGCCCGATCTTGTCTGGATCAAAGGCATGCAGGGCGGCGAGGGTATCGACCTGGGCGTCATAGATCGCGCGTCTCTCAGCCGGCTCGAGACCGGGAAGTTTGAGGTCCCAGAGCACGCGGCCCTCGACCTTCTCCATGACGTAGAACATGGAGCCAATGACACCATCGTCCTCACACAGGGCAAAGGCGCGAGCGACCGGAAATCCTTGTGCCCCGAGAGCCGAGATCACCCTGAACTCTCGGTCCATGGCATGGGCGGATGCGAGCAGCTGGCCCGGAGGTTTCCGACGCAGGACATAGGCGGCGCCGGGTGTGGTCAGTTCATAGGTGGGGTTGGATTGTCCGCCCTTGAACTGGCGAATACTGAGAGGCCCCGCATAGCCCTCCACGTGATCGGCCAGCCAGGCCTCCAGGGCTGCTAGATCGAGCGCGTGGCGGGGATCAACCTCACGTGTTCCGCCAAAAGCAGCCTGGGCATCCTGGTCAATGTCAGTCATCGCTTCTCTCTGAACGCGGTGGTCTCTGGCAAAAGAGACGACCTTGGCTACTGGACCAGATCGACTGGACCCGATCGACTGGGCCAGATCGTCTGAGAATGGCAATCCCGATTAGTGACATATCGCCATGGCGCATATCCAGCGGTGATTTATCAAGATCAGAGACTGCAAAGGTGTCTGGCTTTGCGGAGCAATGTCCTGTCATTGAGGGAGCGCTTCAGCGGCCGGGCAGCCCCTGTCCTACCGTAAAATAGTGGGAGTGCAGGGGCAGGGCCGCCGCGCCGATGGCACAGGCATCGCCTGCGGTTTCAGAGATGATGACGCGCGGCATGGTACGGGGCTCGGCCCGTCGGGCATCATCGAAGATTTCGATATTGGGGATCAGCCTTTCGGCGAGGGCCTTGGGAATACGCCCCCCGATGACAATCGCATCCGGATCTAGCGTAGCGGCAAGGGCAGACACGATCAGGGAAAAGGAATCCCGCGTTCGTTCAATCCATTCGCGATTGCCTTCCCAGTTGATGTCAAACCGGGCGAGCATGTCGGTAATCCCTTCCGTCGGCACACCGCCCTTGGCTACGAGATTGCGTAGAAGACTGAGGTCCGGTTGGGCATAGGATCCTCTTGGCAGCATGAGGCCGATCTCTCCGCCGTTGCCGTGGCGACCTCTCAAGAGGCGGTGGTTGATCACCACGCCGCCTCCGATACCGGCGGCAATATAGAGATAGACGAAATCAGCCGATGCCCGGCCGGCTCCGACCAGACTCTCCCCTATGGCAGCGACATTGCCATCATTCTCTACCCAGACCGGATAGTTGAGCCGGTCCGAGAGAATGGCCCCGATGTCGACCAGGGCCCACTCGTCCAGTGAGCGAGGGGTATTGTAGCGCCCGCGCCCCCCAAGGCAGTAGCCCGATATTCCGACCCCGACCCCGAACACGCGATCCCGGTCCAGATGCCGCTTTCGCAGAAAATTCTCGAACGTTTCTTCGAGCCTTTCAAAAACCCTGGCCCGGCTCATCACGGGCATGGGAAAAAAGGCCTGTTCTAGAACGATCCCGGAAAAATCCATCAGGTTGACCGAAAGGGCGTCGGTCATCATCGCCACGCCAAACGAATAGAGGAAATCGGGAGCAATCTCGACCGACATGGAGGGCTGGCCTCGACGGCCCTCCAGAACCCTGGCCCCTTCATGGAGTGCGCCGCGTTCGATGAGCCCCTTGACGAGACGCGACACGCTCTGCTGCGCCAGGCCTGTGGTGCGGGCTATCTCTGGCTGGGTCAGCCCGCCTGCACGCAGGACAACGCCCAGAATAGCGCGTTCACTGTCTGTAATGAGGGTTCTCAGTACCCGGGCATCCCTGACATTCGAGGTCCGGGATGATCCTGAGACGCTTGAAGGGTCTGTAGGCCAGGGCATCTCACGCCTTATTCTGTTTCGCGAACTCCACCTCATTTCTGTGTGGGCATAAGGCTGGGAAGTCAAAGCCTGGATTGGCCCGATCCCGGCGGTCAGGCATGCAGGACGAGGGTGGTGCCAGGGGCCTAGGGGCCGACCGTGCCCTCAAGGTCGGCCCTAGCCGCAAGGGCCAGGGCTCCGCAGATGCCGGAATCATCCCCCAGGCCCGGAGCGCAGAGGAAGGCCGTTGCGGGGTCGCTCGCATTGGCGATGTCGATATAGCCAGCCATATTGCGCTCGAGCGCGGATCGCACCAGGGGATAGAGGTGGGTCTGTTTCATGACACCACCTCCGAGAATGATGCGGTTCGGTGCGACCGTCAGTAAAAGGTTGCCGCAGAGTACGCCGATATAGTTGGCCACAAGGGGCCAGGCAGGATGATCCGGTGATAGGGCATCTGCAGCCAGGCCATAGCGGGCCTTGATGGCCGGCCCTGAAACCAGGCCCTCGATGCATTGGTCCCGGTGGAACTGACAGTTCCCAGCAAACCCCTGATCGTCGGATGACTTGGGGACAAAGACGTGGCCTATTTCAGGGTGGGAGGCACCGTAGAGGATGCGATCTTCCACCATGACGCCGGCACCAATACCCGTGCCAATGGTCACATAGACGAGATTTCTGAAGCCCTTGCCGGCCCCCCAGCGCGCCTCTCCCATGAGGGCGCAGTTGACGTCGGTATCGATGCAAACCGGGATCTTTAGGGCCGTCCCCAAAATGCCCAGTAGATCTGTCCCGGCCCAGCCCGGCTTGGGCGTATCGAGGATGTGACCATAGCCTGGAGAGCGGGGGTCAATATTGACGGGCCCGAAGGTTCCGATGCCGAGCCCTGACAGGTCACCGTGTCGCGCCTGGGCCAGCCTGAAGAAGCCGATGACATCCTTCAGGGTCTCGTCTGGGGAGCGGGTTGCAAACACCTGTTTTTCGAGAATCTTCCCTGGTCCGGAGCCGACGGCGCAGACGAACTTTGTACCGCCAGCCTCTATACCGGCATAGATTTTCTGCGCCTCAGGCGCGTGTGTCGATGATGTCCGGCTCACGTTCACGCCCTCGCCGCCCCCAGGCTGACCTGGGTTTCGGCAAGCCAGATGGCGGCCGTCCAGGAGAAGTCCGGCCCGCCTGTTCCGTCCCCTGTGAGGGGGCAGAAGGCCTCGTAGAAACCCGATTGGCCTATCAGGGCCAGTGTGTCGTGACGAACCCGAGAGGCCCTTTCGAGATCGCCCGCTTCGGCCAGGCCTTCGCTGATCATGAAGTTGACGACCGACCAGATCGGCCCTCTCCAATAGCGCAGACGGTCAAAGCAGGGGTTCTGCGGATCGGTGCTGGGCACCATGAACGTCACCTGGCCGGCAATCCGGTCAAATGTGGCCGCCAGAGTTCGCCTCTGCTCTGGCGAGCCGACACAGGCCCAGTGAGACAGAAACGAGGCATTGGTCACAAGATCGGAAGATTTTCCCGACAGGATGTCGCGTGAGCAGAAGGCCCCCGCTGATGGGCTCCAGAGCCAGTCCACGCCGCTTTCGCCAAGGGAGATCCGCTGCGTGAGATAGTCGACGTCGCTGGCCCTGCCCAGAAGCCTGGCCAGTTCGCAGAGATCACGATCTGCCCTGAGCAGGATCATCGTCAGCCCGACATCGATCACCCTGAATGGGCTTTCCTTGGCGATCCGTGGATGATCCCAGTTCCGATCACGACCGAACTGCAAAAGAGCTACATAGCGATCATAGTCTGCTGACTTGGGCCGCATGTCCCCGTCTATGTGCGAGAGGTCCTTTCGCACATAGGGCTCGACGCCTGAGGTGTCGATGGCGCTGGCTGGCAGGTCCCACTCAGGTGAGTTGTCCCGGCCGGTTTCCCAGGGGTGGACGGTCATGACGAGGCCCTTGTTCAGGGGGTCACGGTTGCGGTGGAACCATTGATGCAGGGCCAGCAGCCTGGGGTAGAGACGTTCAAGTCTGTGTCTGGCCGAGGGTCCGCCCGCCTCATAGAGACGACGAACAACACTGGCCGCTACAGGGGGCTGGGTGATCCCGGAGGTCTCTGGGGTCTGGGCGGTACGCCAGACTCCGGGTCCAGGAAAATACGAGGGTTCGTCGACCCTGAAAACGATGTGGGGAAGAAAGCCGTCATCCCATTGCCCCTCGAAAAGGGTCTCGATCTCGAGCCAGGCCCGGTCAGGGTCAAAGGTCTGGAAGCCCAGGGCGACGAAGGCCGAATCCCAGTTCCATTGATAGGGATAGAGGCCCGCCGTCGGCACGGTGTAGCCCCCCCGATCATTATCACGCAGAATCTCGCATGCGCGTTCGTCAACAGGACTGTTCATGTGTGATCCATCAGGATTATCCGCAGGTCGTTTACGTTGGTACCCGTAGGTCCGGTGCGTATGAGGTCGCCCAGGCCCTCAAAGAGGCCATAGGTATCGTTGCGGGCCCTGAAGCCTTCTATATCCAGCCCGAGCTGACCGGCTCTCTGACGGGAGGTCGAGTCCAGGAAGGCCCCCGCATTGTCCTCGGTTCCGTCGATGCCGTCGCTGTCACAGGCCAGTGCCGAATAGGACAGGCCTGGAGGCGCAGCCTGCATAAGGGCGGCAAGGAACTCAAGGTTGCGTCCCCCCCGTCCCCTGGAGGATCGAACCTCCACGGTCAGCTCGCCGCCCGAGATAATGGCCCGAGGGGCGTTTGCCTGTGATCCCAGCATGTGTTCCAGGTGCATGCGTGCGCCTGCCTGGGCGGTTCCATCGACATCGCTTCCAAGGTTGGTCACCTGAAATCCGTCCTGGATGAGCCGCGACTGGATGGCCGCCAGGGCCTTGGCCCCGGTGGCAACCGTGTGGACCTCATGGGGCTTGGCGCGCGGGCTCGCAGCCTTGTGGATTGCGTTTGCGAGGGCCTCGCCGACGCGCCAGCCATAGGTTTCCAGAACCTCGATGGCGCGCTCGGGCTCGCGGTTGAAGGGCAGGGAAGGCCCTGAAGCGACAAGGTCAGGCTGGTCTCCGACGACGTCAGAGATGACATAGGTGATCTGCTGGGCTGCAGCTGCGGCATCCGAAAGTCCGCCGGCCTTGATTCTCGAGAGGTGTTTGCGAACAAGGTTCATGGCCTCGATCGGCGCACCACTTCTGAGAAGATGGGATGTGATCTCACGCTTCAGCGCCAGAGATACGCCCGGGATGGGGGCCATCAGAAGGGCCGACCCTCCGCCGGACAGGACAAACAGGACGCGATCCTGTGCCGTGGCGCTGCCGGCCAGGGCAAGCATGTCTTCGGCTACCTGCTGGCTGCGCACGTCCGGGACGGGATGGGCGGCCTCAACAACCCTTATCGGCCCGGTTCTCAGACCCAGGCCATGGCCATAACGGGTTACCACCAGGCCCTGGACCGGATAGTCGAGGGTCGTGTGTATGGTGCTGGCCATGGTGGCGGCAGCCTTGCCCGCACCCAGTACAAGGGTTCGCCCCGATGGAGGTGTTCCGGGGAGGTGGCGGGCAAGGCAGGTCTGCGGCAGGCAGGCCGTGATGCCTAGGTCAAGGTACTCCAAAAGGCGTTCGCGCGAGGTCATGGGGCGGCTCATGACAGGTTTGCGCCCGCAATCATGTTGAACCCCAGACTGATCAGGAGCATCGCCAGGAAAGCCGCACAGAGAATGGCGATGATGGTGCCCCGATCACGTGCCGTGGCATCGCCGGCGGTGTTGATCACGGGTCCGACCCGGCTCTCCTTGAGGCCCAGGACAGCGGTCGTGGCTAGGGCCAGGCTGCAGGTGACGACCAGACCGATCAGGTTCCACCACATCCAGAAGACCTGTGGGGCAAAGTTCCACATCAGCAGGTTCACGGCCAAGCCGCTGACGAGGCCGATATTGACGCCCATCGGGTTGGTTCGGGGCAAGAGGATGGCCAGGGCGAAGACGCCCAGGACGGGTCCGTAAAGGGCAGAGCCAATCTTGTTGATGCCTTCGATGACGGTGGGGGCTATCTGGCCACCGAAGAAGGAGACTCCCAGGATGGCGATACCCCAGAGGATCGAGGTCGTCCGGGCCCTGTTCATGACCTTGGCTTCGTCACGTTTCAGGATACCCGTGGTCTGAAGGTCATCAAGGCTGACAGCGGCAAGGGAGTTTATGGCCGAACTCACCGAAGACATGGCTGCCGAGAGTAGGGCGACAATCAGGAGACCGATGACACCGTTTGGCAGTCGTTCGAGGATGTAGATCGGCAGCATGAAGTCGGGTCGGTCGGCCGGGATGCTACTCATGAGGGCGGGGTCGTTGACCACAGATACACCGACGACGAGACCGACCAGGCAATAGAGGATGACGATCGGAAACCGCATCAGGCCGTTGGCCAGAAGCAGGCGCCGGACCGAAGACAGGTTCTGTGCAGAAAGGACACGCTGGGCCTGCGACTGGTCGCAGCCATAGTAGGATGCATAAAGGACGAAGCCCCCGAACAGCATGGGCCAGAAGCCAAACTCATCGCCTGAAAAACCGAATGAGTCCCAGTCAATGGTCAGGAGCCGGCTGCGATCCACCTGGTCGACAAAGGCATTCACCCCGCCGACATCGTAAAGCGCGAATATGGCAACAGCGATCAGACCGCCAAAGATCAGGCACATCTGGATCGCATCGCCCCAGACGACGGCCTTCATGCCCCCCATGGCGGAATAGAGCAGGGTCACGACGCCCACGACGACGACCGACTGCCAGTAGGGAATGCCCATGACAGCCTCGAGGATGATGGCCATGGCATAGACCATCATGCCCGTGGCAAAGCCCCGGACGATCTGGAAGAATCCACTGACCAGAAGCCGGGTCGAGCGCCCGAACCGGTCTTCGAGGAAGGCGTAGATACTGAAGTGGCCCGACCGATAAAGAGCCGGCGCTATAACGAACATGACAAACAGCATGGCCAGGGGGACAGCGAGCTCATAGGTCAGCCATTTGAGGCCGCCACCGTCTCGCAGGCCGACAAAGGCTGGAGCGGAAACAAAGCTGATCGCCGAGAGCTGGGTTGCCATGACGGACAACGAGAGCGGAAACCAGCCAAGCTGACGTCCGCCGAGGAAATAGTCTTTTTCGCTGGATTGGTTCCGGAAGAGAAAACCGAAACCGATCAGGCCCGAGAGATAGAGGACGATGACGATGTAATCGAGCGCGTTCATGTACTGGCCTGGATCATGGGAGGCTTTCGGCCCGTGGAGGGGGAACCCTCAGGCCGACCGTATCCCACCCTGTCTGAGGGCCGCAGGCCTGAAAAGGGCCTGCGTTGTGACCTCCTGCGGGGTTGAACGCAGGAGGTCACGGGACGTCATTGGCCTAGAAGTCGTTGGTCAGTGGGAAGGTAAGGCGCCGGGGCAGGATGGGGCGACCATTGAAGAAGGCCGCATTGGCCCCCGGCGCGGCCTGGATCAGTCCGGCGCGGGGATTGCCTTCGGCTAGGCCCTCGCTGTCGAACAGGTTCCAGACGCCTACACTCATGCGCAGTGTGTCGCCCGAACGGGTCTCAAGCGTATAGCCAGCCTCGATGCGGGCGATCGTATAGGCGTCCAGCGGGACATTGTTGGTGGCGTCCTGGAAGGTATCGCCCTGGTAGTTGATGAAGGCGGAGGCATCGAAGGCGTTGTAGCGGAAAATGGCACCGACGTTGGCGAGAACCTGAGGCAGGCGGTCCGGCTCCTTGCCCAGAATGCTGGCGGGGCTGTCGCCCACGAACTCGGCATTCTGATAGGTAAAGTTTCCGGACAGGGTCAGGAAGTCATTGAGGCTAAAGCGGCCATCCAGTTCGACACCGAAGGTATCGCTGCTGGTCGCTATGACCTGCGGCGTTAGGTTGGCCCCGACGAAAGTCACCGTGTTGCGATCACGAAGCCCGGTGTAGAAGGCGGCCGCATAGCCATCGAAGCGGCTGTTGCGGAACTTGAGCCCGGCTTCGAGCTGATAGACAGGTTCTTCATCAAAAACGGTGATGTCGCCGACCGTATTGATCTGTCCGTCGGTTCCCTGGGCCTGGGGGAAGAAATAACCGCGTGAAGCGTTGGCATAGACATTCAGATTGTCATTCACGCGATAGAGGGCACCGGCAGCAAGGGCCCAGGCCGTTGCGGTGGCGTCGCCCTCAACAAACTGGCCCGTCCCAAAGGCGATATTGGTGATGGGGGCACCAGGAACAGGATTGGAGGCAAAGCTTGTGGGCAGGGTTGCGGTTCTTTCAAACCGGTTTTCGATCGTGGCCCGCTCGATGCGTCCACCGACATCAAACGACCAGCGGTCAGCCTCGATCTGGTCGGCAAAATAGATGGCCTGTTTGAGGGCGCTACGGGTCTGGTTGGTATAGGCCGACAGGGGATCGGTGATGCCGTTGAGGGAATATTGCTGGCCGTTGATGGTCAGGTTCACAAAACCCGGGTCGTTGTTGAACTGGGTCAAGAACTGCACGGAGCGCTGATCATTGTCCGCCTCGCCCCTTGAGATGAAGGTCCCCAGGGTCAGGTTGTGTGTCAGGCCGCCGGTCTCGATCTTTCTGGTGAGATTAAACTCAAGGGTGGCATCCGAGGCTGGACGCACCCGGTTGTTGTAGGCTCCGGCATAGACGAGATCGGTCGGGGCCAGGACCCGGCCTGTCCTTACGTCGGTGAATACAGCCGTACCGGTCAGGCCCACGGACGTCAGATAATTGGCCTGGGACAGGGGGGCCTGTGTGCCGATGCCGTTGCTGAAGAAGTTGGATGAGGATTCGTATGTGGCGTACTTGATCTTGCCATCGATGCCCCAGCCGTCGCCGAGATCCTTTTCCATGATGGCATAGACGGATCCGCCATTGGTATAGAAGCCGTCCGCAGCATCGAACTGGGTCGTCCCTTCAGGTGAGGCAAAGCGGAACCCGTCGATATCGCTCACATTGGTCGAATAGACCGTTGCGCCATTGTTGCCGCGAACCCTTTCACGGGAGGTCCCGTCAACGGGAATCGGGAGGTAGAAATTCACACGGTCGTTAATGTAGGTGCCGTGAACCCGCACGAAGCCCGAGCCGTCACTGAAACGGCGCTCGATATTGCCTCTCAGGGAGAAGCCCTCGGTGGGCTGGCCGGTATCAAGGGGGCCTTCATCGTAGCGATAGAAGCCGGAAATGGCGTAGTAGGTGTTGTCCGCCAAGGGCCCCTGGAAGGCAAAATCGCCGCGATAGCGATTGTCTTCAGCCAGCTCCAACTGGAGCGTGCCGCGGTCCTCGTCGGTGCCGACCTTTGAGACATAGTTGATGATGCCGGAGGTCGAGGAGACCCCAAAGAGGTTGGATACCCCACCCTTGACGAACTCGAGACGCTGGATGCCCAGGTCATTGCGGGCAAAGAGGTCAAAGGCAGAGGAGTTCAGCCCAAAGGCACTGAAGACGGTCACCCCGTCATAGTTCAGGGGCGTGAACTCGAACTGGCCGCCGGAGGGAAGACCGCGCACGCGAAGGTTTGTGGCCACTTCACCGCCACCGCCTTCCGTCTTGAGCCCCGGAACCTGCTGGAGGATATCCGCCTGGCTGCCCGATCCGGCAAAGGTGCGAAGCTGCTCCTCGGGGAGCTGTGAGACCGACAGGGCGGTCTCGAAGGCTGTTCGCGCCACACTGGTGCCGGTGACGACGATTTCGTCAAGCTCCTGGACGTCTTCGTCGGTCTGGACACCAGCCTGGGGGCTCGATGCCGATGTGGCAGGCCGGGTCTGTGCATAGGCAGCGCTTGAGATCGCCGTCACCGCACATGCAGTGAGCAGCGCCATCTTGTTCAGCTTGATGATCATTGATCCCCTCCCAAGGAATGCTGGACATTTTTTGATCTTGCATCCCGGTGTTCCGGGAGCCGTCCACATCACCTTGTCACATAAAAACCGTTTTACAACTCATTTTGAGTGGAAATCATCAGGGCCGTGTCTGGAGGGTGACAGACTCAAAGCGCATAATAGTCCCTAGGCGAGGTCCCGCGCAGGGCTGTGAAGATCCTGAAAAACTGCGGATAGCTGCCAAAGCCGGCCTCGAAGGCGCTCTGAGTCAGGTTGGTTGAGCGGGATTCAGCCATCAGCCGATCCACTGTCGCAAGGCGGCAGCGGTTGCGATAGGTGCTGAGGCTCTCACCGGTCTCGCGCTTGAACAGGCGGCCGATTCTGGCTTCGCTCAGACCCAGGGATTGCGCCAGATCTGAGGATGTCATGGATGGATCCGTACTGATCGCCTCTATGGTCCTCTGGACGACCCTTGGCGTGCGCCTTTCGAAGTGACTGTCGTGGTCTTCACAGGCGCTGCAGGCCCGAAACGCCCACCAGGACAGACACAGATCACGCCGGAATCCCTGCCCCGTCCTGTCAGCCAGCCCGGCAATACCCATGAGTTCCTGATGGGAGCCCTCTCCAAGTCGAAAGACATTGCGCCGGGCGCCGGTGGTGGAGGGGGCGTCAAGAGACAGCAGCAGGGCTTCGTCGATGAGCTCATCGCCCAGGATGAAGATGCACATGTCGAAATCCGGGGTCTCGGAAACCAGCATGTGAGACTGGTCGTTGAAGGCCCAGATCAGTGTCCTGGGACCTGCAACATAGACCCGCCCATCGATCATGTAGCGCATCTGTCCCTGGGTCACGTGATAGGCCGCCAACTCCCTGTGACGTTGGGGTCCTATGGCGCGGATGCGTCGCTGGGAGCGTCGCCAGAAGCGTCCCTTCTCTGTCGGCAGCAAGTGAGGGCGTTGAGGGACCATGTGACCAATAATGTAATCTTTTCGATTAAATTCTGAGAAGATGGGGATTAAATCGAACACTAAACATCGCTTAGCGCAATATGGAGATTGGCGATGGACATGGATCTTGAAGCTCTAGCGGTATCCTTCCGCAGGAATGGCTATGTGGTTGTTCCCGATCTGCTGACGCCCGAGCAGATCAGGGGTATGTGCGATGTGTCCGACCGGCTGGTCAGTGAGGAGGTCCCGCTCGATGGAGGCGGGAAGTTCCATGACATCGGCAGGGGCGATGCCCGAAGGTTCCTGCGCCAGAGATTTGCCGACCACGCCGAGATCCGTGACGTCCTTTTCTCGGATAAGGTCACCCGGCTGGCCGGAGCCCTGCTGGGCCGTCAGGACATCTTCATGTTCAATGAGCAGTTCGTCATCAAGGCTGCCAATCAGGATGCGGCCGGTGCCTTTGGCTGGCACCAGGACGGCGTCTATGTTGATGCCGACCACGACCCCTACCTGACCATGTGGGTGGCTCTGGATGAGGCTACGCAGGCCAATGGCTGTCTGTTCATTCTCCCCAGGGATCTGGACGAAAACTCTACCCTATCGGACTATGAGTGGAGCGATGAGACCAAGGAACGGATCGGATATTTCGGCTCAGAGCCGGGGGTAATGGTGCCGGCTAAACCGGGAACCATGGTCGTCTTCTCAAGCACAACCCTGCATCGCTCGGCCCCCAACATCACCGATGCCACACGCAGGGCCTACCTCTGCCAATACTCCCCAACCCCCATTCTCGATCCACTGAGCGGGGAACCCAAGCATTTTGCCATCCCGGTAAAGGCGGGCTCCAGGCCACAAGACGAGGCTCTGGCCTTGGCCTGATGCAGGCGACAAGCCCGGGGCGGCCTCACGGGGTCTGCAGCCGGGGGATGTCCCTACCGGGCCGCATGCAGGGAGGCACCGACCGCCCGGTGCCAACCCTGCAGCAGTGTCTCGCGCTGGGTCGGGTCCATGCGAGGCGTCCAAAGGGCCGGTGCAGCCGGGGTGTGCGGCTGAAGGTCTGAGACAAGACCGGCTCCAAAGGCCGCCAGGCGCGCAGCGCCAAGAGCGGTCATTTCCTGAAAAGCGGGCCGTTCAACCGGCAGGCCGCAGATGTCCGCAATGAACTGCATGGCAAAGGCATTGGCGGTTACACCTCCATCGACCTTCAGGACGGACAGGGGCGGAGCTCCGTCACGCGTCAGGGCATCGAGCAGGTCCCGGGTCTGATAGGCCAGGGCCTCAAGGGCGGCGCGCACAAAGTGGGCGGGGCCTGCATCCCGGGTCAGGCCGGTGAGGGTGCCCCTGGCGTCGGGGTTCCACCATGGGGCGCCGAGGCCAGTGAAGGCCGGAACCAGATAGACCCCGCCATTGTCCGGCAGGGACTGGGCCAGGGCCTCTGACTGACGCGTGTCCGTAATCAGGCCAGGACCATCCCTCAACCACTGGATGGCCGAACCTGCCGAAAAAATCGACCCTTCAAGGGCATAGGCAATGGAGCCAATCCCCGATCGGTCGTTACCGGGTTGCGGCTCAGCCCCAAGACGGCCTGTACAATAGCCGAGAGTTCCCAGCAGCCGGCTGCCCGAGATCACCGGCTTGGTTCCGACATTGGCAACGAGGAAGGCCCCCGTGCCATAGGTGATCTTGGCATCGCCCGGCATCAGGGCACCGTGTCCGACCAGGGCGGCCTGCTGGTCGCCGGCGGAGCCTGCAATCGGCAGGGCCAGACCAAACAGTTCGGGGTCACTGTAGCCGCAGACCTCGGTACAGCTGACGATGCGGGGCAGGGCTGCCCTGGGCACGTCAAAAAGTTTACACAGATCAGCGCGCCACCTCAGGGACCCCAGGTCCATCAGGGAGGTACGCGAGGCATTGGTGGCGTCCGTTACGTGGCTTTGGCCCTTGGTAAGCCTCCAGATCAGCCAGCTTTCCACCGTTCCTAGCAAGACCTCCCCGCGCTCCGCCCGGGCCCGGGCACCGGCTACGGCATCCAGCAGCCAGGCAAATTTCGTGGCGGAGAAATAGGGATCCAGCACTAGGCCCGTGGCATCCCGGACCGCCGCCTCGTGCCCCGCTTCGGTCAGCCGCGCGGTCACCTCCGCCGTCCGTCTGTCCTGCCAGACTATGGCCGGGTGGAGGGGCTCTCCAGTGACAGCATCCCAGGCGATAGCGGTCTCGCGCTGGTTGGTGATGCCGATGGCTGAAAACCGGGCGACGCCGCCGGCCTTCCGGATCACCTCCCGACAGGTCTGCAGCGTCGCTGTCCAGATCTCGGTGGCATCATGCTCGACCCAGCCCGAGGCCGGAAAATACTGCTCCAGCTGGATCTGGCTTACGGCAACAGGATCAAGGGAGCCTGAGACATCCAGCTCAAAGGCTATGGCGCGGCTTGAGGTGGTGCCCTGGTCGATGGCAAGAACAAGGGGGGGCATGGGTGCTCATCTCCCGGATGCGATTGAAGGCATTGTAGACCGGACGCGGGTGGACAATGCTAGGGCCTCCAGCACGGCGTCTGATGTGCCGTTCCTTTACAGTCCACAATCCCTAGCATCCATCGGCCGGCCTTCCCATGATCCCCCACACTGCTTCCTTCGAGGGCGTCAAAGACGCCGCGCTCCAGATCGCTGGCGTGGCCACAAGAACACCCCTGCTCGAGAGCCAGGCGCTCAACGACCGTCTGGGCGGGCGAGTGCTGATCAAGGCTGAAACCCTTCAGGTCGCTGGAGCCTTCAAGTTCCGGGGGGCCTACAATCGGATCAGCCGCCTTACGCCAGATGAAAAGGCGCGCGGCGTGGTGGCCTATTCCTCTGGAAACCACGCCCAGGCTGTCGCGGCGGCGGCCCGTCTCATGGGTACGAGCGCCATAATTGTCATGCCGGCAGACAGCCCAAGGGTGAAGGTGGAGGGTGTGATCGGCTTTGGCGGCGAAGTCCGCAGCTATGATCGCTACACCGAAAGTCGCGAGGCCATTGGTGAGGAGATCGCCCGGACCCGGGGTTCGGTCCTGGTACGGCCTTTTGATGATCCGTTTATTATTGAGGGCCAGGGGACGACCGGTCTGGAAATCGTCGAGGACTCTGGTCCCGTCCTCCAGGGCCGGCCTCTTGACCAGCTCCTGTGCGGTGCCTCCGGGGGCGGGCTGATTGCCGGCATCAATCTGTCGATGGCGGCCCTGTCGCCCCATACCCGCGTCATCGGTGTGGAGCCTGAGGCCTATAATGATACCCTGCTGTCACTGGCGGCGGGTGAGCGTCTGACCCATGCCCCCGTCGAACAGCCCACCATCTGTGATGCCCTGATGACCGATCGGCCCGGCGAGCTGACCTTTCCGATCAACAGGCGACTTTCCGGGGTCGTGACCGTCTCCGACATGGAGGTTGCCGAGGCGGTCCGCTATGCCTTCAGAACCCTGAAGCTGGTCGTGGAGCCTGGTGGAGCCGTCTCCCTGGCCGCGCTTTTGACCGGCAAGGTTGAGACCGGAGGCCTGACGACAGCAATTGTCCTGTCTGGCGGAAATGTCGACCCGGGGCTTTTTTCAAGCATCATCGAAGGCCGGTTTTGTAAGTGACGCAGGACAAGCAGACAGGGTAGACAGAGTGTCTTGCCGGATAGGGTGCGAGCAAATACAGGGAGAAAAAATGCCTACAATCAATGAATTGACGGAAAGCATTGGGCAGGAAATGGTTTCGACCTGGTTCGAGATGGGCCAGAGCCGGATCGATGCCTTCGCTGACACCACGCAAGACTGGCAGTTTATCCACGTCGACGCGGAGGCGGCCAGCCAGACCCCCTTTGGCGGAACGATCGCCCATGGTTTTCTGACCCTCAGCCTGATGTCCGCCATGGCCAATGATGTCATGCCGGTTCCAGAGGGGGTGGGCATGTCTGTCAACTACGGGCTGGACAGGCTTCGCTTTCTTTCCCCGGTCCCTTCGGGATCGAGGGTGCGCGGTCGCTTCAAACTGCTGAGTGTTGAAGACAAGGGGGGTGGCCGCTGGCTTATGCGACACGAGGCTACCGTCGAGATCGAGGGGGTTGAAAAGCCCGCGCTCGCAGCCGAGTGGCTAGGCATGCATTTCGTGGCCGCCAAGGCCTGAACGCGATCGATCCATTTACACTGACGGGGACGACCCGATGGCCAGTATCGCTGTTTCGAGCGAGGCCAGGGCGGCCTCGCGGTCTGGCTCGAAAACCGGTGACGGCAGGACGCAGGCCGATGGGGTGGAACGGGACGAAGAGCCACTATAGGCCGGGTCGTAATGCTGCTCCAGCAGGGCGCTGACCAGGGGGGCGAGGTCGCCGGCCTCGGCCAGCCCCTGCCATCGGGCCAGGGTGGCGCGGCCATGGCGATGGGGCAGGCGCGAAAGGATGGCCACCAAGGCCTGCCTGTCGGTGGCTATGGCGGCATAGGCCTTCAAACTATAGGCCGCACGGTCTTCGATCGGGGCCTCGAGACGGATCCGTCCGGCTGTCTTCATGGCCGCCCATAGTCGGGCTGGCAGCACGCGGCTGCCAATACGGCTCGATTCAGCTTCGACCACGACGGGCCTTGAAGGGTCTAGGCTTTCCAGTTGCGCGACCAGCCGGCTTTCGAACAGTTTCTGGGTGGGCTGGGGCGTTGCAACCGCCCCGAACAGGGATCCCCGGTGCGAGGCCAGCCCCTCGAGGTCGAGGGTCTGAAGCCCACGCTCTGCCAGGAGGGCGAGGACTTCTGTCTTGCCTGATCCGGTCGGGCCATCGAGCAGGACAAGCCGGTAGGGCAGAGGCCTTGACGTCTCATGCAGGAAGGCCAGGACATGCTGACGCCAGGTTCGGTAGCCCCCCTCCAGACGGGTCACCGGCCAGCCCACCTGGTCCATGACCGTGACCATGGCTCCTGACCTCTGTCCGCCCCGCCAGCAATAGACCAGGGGCCTGAAACTGCTGGTCATTGCGCCGAGCGGGCCCTCGAGGTGAGCGGCTATGTTACGGGCTACCAGGGCAGCGCCCTGGCGTCGCGCCAGGAACTTGGAGGTCTGGACATAGAGGGTCCCGATCTCGGCGCGCTGGGCATCATCGAGCACAGGCAGGTTGATCGCCCCCGGGAGGTGGTCCTCGGCATATTCAGAGGGACTGCGCACATCGATGATCGCATCAAAACCGGCTCTGGCGTCAGGGCTCAGGTCGGTGCTCGAACGGATCGGCACGTTCAAGCCCGCACATCGACAACCGCTGGACCATCCAGGACGCGGCCGATCAGCCTGGCCCGGTCAAAGCCTTCGCACTGGGCCAGGCCAAGGACATGGTCAGCCTCTTCGGCGGCCACTGAGATCAGAAGGCCGCCGCTGGTCTGAGGGTCACACAGGAGGTCACGCATCCAGTCTGGGCCCTCCTTGGGGAGGTGGACGGCCTGACCATAGCTGGCCCAGTTGCGCCCTGAGGCCCCTGTAAACCGGCCCGCCTGGGCCAGGTCCGCCACCCCCTCCAGCAGGGGTAGGGCCGAGGCCTCGATCTGGACGGTTACGCCGCCCGCACGCGCCATCTCCAGGGCATGGCCCAGCAGTCCAAAGCCGGTCACATCCGTCACCGCATGGACGCCCCCGACCTCAGGCAGGAGGGCTCCGAGGGTGTTCAGTCGGGTGGTCGAACCCATAAGCGCCGCATAGCCGGCCCCGGATAGGTCGCCTCGCTTGAAGGCTCCACCCAGGACGCCGGTGCCCAGTCCCTTGGTAAGAATAAGCTGATCGCCGACCTTGGCACCGCGATTGGTCAGGATCCGGGCGGGATTGACGAGGCCAAGGGCCACAAGCCCGTAGATGGGTTCAACCGAATCTATGGAGTGGCCACCGGCGACCGGAATACCGGCCTCGGCACAGATAGCCGCCCCCCCCGCCAGGACCCGGCCTATGGTGAAATCAGAGAGCTGGCTGATCGGCATGCCCAGGATAGCGAGGGCCAGGATAGGCCGGCCACCCATGGCATAGACATCCGACAGGGCATTGGCCGCAGCGATCCGGCCAAAGTCGAAGGGGTCATCAACCATGGGCATGAAGAAATCTGTCGTCGCGACCAGGGCCTGCTCATCGTTCAGCCGCCATACAGCGGCGTCATCGGATGTCTCCGTACCCACCATGAGATTTGCAAAGTGCGCTGCCGCCGGCATGGAGGCCAGGATGCTGCGGAGCCGCTCGGGCGACATCTTGCAACCGCATCCCCCACCATGGGCAAGCGAGGTCAGGCGAGGTTCAGAGGTGGAGGTCATGGCGCCTCAGATAACGCAAATGAGCCGCCATTGCCTGTTTGATGACGCGCGCGGCTTCGAAAAGGTGGGTGTGACGCAGGTTCTGGCGATGGCTCCGTCCTAGTCCTCGCCCAGACACCTCAATGCCACCTCGAGGTTCCTAAGACCGTCCTCGCCGGTGACGGCCGGGGGTTCACCGGTTGTAATGGCATGGGCAAAGGCCTCAAGTTCCGCCTTGAGGGGTTCGTTGGGCCAGCTCATGACCCCCCGGGTGGAGTAGGATCCGTCCGGTTGCTGGCCGAAATACTCCGTGACCTGACGCGTCATGAGATCGGCCACGACAAACTTGGTTCGCGTAGCAACCTGCAGGGTCCGGGTCTTGTAGGGCGTGACCCAGTTGGTGGTGATATGGGCGATCACCCCGTTCTCGAGCCGGAACTGCAGCAGGGCTGTATCCTCACGGTCTGCCCGGGTGCGGGCGAGCTGGGGCTGGACCTCGACGATTTCAGAACCGGTCAGGTGACGGATGATATCAATGTCATGAACCGCCAGATCGATGACGACGCCCACCTCACCCATGCGGGGCGGGAAAGGGCCGACGCGGGTGATCTGGATCGAGATGACATCTTCATCGGCGATGGCGCGTTTTACGGCCTCGACGGCGGGATTGAATCGCTCGACCTGACCGACCATCAACACGCGATCATTGGCCCTTGCCGCGTCAATGATGCGCCGCGCATCGGCCACGGTGGCGGCGATGGGTTTTTCCACCAGCACATGGACACCGGCCTCGAGCAGGGCGACGCCGACGTCAGCATGGAAACGGTTGGGCGTGGAGACAATGGCGGCATCCAGGCCTGAGGCCACGAAATCGCCGGCTGTCGTAAAGGCTGTGGCCTCATAGACCTCCGCTACACCCCGGGCCGTAATTTCATCGGGATCAAACACGGCCGTGAGGTCAAACTCACGCATGCCGGCAGCCACACGGGCATGATTTCGGCCCATGACACCAACACCGGCGACGCCGATTTTCAGGGGAGTTGCGGACAGCATGAAGTTCAACCCTCGAAAGTGGCGATGGCACCGATGATGCGGGCCTGGGTGGCGGCATCAAGGTCGGCATGCATGGGCAGGCTGATGACGCGGTCCTTGAGCCGCTCAGTCACCGGAAGGCTGCCTGGCCCTGCAGAGAAGCGCGCATAGGCTGGCTGGAGGTGCATGGGGACAGGATAGTAGACAGCCGTGGGAATGCCCTGATCCTTCAGGTGCAGGGCCAGGCCGTCGCGGTTCTCGTGTTCGATTGTATACTGGGCCCAGACCGAAACACCGCCTTCGATCACGCCGGGAACGCTGGCAACGTGCGGGGCCAGGCCCTGGCTGTATCGGTCAGCCGCAGCGTTTCGCCACTCGATTTCCTGGGCAAAGACCTTCAGCTTCTCGATAAGTACCGCGGCCTGGATGGTATCCAGACGACTGTTCATACCGATCCGCATGGCCAGGTATTTGGGGTCGTGGGCAAAGGTTTCACCCGCCTTCAGGTCCTTGGCCACGACCTTGCCGTGCACCCGAAGCGAGTCCATTTCCTGGGCCAGGTCCTCATCCTGGGTCAGGACAGCTCCGCCATCGCCGTAGCATCCAAGCGGCTTGGCCGGAAAGAAGCTGGTGGTCGTCACATCGGCCCATTTGATCGGATGTTCGCCGTGGAGAGTGCAGCCGAAGCCCTGGGCTGAATCAGAGATCAGCTTGAGGCCGTAGCGATCGCAGATCGAGCGGATGGCTGGATAGTCAGCGGGTTGTCCGAACAGATCGACAGCAATCACGACACGGGGCCGCAGGCGGCCCTCTTTCAGCGTGGCCTCGATGGCGGCCTCAAGCTGGACAGGGTCTATGTTGAAGGTCTTGGCATCCACATCGACAAAGACCGGCGTGGCACCAAGCCAGGGTACGACCTCGGCGGTGGCCGTAAAGGTGAAGCTGGGACAGAAGACGGCATCCCCGGTACGGATTCCCCAGGCAATGAGCGGCAGAATGAGGGCGTCTGTCCCATTGGCGCAGCCTAGGGCATGGCTGGCCTGACCGAAGGTTGCGAGTTCGGATTCAAACTGGCGCACTTGAGGGCCCATGACCCATGCGCCTCCGGCGACGGCTTCCTGAACGGCAGCCTCGATCCGGCCATCAAGGCGAAGCCGCTGGGCCTGAAGGTCTATGAAGGCAATGGACATGAAAGGAGGCTCTCTCTTGGGCGGTGCTTGGCAATGGACGGACCCGGACCCGGACCCGAACTGCCAGCCTACGGGGGCCTCCTAACAATGACCGCTTCCGTCAGCAAATCCATAGGGAGTCACTTCACGTTGCGTCTTGCAACGGTCGTCGCTAGAGCGGACGCCCGATGCCTGGCCTTCATCCCCTCAAGCCTGCCGCCTTCCTGGACCGTGACGGGGTTCTGAACCGCGATGTGGGCTATCCCCATCTCGAAGAGCATCTGGAACTGATTTCCGGTGCTGCCAGGGCCGTCAGGCACCTGAACCTGATGGGCTTTTTCACCGTCATCGTCACCAACCAGTCCGGAGTGGCGCGTGGCCTGTTCAGTCTCGAACAGATGAATGCCTTCAATGCCCTTGTGGTTCGCCGCCTCGCAGAGGCTGGGGGTGTGATCGATGCGGTCTATGCCTGCCCCTATCATGATGTGGCTTCCGACCCTCGCTGGCTCCATCCCGATCATCCGGACCGAAAGCCGAACCCGGGGATGATCCTGAAAGCGGCCACAGAGCAGGGACTTGCGCTTGACCAGTCGCTCCTGATCGGGGACCGCGAGAGCGACATCGAGGCCGCACGGCGTGCGGGCATACCGGGTTACCTGTTCAAGGGGCCGGATCTGTTTGACTATGTCTGTGGTCTCGGACTTGAGACGCTCAAAGGGTGATGTCGCTTTTCATCCTCCGATGAAATACCTATCGATCCAGTATGTGTAGCCGCAGGAGACGGGATGACCGATATCTCGAACGCATTTGCAGACCGGACCTGGACGACTGCAGAGGGTCTGAACCTGTTTGCAAGGGACTATGCGCCCGCAGGGGGATCGGCCCGGCTCCCGGTCATTGCGATCCACGGCTTGACCCGTAACAGTGCGGATTTCTCGGCCATAGCGCCCTTGATTGCCGCCAGTGGCCGCCGGGTTCTGGCACTGGATGTCAGGGGGCGGGGTCGTTCGGACCGGGCCGTCGATCCGATGACCTATACGCCAGAGGTCTATGTGCGCGATGTCCTGGCCCTGATGCACCAGGCGGGTATCGAGCGGGCAGTCTTTCTGGGGACGTCGATGGGGGGGCTGATCACCATGGCCCTGGCAGGTCAGGCCAGCCGCAGGGTGGCCGCAGCCATTCTCAATGACATCGGCCCAGAAGTGTCCCCTGAAGGTCTTGCCCGAATTGCCGCCTATTCGGGCCAGCCGGTAGATACACCGAGCTGGGCCGAGGCGACGGCCTATGCCCGGCGCATCAATGCCGTTGCCTTTCCCCACTATGAGGATGCGGATTGGGAGGCTTTTGCCCGACGCATTTTCCGCATCGGCACCGAGGGCTCACCGGTGCTTGACTATGACCCCGATATCGCCGTTCCCATTCGTGCGGCCGGGGCAAAGGCCCTGGTTCCCAGGCTCTGGCCCATGTTCCGCTCCCTGGCCAGAAAGCGGCCAACCCTCTTGATCCGCGGAGCCACATCTGACCTCCTTAGCGCGGGCATTGCCGACCGAATGCGAGCGGCGGCTCCGGACATGGACTATGCCGAGGTCGGCGGCGTCGGTCATGCCCCGATGCTGAACGAGCCCGAGGCCAAGAACGCCATCTTCGAGTTCCTCGCCGGTCTTGAATAGGCCGTCTTCAGCCGGTGGATGCCCTTAAGCCTGTCGTCAGCGGGTCCAGGATCAGGAGAACTCGGCCTCCAGGTCAGCCAGGCGGGCCGCCTGATCCTCGTTGATGAGGGCGTTGAGCAAGGGGTCGAGGTCACCTTCGAGGATCTGGGGTAGGCTGTGCAGCGTCAGTCCGATGCGGTGGTCGGTCACTCGGCCCTGGGGGTAGTTGTAGGTGCGGATCCGCTCGGAGCGGTCACCTGAACCGACCTGGGATTTGCGAGCATCGGATCTCGCCGCATCCTTGGCCTGGCGCTGCATGTCATAGAGACGCACGCGCAGGTTTTTCATGGCCTTGTCGCGGTTCACGTGCTGGGATTTTTCCGATGAGGTGACCACAATCCCTGAAGGGAAGTGGGTGATCCGCACGGCCGAATCCGTCTTGTTGACGTGCTGACCCCCGGATCCCGAGGCGCGGAAGGTATCGATCCTGATGTCCTTGTCCTGAATGTCGATCTCGACATCCTCGACCTCGGGTAGGACCGCTACGGTTGCTGCCGAAGTGTGAATCCGCCCTTGGGTTTCGGTCGCCGGAACACGTTGGACACGGTGAACCCCGCTCTCGAACTTCAGTCGGCCAAAGACGCCGTCGCCGGTGACTGTGGCGATGATCTCCTTGTAGCCCCCCGCTTCACCCTCTGTCGCACTGTCCAGTTCGACCCGCCATCCGCGCGTGGAGGCATAGCGGGAGTACATGCGAAACAGGTCGCCAGCGAAGATCGCCGCCTCATCTCCACCGGTACCCGCTCGAACCTCAAGCACGGCCGAGGCGTTTTCATCGGCATCGCGAGGGGCCAGGAGAAGGGCCACATCGCGCTCCATCTCGGGTAGTCGTGCGCTCAGGGTCTCCAGCTCATCAGCAGCCATCACCGCCATTTCCGGGTCCTCTGCCATGGTCCTGAGGTCGGCGATCTCTGCCTGGACCCGGGCAAGGGCCATGACCGCATCGGCCACAGGCTTCATCTCGGCATGTTCCTTGGCCAGGCGCACGATCTCCTGGCCATCCATGGCCGCACCCATGCGCGCCTCCACTTGGTGGAAGCGGTCGAGCACCTGATCCAGTCGGGCCTGGGGAAGTCGCAAACCTAAACTCACATCTGACGAGGACGAAGGCGCGCTCTTACCGCGTCCGCCCCGGCGCTGTCGATGCACAAGCCGGCACCCTATCCAGAGCCCGGGTCCTGACCCGCTTGTGATCCCGGGTCACGATGGCGTCAGACCCCCTGACGGGAGCGACGGGATACCCCTATGTGACACCCACGAGAAAGAACCGGAGGCTTTGATGTTCGACGCGACGCCCGACACTCGCTCTGATGCAACCGAGACCGACCTGGTTCGCCTGTGCCGCCGATATGACATCCTCTTGACGGAAGGGCGGGGCATTTCCGAAGCCGAAGCCAACGAACTCATGGCGATGGCGGGCATCTATGATCTTGAAGCAGAGCGCCCGCATGAAGCGATTTGGCGGGACCTGCGGGCTGTACTGGTTCGCCAGACTGGGGTTAATCCCGATGTGGATCCGGCTCGTTCAACATCTGTGCTCACCCTCATGGTGGTCGAGGACGATCCCCAGACAGCCCAGGACCTGACTGAAATCCTCACCGATGCCGGACATCGGGTGATCGGACCCTTCCATGATGGTGAGGCCGCCGAGGCCGCTGCGGGCCTCTACTCCCTGGATGGAGCCCTTCTGGACATTAATCTTTCGGGTGCGGCCGACGGCATCCGGCTTGCCGAACGGCTGAGGGAGAGCTGGGGAGTGCCTGTGGTCTTTCTGTCCGGTGATATTTCAGCCGCGGCCCGCAATGCCGGGCTGGCCGAAGCGCTTGTGGCCAAGCCCTATGGCCGCCGGGACGTCCTAGAGGCCCTCACCCGGCTCCCAGCAGCGTGAGAATTCCTCGCTTTGTCGGCGGGCTCTGCAACCGCTAAGCCTGCCCTGCCGTTTCGGCGGAGACTATATTTCAGGGCTTCATGGATACCTTCTTGCTGTTTCTTCTGGTCGGGCTGCTGGCCCAGGCCGTCGATGGGGCCCTTGGCATGGCCTATGGAGTGATATCCTCTTCGGTGCTTCTGGCCCTTGGGGTGCCTCCCGCCACGGCGTCGGCCAGTGTGCATGCTGCAGAGGTCTTCACCACGGCCGCCTCGGCAAGCAGCCATACCTGGCACCGTAATGTAGACTGGCGTCTGTTCATCCCCCTGGCTACGGCCGGGGTGATTGGCGGGGTTCTAGGTGCCTATGTGCTGAGCGGGATCGAGGGCGATGTCATAAAGCCTTTTGTCATCACCTATCTGGCTTCCATGGGGGTATGGATTCTATGGCGTGCCGGTCATGAGCCGCGGCCCCGCCGCCTGCCGTCCTGGCTAATGGCCCCTGTCGGGGT
>JBFZCB010000198.1:0-6032 GCA_041308165.1 Caulobacterales bacterium
AGGATGAGGTCTCCGGCCTTGAAGCCTGCCGCCGCTGCGGCTGAACCGGGTACAACATTGGCCACACGCGGAGGCGCAATCTGATCTCCAAAGGTCGCAAAGAGGACAGTGAAGATTGCAACAGCCAGGACAAAGTTCGCAAACGGGCCGCCCGCAACAATCAGCATGCGCTGCCAGACCGGCTTGAAGTGGAAATAGTCTTGAACAGCGCCCGAACCCCGCTCGCTTGTGATTCGCTGCTTGAGTTCTGCCAGCCCGGCCTGATCCGGGACGCTGGACGCATCAAGATCTCCCGAAAACTTCACATAGCCGCCAAGCGGCAACCAGCCGATGCGCCATTCAACTCCACGCTTGTCTGTTCGCTTGACCAGAGCGCGCCCGAACCCGATGGCAAACCGGTCAATCTTGACGCCAAAGGCACGCGCAACCCAGTAGTGGCCGAGCTCATGGATAGTTACGACCAGCGTCAGCACCAAGAGGAACGGCACGACATAGATCAGGATCTGACCGAGAATATTCAGCATCGGGTAGAGACGCTCCGTTCCGCCTCAAGCGGCAATGGCAAGATCAGCGACAACGATTTCGGCCAGCCGCCGCGACTGGTGATCGACATCGAGAGCCGCTTCACACGCATCGCCATGGTCCGAACCGATCCCGAGAGCCGCAGCCCGTTCGAGGGTTTCGGCGACGACTGCGGCAATATTGAGAAAGCCTAGCCTGCGGTCAAGAAAGGCATAGGCGGCCACCTCATTGGCCGCATTGAATACGGTGGGGCTCCAGCCCCCTTCGACCAGGACCTGACGAGCAAGCCCCAGGGCGGGGAAACGGTCCTGATCGGGGGCCTCAAAGGTCAACCGACCAAGAGCGGCCAGATCCAGCCGCTGTGCCGGCCAGGCCAAACGACCTGGCCAGGCCAGGGCACAGGCGATCGGTGTCTTCATGTCTGGTGGCCCCATCTGAGCCAGCGTCGAACCGTCAATGTACTCGACCAGACTGTGTATGATCGATTCAGGGTGAACCACGATCTCGATACGCTCTGAAGGCATATTGAACAGATAGGCAGCCTCAATGGCTTCGAGGCCCTTGTTGGCCATGGTGGCGCTATCGACCGAAATTTTTGCACCCATGCTCCAGTTGGGATGGGAAACAGCCTGCTCGGGGGTTACCCGCCTCATGGCTTCGCGCGAAAGCGTGCGGAAAGGGCCACCGGAAGCCGTCAGGGTGAGCTTGCGGACCTGCTCAGGACTCTCTGCAGGAAACACCTGGAATATGGCCGAGTGCTCCGAATCGACTGGAATGAGCTGCCCACCTGCCGTGCGGACCCTCTCCACCAGATGGGGCCCGCAACAGACGAGGCTTTCCTTGTTGGCCAGCGCCAGAACGGCACCCGTGCCTGCGGCCGCCCAGGTGGACCTGAGCCCGGCAGATCCGACAATGGAGGCCATGATGACGTCGGCCTCACGCGTCGCCGCCTCCACGACAGCTGCGTCTCCAGCAGCAACCTCTATGCCCGTATCTGCCAGTGCGGCTCGCAGCGTCTCCAGCTTCCCGTGATCGGCGATGACAGCCAGTCGCGGGAGCCATCGCAGGGCCTGGGCGACAAGCTGATCAACGTTGCCGCCGCCAGTCAGGGCCTCAACCTCGAACACACCCGTACCGGCCTTCTCTGCCTGATCCATGAGCTCGAGCGTAGATCGGCCCACTGAGCCCGTGGAGCCGAGCACGCTGACGCGACGACGGATCATATCGCGCCTTCCAGGAACAGAACCAGAAGACGGCCGGCTGCAACAACAACGACAGCAAACATCAGACCATCCACACGGTCCAAAAGTCCCCCGTGGCCCGGGATGAGATTGCCTGCATCCTTAACGCCAAAGCGCCGCTTTAGCGCCGATTCCCAAAGATCGCCCGCCATGGTTGCCAGGGCTGCGGCGAGCCCAAGGCCAATGCCCCAGAAAACTGTCAGCTGACCAAGATCCAACCAAGCGGCCATGGCACCACCCGCGATCATCCCGGCAACAAGGCCTCCCAGAAAACCGGACCACGTCTTGTTTGGTGAAAAGCGGGGCCAGAGCTTGGGGCCACCAACCGCACTTCCCACAATATAGGCCATGATATCCGAAGCCCAGGCGACGGCGAATACGAAGACGGTCCAGTGAAGTCCAATTGGGTCATGGCCGTCGCGAAGCCAGATCAGGAGTACGACCGGCCAGCCGAGATAAAGCACACCATAGGCCGTATTCAGTGCCTGAAGGCCTCTCAGCCGCGCTGCAAGACCAGCCAGCACCACACCTGCCAGCAACAACCCAAGGCCTACGGGCAAACGTCCGAGATAGGTCGTTACAATCGCTGCGATGAGAACGATGGAGATGATCGAGGCCATGGCGCGCCAGGCCCCATGGGCGCTCATCATCGCCCATTCCACGGCCAAGAGGATGGACGCCAAGACAACAAGCCCGAGGAACCAGTAACCGCCCGCCCAGGTCGCCAACACTGCGGCCGGGGCCAGAACGGCGGCAGAGGCAGCCCTGAGCGCCATGTCACGCGGCCGGAGCGCCATCAGCCGCGATCCTGGTCAGAACGTGCAACGATCCCGCCAAAGCGGCGCTCTCGCTTCCTATAAGCCGTCAGGGCCAGGGCAAGCGCCTCTTCATTATACTCGGGCCAGAGAATATCCTGAAAAACCATCTCGGCGTAAGCCGCTTCCCAGAGAAGGAAGTTGGACAGCCGCTGTTCGCCGGACGTACGGATAATGAGATCAACTGCCGGAGCCCCCGCAGTTGAGAGACCCGCACCCAGCAGGCTCTCATCCAAGAGGCCGGTAATCTCGCCAGCCAAGACCCTGTCTACATGACGCTGGGCTGCATCTACGATATCCGCCCGCCCCCCGTAGTTGAACGCCACCTGAAGCAGAAACCGATCGTTGCCGGCCGTACGCACTTCCGCCCGGCCAATGATGTCCACAATGTCGGCCGGGAGCCCGCTTCGGCGACCCAGAACCCGAAGCTTTACGCCTTCGCGTTCCATGCGATCAAGATCACTGGCCAGATAGTTCCTGACCAGACCCATCAGATCCGCAACCTCGTCTGCCGGTCGTGACCAGTTCTCGGTCGAGAAGCCGAATACGGTCATACACTCAAGACCCAATCGGGGTGCAGCCTCAACAGTTCGCTTGAGCGCCTTGACCCCTTCACGATGACCCATGATGCGAGGCAGACCGCGGGCCTTAGCCCACCGACCGTTTCCGTCCATGATGATGGCGACGTGGCCGGGGCCGGCAGATGTCCCGGGCCGACCGTCATTGAGGGCCGTCATATCGTGGCTTCCAGTGGAATGGCGTCCGGATCAGAGGGCAAGGAAAAGTCGACAGGGCGATTGGCGCAAAAGGGGTTCTGGTCTCTCAGACCTGCATGATCTCAACTTCCTTGGTCTTCAAGGTTTCGTCGATACGCTTGATAGCGGCATCGGTATCCTTCTGCACCTCCGCCTCCATCTTCTTTTGCTCGTCCTGGCTGATGTCGCCTGCCTTTTCAGCCTTCTTGAGATCGTCATTGGCATCACGACGCACATTGCGTACGGCGATCTTTTGCTGCTCGGCATATTTTCCAGCCAGCTTGGCCAGATCCCTGCGGCGCTCTTCAGTCAATGGCGGGACAGGGATACGAAGCATCTGTCCATCCACAATAGGGTTCAGACCGAGATCAGCACCCCGAATGGCCTTTTCGACCGGTCCAACCATGCTCTTGTCCCAGACGCTGACCGAAATCATGCGGGGCTCGGGCACGCTTATGGCGGCGACGGCGTTCAATGGCGATGAGGATCCATAGGCCTCCACCTTGACCGGATCCAGCAGGCCCGCGTGGGCGCGACCCGTGCGCAGTCCGCTGAACTCTTCCTTCAGGGCGGTTACCGAGCGATCCATACGGTCGCGATAGGTCTTGAGATCGGGTTTCGCCATTGGCGTTTCTCCTTACGACTTGTCTTGGGATGCACGCCGGCCTCAGGCATCGCTGCGATCGCTGATCACCGTGAAGGTGCCCTGCCCGCTGAGCACCCTACGCAGTGAATCTTCCTCACGGATCGAAAACACCACAATGGGGATTCGGCTTTCACGCATCAGGGCTATGGCTGCAGCATCCATTACCCGTAGATTTTGCGACAGCACATCCTGATAGGTCAAATGATCATATCGGGTTGCTGAACGATCCTGTTTGGGATCAGCGGAATAGACCCCATCAACAGACGTTCCCTTGAGCAAGGCATCGCAGTTCATCTCGGCTGCCCTGAGAGCCGCGGCCGTGTCCGTGGTAAAGTACGGATTGCCTGTGCCGGCGGCAAAGATGACAACCCGTCCCTTTTCCATATGGCGCACAGCGCGCCTGCGAATATAGGGCTCGGCAATAGCGGCCATTGGAATGGCACTCTGTACGCGGGTCTGAACGCCGATCTTCTCGAGGGCATTCTGCATGGCCAATGCATTCATCACCGTGGCCAGCATGCCCATATAGTCAGCGCTTGCACGCTCCATATCGGCAGCGGCCTTGGAAAGGCCGCGGAAAATATTGCCTCCACCGATGACAAGGCAGATTTCCGTGCCCCCCTCGGTGACGCGCTTGATCGCGGCAGCAACACCGTCAACGGTCTGCATATCAATGCCATAGCCCTGCTCACCCATCAGGACCTCTCCCGACACCTTGAGCAGGACGCGTTTGTAAGCGGGCTTTGATGCTGCGTCAGTCATGAGAAACTCTTCTGATCGGAATCGGCTTGCTTTCATAGACGCTCTGCACGCAAGGCTTCAAACCCCAAGGCGCACTTGGGGCCCTCACAGGCCCAACAGGGTCCATTGTTGCGGGCCGGACAGGCGAGGATGAGGCTCGATAGCCGCGAAAGACATTCGCTCATCGACAGCCCAGTCCGGGCATGAGCCCGTTTTGTAGTGAGATCATCGAAAGGGGGCCGGTGACGTCTCACCGACCCCCCTTAACTGGATAGGGACTGTACCTTGTTCCCTCTAGGCCTGGCCTAGCCCTGGGGCGCCATCATGGAGGCCACCTCGGCGGCAAAATCAGGCCCTTCGACCTTTTCAACGCCTTCACCGAGAGCCAGGCGCACAAAACCGGCCAGGTGCAGGTTCGAAGAGCCAAGCTCCTTGCCCGTGTCGGCCACCAACTGCTCAATGGTCACGTCGGGGTTCATCACGAACGGCTGCTTGGTAAGCACCACATCCTTCTGGAACTTTGCAATCTGGCCCGAGACGATCTTGTCGATCATGTTCTCGGGGCGGCCTTCCTCGCGGGCCTTCTCCGTGAGCACCGCACGCTCCTTTTCGATGGCTGCGGGATCAAGGTCATCGGTGTTCAAGGACAGCGGCGCCGTAGCCGCTACATGCATGGCGATCTTGCGGCCGAGTTCACGCAGAGCCGTCTGATCGCCTGAACCTTCCAGAGCCACCAGAACGCCGATTCGGCCCACGCCCGGTGAGACGGCATTATGGACATAGGTGGACACAACCCCCTCGGCCACCGAGAGACGGGCTGCACGGCGCAGCTGCATATTCTCGCCCACAGTTGCGATCAGCTGAGTGACCTCGTCCTGGACCGTTACACCGCTTTCAAGCTTGGCACTGTGAAGCGCCTCGAGGCTGTCATGATCCAGTCCCTGCAAGGCGAAGGCCTTGGCCGCGTTCTGGAAAAGATCGTTGCGAGCCACGAAATCGGTTTCAGCGTTGAACTCGATAGCAGAAGCGACCTCGCCCTTGCCTTCGACGCGAGCAGCAACAGCCACAAGGCCTTCGGCTGCAACGCGGTCTGCCTTCTTGGCGGCCTTGGAAAGGCCTTTGGCGCGCAGCCAATCGATAGCCGCACTGATGTCGCCATCGGTTTCCTGAAGCGCCTTCTTGCAGTCCATCATGCCGACGCCAGACTTGGCGCGCAGTTCCATGACGAGGGCGGCGGTGATCTCAGCCATTGTAAAGCTCCTGGAGGTATTCAAATGCGGGTTAGGCCGGGTCTTACCCCGGCCTCATGTCA
>JBFZCB010000199.1:0-10517 GCA_041308165.1 Caulobacterales bacterium
CTGTCACGCCGCCTGGAGGTTCGCTGCCGTGCCGAACTGGGTTCGGCACCCTCTTCGGCTACGCTTGCCGCGGCGGCGGCTGCATTGCCTTCGGTATCCGCCGGGGTCTCACCGATGGCAACGGTTGGCCCTGTTGCCGACGGGGCTCGTGCCGTTCGCGCCGCTGGCCTGCAGGAGCGCCTGACCTTTGACAGTTTTGTCGAGGGCCAGGGGAATGCCTTTGCGCTGGCCATTGCCCGTCAAACAGCCGCCTGGGCTGATGGACATTTCAATCCGATCTTCTTTTGCGGTCCCTATGGCTACGGCAAGACCCACCTTCTGAATGCCATCGCCTGGGAGGCACAGCGCCTGCGTCCCGACGCCAAGGTCATCTACCTGACCGCCGAACGTTTCCTGTCGACCTTTGTAAGGGCGATGCAGGACCGCTCAACGGCAGCCTTCAAGGACAGCCTTCGCTCAGCCGACATGCTCCTTCTGGATGATGTTCAGTTTGTCGGTGGCAAGTCCTCAACGCAGGAAGAGCTCCTTTCCACACTCACCGCACTTATTGAGGACGGAAAGCGTATCGTACTCTCTGCAGATCGCGCTCCAACCGCCCTCTCAGAGGTCGAGCCGCGTCTGCGAAGCCATCTGGCCGCAGGCCTGACCTGCCCGGTTGAGCCGGCGGATCGTGCGCTCAAGATCGCGGTCGCTGAGAACCGTCTGTCGGCCTTTGCGCGGCTGGGCGTGGTCAGTGGACAGGCCAGGCGTGAAATCCTCGAGCATCTGGTTGACCGGACACCCGGATCGATGCGTGAACTCGAAGGGGCCATCAATACACTCGCAGCAGCAGCGGGGCCGAGACTGGCCTCACTGGGCGTGGATGAAGCCCAGGGCCTGTTGGGTGCGGCCCTCCGGGGCGGTCCCGAGCGCCGGATTACGGTTGATGAAATCCAGAAAACCGTCGCCGATCATTTCAACATGAAGCAGGCCGACCTGCTGAGTGAGCGCCGGACAAGGGCCATAGCCCGGCCCCGCCAGATCGCCATGTATCTGTGCAAGCAGCATACAACCCGGTCCTACCCTGACATCGGACGGCGTTTCGGCGGGCGTGACCATACGACCGTCCTTCATGGCGTGCGCAAGATCGAGGAGCTCATGCCCTCCGACGATCAGATCGCCCGTGATGTTGAGGCCCTGACCCGCAAACTTCGAGGCTAGCGGCCCGTTTGGAGCGGCCGGTTGGGGTCTCCTCAGCCCTCACAGGGCAGTTTGGGCCGCTCCCGGCAGGGTGCGGCCCCGTCAAACTGTCGCATTCAGGCCCTTTTTTAGGGCGTAGCCTGACAGAAGACGGAAGACGGTCGCTCACACCGTTGCCCCACGCGCCCAATACGCTAGTGTCCAAGGCTGTTTAACGCGACGCTCTACCCATCGTCGCGCCTCGGACGATATCACGACATGCAACTGACCATTGAACGATCCGCGCTCCTCAAGGCCCTGGGCCACGTCCAGAGCGTGGTTGAACGCCGAAACACCATTCCCATTCTGTCCAATGTCCTGCTTTCGGCCGGACGCGACAAGCTGGCGTTTGCTGCAACCGACCTGGATATGGAAATGGTCGACGAGGCCGATGCCATCGTGCAGGTCGAGGGACAGGTCACGGCTCCGGCACACACACTCTATGAGATCGTCAGAAAACTGCCTGACGGGGCCGAGGTTTCACTGACCTACAACGGCGATGATCCGAGACTGACGGTCGCAGCCGGACGCTCGCGCTTTAATCTGCCTGTCCTGCCGGCTGGCGATTTTCCGGTCATGTCCTCAGATACTTCCGGCGTACGCTTCAGCCTGATGAAGGAGGATCTGACGCGTCTGATCGACAAGACACGCTTTGCCATATCGACCGAAGAGACCCGCTATTATCTGAACGGACTCTATCTCCACACGGTCTCAGAAAATGGCATACCGCTGCTGCGCGCTGTCGCAACCGATGGCCATCGTCTGGCCCTGGCCGAGACCCCAGCACCTGAAGGGGCTGCAGGCGGACCCGGCGTAATCGTTCCCCGCAAGACCATTGATCAGGTGCGTCGCCTCCTCGACGATGGCTCCGGACCGGTCGAGGTTCAGGTGAGCGCACAAAAAATCCGCTTTGAGTTCGGCCAGGCCTCACTGACATCCAAGGTCATTGACGGGGCCTTCCCTGACTACATGCGGGTCATTCCGAAGGGCAATGACAAGCAGGCCGACATCGACAAGGCTGTCTTTGCCTCCGCTGTCGATCGTGTGGCGACGATCTCGGCGGAAAAGAGCCGATCGGTAAAGCTGGCGTTCGAGCTGGACCGCGTCACCCTAACGGTGCGCAATATGGAGGCCGGCCAGGGCGTGGAAGAAGTTGAGATCGGCTACTCCGACGAGCCTTTCGAGATCGGTTTCAATGCCCGTTATCTGCTTGACGTGTGGCCGGCCAGATCACCGGCGAGAATGCCGCGTTCCGCTTTGCCGACCCCGCCTCTCCCACCCTCGTCCTCGATCCGGGCGACCCGGGCGTTCAGTATGTCCTGATGCCGCTGCGGGTCTAGACCGGGTGCCCGGGCACAGGCGAAGACGACCCGACAGGACAGGGCTTTTTTGGCCTGACCAGGCCGGATCCTGATGGAGCGACAGAAGAGAACAGCCTTCCGTCTGTTGTTTGCTGCCCAGCGCCAGTCTTGCCCGTGATCACCTCCCTCGCCCTGACCGATTTTCGCTCCTATGAAACCGCAACCCTTGGGGTGCGGCCAGGAGCCACGGTCCTTTACGGACCCAATGGCGCGGGCAAGACCAACCTTCTAGAGGCCCTCAGCCTGTTTACCCCTGGCAAGGGCCTGAGAACGGCAACGGCCTCCGAGATGGGCCGGCGTGAACCCGGCGAAGCCACCGGACGCCCCTGGGCCGTCTCCCTCACGCTCGAAGACCGCACGTCAGGGGATGGAGGCGCTGATCCTGTCAGGCTCGGAACCGGCGTCCAGCCAGGCTCGGCAAGACGCATTGTTCGCATTGACGGCGAAAACACCCAGCCCGGGCGCCTTCTGGACTATCTTCGACCCGTCTGGGCTACGCCCGATCAGGATCGGCTGTTCTCCGATGCCCGCGCGGCTCGGCTGAAGTTCTTTGACCGCCTTGTCTTTGCCGCACAGCCCGCGCACGCCAGCACGGTCTCCGTCTATGAGCGCGCCCTTCGCGAGCGCCTGCGCCTTCTGACCGACGGCGCTGAGGGGCGACAGGCGGATCCCGCCTGGCTGGATGCACTTGAGGCGCGCCTAGCAGACGCCGGTGCCCAGGCGGCCATGGCCCGGGCCAATGCCCTGCGGGCCCTGCAGGCCGGTATTGATGCCCGTAGCGACCGTCCCTTTCCGCAGGCGGATCTGGATCTGGACGGTCCTGCCGAGACCATGGCCGCCCAGGGTAGGGGCGAAGCGGAGATTGCAGCCTCCATAAGGTCTGGCCTGATGGCTTCGCGGGTGCGCGATGCCGGAGCCGGCCGCTCCCTGTTTGGTCCACATCGAACAGATCTCAAGGCCCTGCACCGTCAGAAGAACCGGCCCGCTGCAGAGGGATCTTCCGGAGAGCAGAAGGCACTGGTTCTCAACCTCATCCTGGCCCAGATCACACGTCTCAGGAGCGATGATGCCCAGGCCTCGGCTCCTCCCATTCTCCTTCTGGACGAGGCTCCTGCCCATCTGGACGGGGCTCGGCGCGCGGCCCTCTTTGATGAAATCGAGAGCCTGAAGATCTCGCTTGGTCTCCAGGCCTTCATGACCGGAACCGAACGAACACTCTTTGACGGACTGACAGGGCGCGCAGCCTTTGTGCGGGTCGAAGACGGAGGATTTCGGCCCGAGGATTAAGGGGGCGGGCCTGGATGGCTATCCCCCAGCTGGCCCCAGATCCAGGCGTTACCTTCGCTGATCCTCACCTCTGTGGCGAAAGACCTGGGCTTGCGCTAAGAGGTCTTGCCTGATCCAAGCCCCTCAAGCGAAGTGCCGATATGCGTTACCTTCACACCATGGTCCGGGTCTCCGACCTGACCGCATCCCTCCATTTCTGGTGTGATCTCCTTGGCCTCGAGGAGGTACGCCGCACCGAAAGCGAGGCGGGCCGCTTTACCCTGGTCTTTCTGGCGGCACCTGCAGACAAGGCCCGTTCGGCTGCAGAACGCTCGCCCGAGGTGGAACTGACCTACAACTGGGATGCCGAAGTCTACACGGGCGGCCGCAACTTCGGTCACCTCGCCTACCGTGTGAATGATGTCTACGCCGCCTGCCAGCGGCTTCTGGACGGCGGGGTCACCATCAACAGACCTCCGCGTGATGGCAATATGGCCTTTGTCCGATCTCCCGACGGCATTTCCATAGAACTGCTTCAGGAAGGCCCGCCCCTGCCACCTTCAGAGCCCTGGTCCTCAATGGCCAATACAGGCGCCTGGTGAGGGCCCTCAGCCTGGGAGCACTCCTTGCGGCGGGATTGCTCGTTTCGGCCTGCGCCTCGACAACTGAAAGCAACATCGGTCGCACCGCGACCGAGCACCTTTTGTTTGCACGGGCATCAGACAGGGCCGTTGAAGGCCTGATCCTGCCTCTGCCGATCGGTACGCGCATCTTTGTCGACGATACCTATTTCCGGGCCGACGGCGCAGCCTATGCCATTTCGACGATCCGGGCCGCACTCTCGGAGGCCGGGTTTGCACTGGCAAACAACAGGGCCGACGCCGATGCGGTCTTCGAGCTGCGTGCGGGAGCCCTGGCCCTGGAACAGATGCGCCGCGTCCTGGGCCTGCCTGACATGCGCGTGCCCATCAATGAAAACTTCAATGTCGTGTCCATCCCGGAGCTGTCGATCTACAGTCGCCGCGACCGTATCGGCGTGGCCGAGTTTTCCGGATTTCTTTATGACGGCAAGACCGGTGCCCCCCTTGGAGCTGTCACCCCAATGATCGGGCAGTACCGTATCCGCAGCCACAAGCTGTTCATGATCATCGCCTGGGGCCAACAGCAGGCCCAGCCCGGCGAGCGCGATCCTGGCGACAGCTGGCGCGAGTTCTAACCCCATACAACCAAAGACATATGGCCTTGTTGCCACAGTCGGCGACATCAGAACCTGGAGGGCTAGGTGAAGGCCGTCTCGGGCGGATTTGGTCTATTCCGTGTCTAAAAGGGTGATAACAGACGATCAAGCATCCCATTAACCGAGAGTACCACGATGTCCTTTTCGCGTGTTTCCGGCCGCAGGCCGCACTGGATGACGGCCTGTTCCGCTGGAGGGCTGGCCGTAGCTGCAGCCCTCGCGGCCACACCATCCTTTGCGCATGTGCCCAACAACAACCTCAACCGCAACGCGCCTCCAACGCTTGCCGCTCCCGGTGCTGTCAATGGGATCGGCATTGTCTACAACGACTTCGGACCGCTTGGCGGCGGTGTCTGCACCGGTACCCTCATCAACCCGAGAACGGTTCTGTTTGCCGCCCACTGCGTTAATACCCGTCCGGAGTCCGCCTATGGCCTGGCACCCGGCGGTATTCCCACTGCCGTCTCCTTCAGGGGTGATGCCCGCGCCGGCCTGATCGCCTGGCTGGGCAACCGCCGCAGCAGCGTTATCAACCAGACCTACAATGTCAGCCAGGTACTCTATCACCCGCTCTCGCTGAACCAGCCCATCGGCAACTTCTACGAGGCCGACATCGCCCTGGCGGTGCTTGATGCCCCGACCCGCGGAGTGCCCACCTGGGCCATGCTCTTCAGCCCCCTGACGGGAACTGAGGATCGTCATGTGACCATTGGCGGCTACGGACGCTCCGGCACAGGCACCACGGGTCAGTCGGCCGGCGTCGACTTCCGCCGGCGCTCCGGCGAGAACATGATCGGTGCCCTGGCCTCGATCGATGACATCAACCTGTTCCTGTTCGGCAACGGCAGTCAGCGGGGTCTTGGCCAGAACCTTTACCTGGTCGATTTCGACGATCCGGCGCGCGCAAGCCCGTTTGATTTCAACATTTTTGGCGATGACGTAGCCCTGCCCGGCGAAGGCCTGACCGCCCAGGGCGATTCCGGCAGCGCCTTGATCCTGGACCGCGCCTTTTCGACGCCCGTCATCGCCGGTGTCCTCTCGCTCGGCACCCGCTACTTTAACGGACAGGCTCCCGCCAGCTATGGCACGACAGCCGGCTACCAGCCGCTCTACCTGTTCTGGGACTACATTGTTGCCAACAACCCCTACAAGTATCTGACCTCAACAGGGGGAGATCGCGACTGGTTTGATGCCGCCAACTGGAACCAGGCGCTCGATCCCAACTACAAGATCATATCAAACGGCCAGCTGGTCACAGGCCTTCCCACCACACCGGCTGCAGGCGTCGGCGGTCAGGGCAACGAGTTCGGTTCGATCTGCTTCCGTACGACCTGCGAGACAGCCCGTAATCTGGCCCTCTTCAATCAGAGCATCGGGCGTGATGGGGTCGCCGAGCTTGGCGATGGTGACGATACGCAGATCGCTGGCGGGGCCCTTCTGGTCAGCCGCGACGACCTGCTTTTGGGAATGGAGGATCCCGCAGTCGCCTCAACCACAGGCGAATCCAGAACCCATATCGCTGAGGCGTCCCCGATCGTTTCGATCGAGACCCCTCAGGCTTCACCCGCTCCCAATAACGCTGCCGCCTCCGCCGCCAACGGCAACCGCGCCAGCTACTTTGACGTCACCATGGCTGCGGCCGGCCGCACGCGTCTGAACGCTGCCGCCACCATCGATCGCCTGACCATCGGCGGCACAGGTGCCATTCTGGATATCGGCACCACGGGGTCGCTGACCTCCCTGATCGACACGACGGTCACGGCGGGTCAGCTCAATGTCGACGGGCGTTTCAACACCTGGGAAATGCTCGTAATGGGCGGCCTCATCAGTGGACGCGGCCAGATCAACGCCTCGGCCCTGACCTCAATCCTTGGATCCATCGCTCCCGGTGGCCAGGGCGTTATCGGAAACCTCACCCTGAACAGTGATCTGATCCTGACCTCCGGATCGCGCCTGTTCATTGATATCTCCGGAACCTCGTCAGATCGGCTTATCGTTCAGGCCAACCCAACACAGGGCGCAACAGGTGCGGCTTCTGTAGGCGGCCTGCTCAACCTGAACTTTCTGTCGGCCCCCACATTCGGACGGACCTATACGGTCCTGACGGCAGAAGGCGGGGTTTCAGGCCAGTTCACGGCAATCAATGACCTGCCTGGCGTTCTCTTCCCCACCATCAACTACTCTTCGAATGCCGTGAGCGTCCTCATCACGGCCGAATCCTTCAGCCGCTTCCTTGATGCCGGCTCCTCCACACAGGTCGGCATGGGCAGCCTGCTTGATAATGCCCGCACATCAAGCGGCTATGCCGCGCTCAGCGGCATCTACGGCACCGTCGACCTCCTGGAAGGGTCAGCACTCAGAGGCTCACTTGAAAGCCTTGCCCCTTACACGGGTCTTTCGACCGCGAACCTTTCGGCCATCCAGACCGAGAGCCTTCAGTCGATCATAACCGGCCGGATCGCTACCCCTCGCACGGGCGCGGCTGCACCTCAGGGCCTGGCTCTCATTGGTAACGGTATCGAAGTTGCCTCCCTGGATGCAGCCCCATTTGCCGCATCGGCTGCAGCCCTGGCTGCCCAGGCCGAACGTGCGCGCTGGATGGGCGAGTGGAAGCAGGGCATGTCCGGCTTCCTGGCCGCCGGGACCTCCCGGGGTGAGGCCGCCCAGCTGCAGGGCAATATCATCGCCGGCCAGAAGGAAGACACGGATACCTGGTATTTCGCAGGCGGACTGGAACGTACGGTAGATGGGCTGACCCTGGGTGGGGCGGTCGGCTATTCGATCGGTCGGGCCGTCTATGCGGGTGGTCTGAGCCGGACAGACGCAAGCCAGTTCAGCCTCTCGGGCTTCGGCTCCTGGCAGCTGGGCGACACAGGTTTCATCGGCGGACACGTGGGCTGGTCAACCCTGAACTTCGAAACGGACCGTAACGTCTCACTTGGTGGCACAAGCTACCGGGCCGAGGCGGACTTTGATGGCGACATTCTCTTCGCCGGCGCACAGGTCGGTGTCCGCACGGGTACCGGCGGCCTGGGCGTAACCCCAAGCTTTGGCTTCAACATCTATCAGGGCTCGGTTGATGACCACGTCGAGACCGGCTCCATAGCGGCACTTCGCGTCGCCGGGCGCGATCTTGAATCGCTCCAGGGCTACCTGGGTGTTGATTTCGACGGCTCAACAGAGGTTGGGACCCTGACCGTTCGTCCGGCCCTGGGTGTTCGCCTGGTCAGCGAGATGATGGATGGCGACAACACCGTAAGGGCAGCCTTTGCTGCCACGGGCGGAACGCCTGCCACCTTCGTGGGCATGAGCCGTGACAAGAACTGGGGTGAAGTCACGGGGGGCATCCATATATCGACGGGCGGCCGTTCCACCCTGTCGCTTGAAGCGGCCTCGATGTTCGAACGTGAGGACGTTGATTATCAGAGCTACAGAGCGACACTTTCGATCAAGTTCTGATCGTTCTCGCATCGTCTTCGAGGGCCCCGACGGATCTTTCCGTCGGGGCCTTTCTGTTTTGCGACTGACCTCATGACGGCAGCGGTCAAGCCGCCTATGCTGACCACATGACCGACGCCGCAGATGCTCCAAACCCTCCCCCCGTCCGGCTGTGGCTGATCGATGCCTCAGCCTATATTTTTCGCGCCTACCATGCCCTGCCACCCTTGACCCGCAAGTCCGATGGACTCCCGGTGGGCGCGGTTCAGGGCTATTGCAACATGCTCTGGAAGCTGCTGCGCGACATGAAGGGGACGGATGGGCCGACACATCTGGCCGCGATCTTCGATCACTCCGAAAAGACGTTCAGAAACACCCTCTATCCTGAATACAAGGCCAATCGACCGCCGGCACCTGAAGACCTGGTGCCCCAGTTTGGCCTGGTTCGGCAGGCCACGGCCGCCTTTGGGGTCCACTGTGTCGAACTGGCCGGCTATGAGGCTGATGACCTGATTGCCACCTATGCCAGCCTCGCCCGGGCTGCCGGAGGCGAAGCCGTGATTGTGAGTTCCGACAAGGACCTCATGCAGCTGATCGGCAATGGCGTGGTCATGTATGATCCGATGAAGGACCGCCGACTGGCCGAAGAGGCCGTCTTCGAAAAGTTCGGCGTGACCCCAGACAAGGTCGTGGAGGTCCAGGCCCTCATCGGAGACAGCGTCGACAATGTCCCGGGCGCACCTGGAATCGGCCCCAAGACGGCCGCCCAGCTGATCCTGGAATATGGTGACCTGGAGACACTGCTGGCGCGGGCTGGAGAAATCAAACAGCCCAAGCGGCGCGAAACCCTGATCGAATACGCCGACCAAATCCGTCTCAGCCGCAGGCTTGTGACCCTGGCCTGCGATGTCCCGGCTCCGGAGCCGATCGAGGATTTCGTCGTTCGTGATCCTGACCCGGAGATGCTGTCGGCCTTTCTCGAGGACATGGAGTTTCGCTCACTGGCGCGCCGCGTCGGCGGTGCCGGCCTTGAACCGGGTGATCCGTCAGGCCCATCAATCCTATCCAGACCCCGTCCAACATCATTGACCGCTCCGGTGGCCTCTCCCCGCCATGCCCCTCAGCCGGCATCCACAGACGTCGATACAGAGGCGGTCGTTCACGAGGACTATCTCTGTATCCAGACACTCGAGGCCCTGGACACCTTCATTGCCCGCGCCACCCTTGCGGGGGTCATGGGTTTTGATACCGAGACCGATGCACTGTCCGCCAGCCACGCAGGCCTTTGCGGCCTGTCGCTCGCCATCGGTCCAAACGATGCCTGCTACATCCCTCTCACTCATGACCATCCACCTGCCGAGGGAGCGGACGGGCTGGATTTCGGACAGGGTGCACAGGTCTCAGAACCCCTTGTCCAGCTTGATCTGGATCTGGCCCTGGCGCGCCTCAAGCCGCTTCTTGAAGATCCCTCTGTGCTGAAGGTGGTTCAGAACGGCAAGTACGATCTGGCGGTCATGGCGCGCTATGGCATCGACGTGGGGCCAATCGATGACACCATGCTCATCTCTTACGTCCTCGAGGGTGGGCTGCATGGCCATGGTATGGATGAACTCTCGCGCCTGCATCTTGGCCATGAGCCCATCGCCTTCAAGAGCGTGGCGGGAACAGGAAAGAAACAGATCAGTTTCCGCCACGTCGCTCTCAAGCCCGCGACCGCCTATGCCGCCGAGGACGCAGATGTCACGCTGAGGTTGTGGCGCCGTCTCAAGCCCAGGCTGGCCAGAGAAGGCCTCGCAACCGTCTATGAAACCCTTGAGCGCGGTATGCCCGAGGTTCTGGCGACAATGGAACTGGCCGGAATCCGTATCGATCCTTCCCGCCTGACCCGCCTCTCATCCGAGTTCGGGCTGAAAATGGCAGAGCTGGAAACGGAGGCAGAAAAGCTGGCTGGCCATCCGTTCAATCCCGGCAGTCCCAAGCAGGTCGGAGAGATACTG
>JBFZCB010000200.1:0-20991 GCA_041308165.1 Caulobacterales bacterium
GGGAAGACATCAAGGCAGCAGAGCGTGAGGCCAAAGCCCAAAAGGGAGTGCTGGCTGATGTGCCTTTGGGTCTGCCCGCATTGACCCGGGCCGCCAAGCTGACCAAACGCGCTGCGCGCGTAGGGTTCGACTGGCCCTCCACGGACGAGGTTTTTGATAAGCTCGAGGAAGAAGTCGCTGAGCTGAAGGTCGAAATCGCAGCGGGTGATGCTGACAAGGCCCGTGAAGAAGTCGGAGACCTGCTTTTCGTCGTGGCGAACCTGGCGCGCAAACTGGGTGTCGAACCCGAAGATGCCCTACGCTGCGCCAACGCCAAGTTTACGCGTCGTTTCGGCTTCATTGAGGCCCACCTGGCAAGCCAGGGGCGCACTCCTGACCAATCCGACCTGGCAGAAATGGATTCGCTCTGGGACGCGGCCAAGGCCTCGGAACGGAGCTGAATGCCGCAGGTCAGGCTTTCAAGCCGGCCCCATGTTTCTGAGTTTCCGCTCTCCTCCTTTCGGCTCGCATGACAGAGCTGTCTGCGAACGGGAGGGATTCGGATCATCGGGCACAGGCCTGCAACCCGGGCAGGGCTCAATGCCCGACGCATGCTAATAGGTCACTGCGCCAGGCGGACAGTATAGGGGCCTGGTCGCTTCAGGATATGATTTTCCAGAGGTTTTCCAGATGCGATCCGATTTTCACGATCCGGGCGGAAAAGTGCGGATGGCCCTCATGCCAGGCGTCAGTGGAGATGCCCATTTCAGTTCTGACGGTCGATACCGCCATCTGATGAGACGCTGGATGGGCCAGACCTTCCCTGATCGCTACCTGCTCTTTGTGGGCATGAACCCCTCAACCGCTGATGCCCGCGTCAACGATCCGACCTGCGCACGTGAGTGGAGTTTCACACTTCGCGAGGGGCACCAGGCCATGGTCAAGGCCAACGTGGGTGACTATCGGGCTACCCATCCCAGAATGCTGCTTGAAGACGGGGTTCAGGCCTGCTCCAGCGACAACCTCCCGGCCATCCTCGCCGCAGCTCGTAATGCCGAACGGATAATACTGTGCCACGGCAAGCTCAACAGGGCCCTCATACCCGCCGGCCAGGCGCTTGTTTGTGCATTGCAAGCCCAGGGACATGCCCTCTGGTGCTTCGGAACCAATGCCGACGGCAGTCCAAAGCATCCCCTCTACCTGAGATCGGACACACCCCTGATACCCTGGAACCCCTGATAATGCATGGCATCGAGGGGTCAGGCAGAGAAAGGTTCAGGCTTCGTCAGGATCAATCCCGTCACAGGCCGAGGCCACAAGGGCCTGCCAGGTCGGATCCGTGTCGGCGACAAGATCGACATCCTCAAGCAGCGCGACCACCGCGCTGCCGTCAGGCAGGATGAGACCTAACACCTCCAATTCCTCCCCTTCAGGGCTGGTATGGCATTCGGCCTGTATCGCGATCGCAGCCTGTTCGCCATCGTCTTCCCACCAGATCACCGGCTGGGGCAGCTCCATATCCAGCGGCCAGGGTCGCTCGGTATCTTCCAGCGCAAACACGGCCAGTTTGTCCTGAACATCCTGCAAACTCGCCACCCGACCCGAAAACGGCTTCAGCCGCATCCAGTCATCGATATCAAAGCCGCCTGAATCGGAATCTTCATCTGTGACAGCGCGGGTCATTCAGCCTCCGTATCAGACCTTGGCCCATGAAACGAGAAGGGGCGCATCCCCCAGGATACGCCCCTCTCCAGTCCAGAATGGTCAAGGCCCTCAGGCCGCCCCATCAGCCTTTTTCTTTGAGGCTTCGGAATAGATCAGCAAGGGCTGTGCCTTGCCTTCAATAACCTCTGCGTTCACGACGACCTCTTCGACGCCCTCAAAGGTGGGAAGCTCGAACATGGTCTCAAGCAGGATTCCCTCGAGGATCGAGCGGAGCCCGCGAGCCCCCGTCTTTCGGGTTATGGCCTTCTTGGCAACCGAGTTCAGGGCATCGTCGGTGAAGGTGAGCCCAACATTCTCCATCTCGAAAAGGCGCTTGTACTGTTTGACGAGCGCGTTCTTCGGTTCAGTGAGAATAGTGACCAGCGCAGCTTCATCCAGGTCCTCAAGCGTTGCCAGAACCGGCAGGCGTCCAATGAACTCAGGGATAAGCCCAAAGCGCATCAGATCGTCCGGCTCGACTTCCTTGAGCACATCACCCATGCGCCGCTCGTCAACTTCCTTGACCTTGGCTCCAAAACCAATGGAGGCCCCCGCGCCGCGAGCGGAGATTACCTTTTCAAGACCGGCAAAGGCACCACCAACGATAAACAGGATATTGGCTGTATCGACCTGCAGGAATTCCTGCTGCGGATGCTTACGACCGCCCTGGGGAGGCACAGAAGCAACCGTTCCTTCCATGATCTTCAAGAGGGCCTGCTGAACGCCTTCGCCGGATACATCCCGAGTTATCGAAGGGTTGTCCGACTTGCGACTAATCTTGTCGATCTCATCGATATAGACGATGCCGCGCTGCGCCCTATCGACATTGTAGTCCGAGGCCTGAAGCAGTTTCAGAATGATATTTTCAACGTCTTCACCGACATAGCCAGCCTCGGTCAGCGTCGTTGCGTCCGCCATGGTGAAGGGAACATCGATGATGCGCGCAAGAGTCTGAGCCAGAAGCGTCTTGCCCGAGCCAGTCGGCCCGATGAGCATGATGTTCGACTTGGCCAGCTCAACGTCATTGTTCTTCGTCGCGTGGTTCAACCGCTTGTAGTGGTTGTGTACAGCGACCGACAGCACCTTCTTGGCGTGGCTCTGCCCGATGACGTAGTCATCGAGGACGTCGCGAATCTCCTTGGGCGTGGGAACCCCGTCGGAACCCGCCTTCTTGAAACCAATCTTGTGCTCTTCGCGGATGATGTCCATGCACAGTTCGACGCATTCGTCACAAATGAACACGGTCGGACCGGCGATGAGTTTACGCACCTCGTGCTGGCTCTTCCCACAGAAAGAGCAGTAGAGGGTGCTTTTGGCGTCTGGGCCGGCAGCTTTGGTCATGGACCCTTCTCATTCTCACATGAACCGACGACACAGGCCGAAGGATCAGCGCACTTGCTTCGCGTTGATTCCACCAACATGGACGCGAAACTCTTCAAAAAATGACAATCACCTATCCAAACGCCGGCCACAACCCCGCCCTGTTGAGCAGTTTGTGATGAACGGTGAATATTCAGACGGTTTCGACATTACGACGGACGGTTCAGATGGGTAGCACGAAGGCAAGGCGCCAGCCCTCAAAGGATTTCGGACCAAATGGTGAAAAGTGCGTTGTCGCGTTCGATTTCGACGGCACACTGACGATCAGCGACAGCTTCACAGACTTCCTGCGCTGGCGAGCGGGGCCTGTGGGCTGGCTTGTCGGACTGGTACGGCTCATCCCTGACAGTTGCCTGTGGGTCGTCCATCGCGACAGGGGACGGATCAAGTCTGCGGCCGCTCGTGTCTTTCTGGGTGGCGTAGATGAAGCCCTGCTGGCACAGGACGCTGCCCGGTTTGCCGAGCAGAAATGGGCTCGCATGATGCGACCAGACGCCCTGGCGTGCTGGAGGGACTGGGGTGAAAAAGGGTTTCACAGGGTCATTGTTACAGCCAGCCCGGCTATCACGGTTGCACCCTTTGCCCGCCAGCTTGGTGCCGAAAATCTGTTGGGCACCAAAATGGAGTTCGATTCCGATAACAAGGTGACGGGGATCTTTGTCGGGCCAAATTGCAGGGGCGAGGAGAAAGTGAGGCGACTGAAAGTCGCATATGGAGACGATGTCACGATTATTGCGGCTTACGGAGACACATCAGGCGATCATGCCATGCTCGCGGCCGCAGATCTGGCGGGATATCAGGTGTTTAGCGAAAAGCCCAAGCGAGCCTAGAGGGCCTATCTTCCATCGGCGTCGACATCGAACACAACCGGCTTTCCACGGGACGTTGGATCCCAGCCTGCGGAAATGGACGCTGCGACTGCATTGCGCACGCTTTCCACATTAATTCGCTGCTTTTCTAGCAGAGGCCAACCATTGGCTCGCATGGGCATGGGAAACTGGACAATGGCCTCGCGCTGAAAATCCTTGAGCCTCAGGCTGATGGCTATGCCCTGCCAGTTATCACCGGTCGTTCGCTGGGGCTGGCGGCGGATCTCCCACTCATAGGTTTCTCCATCGACCTCTACGGTCCCTCGGGTGTCACGGGTGTGTTGCATCCCCACACTCTAGCATCGTCCTCGCAGGGCAGGCGAAGTCTAGTTCGATAAAGTACATGCTTATCGAGCACCCGATCGACCCGTTGGCACCGAGCCTACGCTCACTCGAGGGCGCTCAAACCTACAGCCTCCCCGATACGGGCCACGACCCCAGGTATCTCATGGATCCCGGAATGGTCTCCTGTGGGCAAATCAATCATGACTGTTGCGACGCCCTGGTCACGAAGGGCCATCTCAAGTCGTGCCGAAGCCAGCCAGGGCACCACGGCATCCACGCGCGAAGCCACGACCACAGCCCTGCCCTCATAACCCTTCAACGATCGGGCGATATCATAGGCTGGTACATCACTGCCAATAACCGGCCGGACGAGCCTGGCAAGAGGCCCGACTTTCGCTGCGGCCCCGGCCCTTACGACCTGATCAAAACTCTGGAATGTACCCAACAGAGCGACGTCAGAGGCAACAGCCGTCCGACCGGCAAGGTCCCCACAGACCAGCCCACCGAGCGAGAACCCCCAAAACACCAGCTTCCCATCACGTCCATCTGCAAACGCACGCTCCACGCGGGCCGAAATGGCACGACCTACAGCCTGGAATTCATCCGGCCTTCCCTCGCCAGAGGTATCCCCATAACCGGGATAGTCGAAAACCCAGACATCACCCCAAGGTGCCAGCCGCTCCAGAACGGCCTGCGTACCTGACCCGCGCCTGAACATATTGCCTCCGCAGAAGACGATCAGCGGACGGGGGTCGCCGTGCTCAAACCGCGTCAATGCGACCGGACCAGAGGCTGCATCGAGTACCTCGTCAGTGACCTTCAGCCCATGGCGAGCGCCAATGGCATCCATCGACTGCAGCGGAGCCATCCGATAGCCAAGAGCCGACAGCCTGTCGTCCGTCGGCACGACGTCGGCCCCGTCAAGTCGATAGGGGTAGCATCCGGCAAGCAGGACAGCACCGAGCGTTGACGCAAGGGCTATCCTGAATCCAGAGGTCACGGGATCAGACGGTTTTTACGCCGTCTGCGTCAGCCTGCTCACGCTTGTCGTAGACATGGTCGACGATGCCCCATGTCTTGGCATCCTCGGCCGACATGAAGTGATCGCGATCAAGCGTCTTTTCAACCTCTTCGTAGGTGCGGCCGGTATGGTGCACATAGATCTCGTTGAGGCGGCGCTTAGTATAGCGGATGTCCTCGGCATGGCGCTCAATGTCTGAGGCCTGGCCACGGAATCCGCCGGAGGGCTGGTGCACCATCACCCGGGCATTGGGCAGGGCAATCCTCTGGCCGGCAGCTCCGGCCGTCAGGATGAGCGAACCTGCTGAAGCGGCCATGCCCATGACCACGGTCGAAACCGGGCTCTTGATATATTGCATGGTGTCATAGATCGCGAGCGCCGAGGTGACCTGCCCACCAGGACTGTTGATGTACATGCTGATTTCCTTCTTCGGATTTTCCGATTCAAGGAAAAGCAACTGCGCACAGATCAGGCTGGCCATCCCGTCTTCGAACGGGCCTGTCAGAAAGATGATCCGTTCGCGCAGGAGGCGCGAGAATATGTCAAACGACCGCTCGCCACGGCTGGACTGCTCCACCACCATGGGGACCAGGTTCATGTTCAGGAGTTCGATAGGATCGCGCATGGTGGCTTTTCGGCTTTCTCGAATGAAGCGGGCCGGTCGACTCGACGTCTTTGACCAATGTCCCAGATATCGCGTCGCTCAGGCCCAAGCGCAAGGTGGGTAAGGCCCACACCTTAAAGGCAGGTTATTCATCAGCCGTAGCTTCGCGGTCTTCACGTGCCCTGGCAACGGCACGGGCTGCGGTCCCGATCTGCTGGGCCGCACGCAATTCATTCAACTCCGCGGTGTAAAGCGCTCTGAGATAATCGCGGTCCCAATCAGAAAGGGTCTGGATGGATGTTGGATCACTGAAGAGATTGAGAATGGACGTATACCCCGCGACGTCAGCGTCCAGATCAACCTGCGACAGTGCCGCCATGGAGATATAATCCCCAAGCGCGCTGACACTCATTCCGCCCGCCTTTTCGACATCGAGGATGATAAACACGCGCGAGAACACATTACGATCCTGGCTGCGCAATCTTGAGGGTGAGCGAACGGCTCGGGCTTGGGGTTCTGCCCCCCGTAGGCGAACGGTAAGCGCACCGGTATCTGCATCCACGGGAAGGGTGATCCGCCACCACCGCACAGGGACATCCGCTGACTGAAACCGCTCAAGGGCTCTCAGCGTCAAACGTGTGCCGCTCACTCCAGGGTTAAAGGCGCGGGGCTTGGCCTCGACCAGCGCCCGGGCCATGCCAGCCCCATCGTTTGTTGCGACGATTAGCACGTTTGGCCTGCAGCCCGGTTCCCCAACGACCAGTCCTAAAGCGGCAACATTGTCGGAAATGCGATCGATCAGGGGCTGGGCTATATCGGCCCGCATGTTGGCGACCCCAACACAAACGGTCCCGTCCCAGCGGGCCAGACCCCGATTGGGCGGTGTCTCGACGACCGCATCGATGAACGTCCTAGCCGCCTCATAGGCTGCCCGGCGACGCGCCGTAACCTGCACGTCATCTACCACGCTTGCCTGGTCTGATCCGCTCGTCGGATTAGCCGCAGCGGCTGACGATTGGACCGGCTGTGTTCCCAGTCCGGCTGTCTCTGACGGAACAGGGGCAGTAGCCGTCAAGACAGACGCCAATAACAGGACAAGCGCGGACATGACATGATCTCACAATGCACAGACGAACAAAAACGCCCGGATCGGCTAGGCCGACCCGGGCGAGGATCACAGTAGGATTGAGGCCGAAGAAGGGCTTTTGGACTAGCCTTCCTCATCCTCGGCCAGCAGATCTTCCTTGCTGATCGCCGCATCGGTGACCTCAGCCTTGCCGAAGATGAGATCAACGACCTTTTCCTCGTAGATCGGCGCACGCATCTGAGCCGCGGCGTTGGGATTCTGGCGATAGAAATCCAGAACCTGACGCTCCTGCCCCGGATAGTTTCGGGCTTCCTGCATGATTGCGTTATTCAACTCGTTGTCTGTGACACCGACATTGTTGGCACGACCAATTTCGGCAAGCACCAGACCGAGGCGAACGCGCCGTTCAGCGATCCTGCGGTACTCAGCCTTCAAGTCGTCCTCAGACTTCTTGGCGTCATCCTCAGGCAGGTTTCCGGCAGCCTTGTCGGCCTCGACCTGTTGCCAGATGCCGTAAAATTCTGCCTCCACCATCTTTGGTGGAAGATCAAAGCTGTGCGCCGCGTCAAGCTGATCCAGGAGTGCACGCTTCTGCTTGAAGCGTGCTGCGCCTGCATACTGCTGATTAAGGTTGGAACGCAGGAGCTCCTTGAGTTTGTCGAGGGATTCCAGACCGATGCGCTTGGCAAAATCCTCATCAACAACTGCAGGCGCCTCGCTCTTGATCGCCTTGACCTTGATATCGAAGGTGGCCAACTTTCCGGCGAGATTTGCAGCCTGATAGTCAGCCGGGAAGGTCACCTCGATCGTTGTCTCATCTCCGACCTTGGCACCCTTAAGCTGCTCTTCGAACCCGGGGATAAACCGCCCTGAGCCGATCACCAGATCTGCATCCTCTGCGGCACCACCCTCGAAGGGTTCCCCGTCAAGCTTGCCCAGGAAATCTATGGTGAGTTGGTCACCATCGGCTGCCTTAACGCTCTTGCCCTTCTTGTCCTCGTAGTTCTTGGCCTGACCTGCAAGTTCATTGAGAGCCTCGTCCAGGTCGGCATCGGATGCCTCATAGACCGGACGCGTCAGTTTGAGGGTCGCCGGATCAACAGGCGTAAACTCCGGCATGACCTCAAGAGCCATCTCAAAAGTCAGATCTTCCTGGCCCGCAATGACCTTGTCCATGTCGGAGACAAGCTTCATTTCTGCAGGAGCAGCCGGCCGAACCTTGGCCTCTTCAAGAGCCTTCTGGCTGGCCTCGTTCAGCTCAGTGTTGATGATTTCGCCCATCAGATCACGGCCGAAGGTTTTCTTGACATAGCCAGCGGGTACCTTACCCGGCCTGAAGCCCTTCAGGCGGAGCTGTGGGCCCACTTCCTTGAGCTTGAGGTCCAGCTTGGCATTCAGCTCGCTGACGGGAATGGTCACGGCGATAACGCGGCTGAGACCTTCGATGGATTTTTCGACGACTTGCATGGTCGGGATTCTGACGCTCTGGAGGCGCGAAGGCCTAGAAGGGCCAGGCGCGGAATGAAAAAAGCAAGAAGGCCGCCCCAACCGGAGCGGCTCTCGAAGCCCGCCCTTATGTAGATGACGACCGGAAACGTCAACGCGCTATGCGCCTTGAGCCTGCGCCAAGACGGTTTCCCATTGGCTTTGGGCCCGCTATCTATTGCAAATGACCAGCAACTCCCCTTCTGCCAGCCCCGCCTCCAGTCCTGTTGGCGTCTTTGTGACCCCCGTTACGGCGCTGCAACAGAACTGCACCACAGTCTGGTGCACGGCCACAGGTAGGGCTGCAGTCATCGATCCGGGAGGCTCGGTCGATGCGATCCTGCAGGAGATCGCGCGACGGGGACTAACGCTAGATCAGATCTGGATCACTCACGGGCACCTGGATCATGCCGGCGGTGCAGCGGAAATGCAGGAAAAATCCGGCGTCGATATAATCGGCCCACACCCGGAAGATCAGTTCTGGATAGACGGCATCCCGGCGCAGGGACAGGCCTATGGCGTGCCAGAAGCCCGAAGCTTTACACCGACCCGATGGCTTGATGAGGGCGACGCGGTCACTCTGGGTCAGACGGTATGGGAGGTCAGCCACTGTCCCGGCCATACCCCCGGCCATGTCATCTTCTTCAACCGTGCCGCCCGATTTGCTCAGGTCGGTGACGTCTTGTTCAAGGGCTCGGTCGGGCGGACAGATTTTCCCCGCAGCGACCCCCAGGCCCTGGTGAACTCGATCGTGACCAAGCTTTGGCCCCTCGGTGACGATGTCACCTTCGTGCCTGGCCATGGCCCGATATCCACCTTTGGAGCCGAAAGACGCTCAAATCCGTTCGTATCCGACGTGGCTCTAAAGGGAACACCTCCGGTTCGTGCGGCAAGTGGGCCAGCCTGAACGTCAACCCTTGCAAAAGCCCCTGATAAACCTTCCCGCGTCTTGCTGATCGGGCTGCGGCGAAGGGCCACGGCACCGACAAGGCGGCGCCCCCCTTGCCACGGTTGGTCAGGCCGTCCGTACGCGGGCTGTGAACATTCAGGCTGTGAGCCTCCAGGCATCGGCTTCCTGACTGTCGGCCTGAATGGCAGGCTAGACCCAAGAGCTGACTGGGCTACCCCGTTCCGTTTCTGGAGAGCGTGGTCTGGGACGCCAATTCCCACAGACCCCGAGGCTCGCCCGACATAGCCGTGTCAGGCCCGGCATTGAACTGACTGTCCGCACGCGCGTTGTCCAGGATGAGCAGAAGGCAAGCCTGTCATGAGCAACATAGATCCGATTTCGCCTGTCGAAGTTCCGCCCGCGGTGCCCACCTTGCCGCAGACTGTGCCTGCAGAACCGGCCGAGCCGAACCCTGAACCACGGCAACCCGCGCTGCCCACGGTTCTGGCTACCCCAAACCATCCCGCTCCCATGCCTGAGCGTTTTCGAACGGGTGCCTCTGTCAGCCCTGACGGATCCGGAACCTTGGGCGCAGTCCGGCATTTCTGAACCACAGCAGGGATTGAAGAAGGAGGCATTGCCGATGGCTGACAGTCAGACCCCTCGTCCCACGGGCGTATCCAAGCGCGGATTCGCATCCATGGACCCAGACCGCCAGCGCGAGATCGCGCGAAAAGGCGGAGCCAGCGTCCCGAGTGAAAAAAGGAGCTTTTCCCAGGACCGAAGACTGGCCGCACAGGCGGGCAGAAAAGGCGGGGAAGCGCCCCACGGCGGGAGAAAGGGTCGCCCAGAAACCGATCCCCCGGAATCCTGAACAACCGGATTGAAGCCCTCGGTGGATGACCCGGGATCAGCAAGGATAGGGGGCAGCACAGCCCCGCTTAAGCCGCCCTTCGCCTTCTTCAGACATCAACCTTCCAGAACGGCAAGTGCCACTGAGGGCTCATCAGAAACTTCGAACCGCCGGAGGCACCAGCCCGACGCCTGAGCGAGGGCTTCAACCGAAGCTCGGGTGTACTTGCGTGAAGATTCCGTATGCAGGGTCTCGCCTGCAAGGAAGCTGAAGCCCTGACCCTTGAGATGCACGGTCATTGGCCTTTGAGCCACGAGGTGCATCTCCATGCGCGATTCGGCCTGGTTCCAGACGGCGCGGTGAGAGAAGCTCGAAATATCGAAATCTGTACCTAATTCGACGTTTGCACGCTGCAGCAGATTGAGATTGAACCGTGCGGTGATCCCTTCAGGGTCATCATAGGCAGCCACGAGCGTCGCGGGGTCCTTCACCAGATCCACGCCCAGGATGAACAGGGCGCCAGCCCCAAGCTGTTCTCGCGCGCTCCTGAGAAAGGCGATCGCTTTCGCCTCCGTTAGATTCCCAATGGTAGAGCCTGGAAAAAACCCGATCCTGCGTCCAGGAGGCAGATCCTCAGGCAGTGGGGTCAGGTTTTCAAAATCGCCAAGGACAGGTCGAACCTGCAGTCCGGGATAGGCCGCCCCGATGCGGCACGCGGCTGCATTGAGCGCTGTTTCACTGATGTCGATTGGCACATAGGCCCCAAGCTCGCTTGAGGCGTCCAACAGGATACGGGTCTTTTCACTGGCCCCTGAGCCAAACTCCACAATGACAGCATCGGGACCGAAATCACCGACCAGCAATGCGACCCTGTCGCGGATGAGGGCCGTTTCCTGGCGGGTCGGATAGTAGGCCCTAAGGGCTGTGATCGCCTCAAACAGATGCGACCCCTCTGCGTCATAGAACCACTTTGGCGGCACGGATTTTGGATCGCTGGACAAGCCACAGACCAGGTCCGCTTGGAAGCCGGCTGTCTGGTCCTGGCCCTGCTCATCTGCAGCCTCTGTCCTGACACCTGGACCCGCAGCCAACCTCAGCCCCATGAAGGCCCAGCGCTGGGCCGGATAGAAGAAGTTCCTGTAACTGATACGGGCATGCCCTGCCGGTGTGGCAAACGCACCTCCGCGAAGGACCATCTGGTTGGCCATGAACTTGCCATTGTATTCGGCGGCAGTCCCAGGCGTTGGCGCGAAACCCGGGTAAGGCGCATAGGCACTGGCTGTCCACTGCCAGACCTCACCAGCCAGATTGGAGAAATCGGCACAGGACGTACGGGCGGCATGCTCCCACTCCGCCTCGGTCGGCAAGCGCCTTCCGCTCCAGCGGGCAAAGGCGTCAGCTTCGTAGAAGCTGATGTGACGAACGGGATGCTCCAGCACGATCGGCTTGACGCCCGTCAGGCTCATGGCTGACCAGCCCTCATCCGTAAGGGTCCAATATTCAGGTGACTGCCATCCAGCCGACTTGGCCGCAGCCCATCCGTCCGAAAGCCACAAATCTGGCCGCTGGTAGCCCCCGTCCTCCATGAAGACGAGCCAGTCCCCATTGGTCACGAGATCGGCGCAAAGACTGAAAGGCTGGAGCCAGACCGGATGGGAGGGTCGCTCATTATCGAAACTGAAGCCCTCCAGATCTGATCCAAGGTCTACGAGGCCGCCTTCGAAACTCACCCATCCACCCTTCGCAGTCTCCAGAGGGGCCGAGCGGGGTTCGGTTTCATAGGCCGAAGGCTTGAGGGGTGAGCGCGACATCAGATGCAGGAGATCCATCAGGAACAACTCCGCATGCTGCTGCTCATGCTGAAGGCCCAACTCAAACAGATAGAGATCCCTGTGCGTAAACGTCTCTGCCTGCAGCCAAAGCGCCATCCGGCGGTCGATCTCGCGTCGATAGGCGAGTACGGAATCGAGCGAGGGCCGTGTCATCAGGCCACGCTCAGCTCTGGCGACCCGCTCCCCCAGGGCCTCATAGTAGGAGTTGAACAGCGGCTGGAAGCGCCGGTCGACAGGCTCATACCCAGGCTGGGAAGACAGGATCATGGCCTCGAAGAACCAACTGGAGTGGGCCAGATGCCACTTTCCGGGACTGGCATCCGCCATGGACTGGGCGGCGAGATCCTCTGCAGAAAGGTGCCCGGCGAGTTCGGGCATCAAGCGCCTAACCCGGCCGTAACGTTCCAGAGCAACTGCGCCAGGCAAATCAGGCTGAAAGCGCGTATTCATACTCTGGCGTCTCCGAATGCCGACTTCACAGCGGCCTTCCCGAACGTGGAAAGTCCGTCAGGGTTCCGCAAGAACCCTGACGGCAAATCCTTTAACGTACCGGCTTGCCTCCGTGGCGAGCGAACTCAAGACGGGCGATCGAGCGATTGTGGACCTCGTCTGGACCATCAGCGATCCGCAGCGTGCGAACGGTGGCATAGAGTTCAGCAAGAGGTGTGTCTCCAGAAACCCCGGCTCCCCCAAAGGCCTGGATGGCATCATCAATGACCTTCAGCGCCATGCGTGGAGCGGCCACCTTGATCTGCGCGATTTCGGACTTGGCATTCTTGGCACCAGCCTGATCGATCATCCAGGCGGCTTTCAGAACAGACAGGCGACACATTTCGATATTGATACGAGCCTCGGCGACCCTTTCCTCCCACACCGAATGCTCTGCCAGCTGCTTTCTGAAGGCTGTGCGCGACAAAAGCCTCTCGCACATGAGCTCGAGCGCGCGCTCGGCTGCGCCGATCACACGCATGCAGTGGTGGATACGTCCAGGGCCAAGCCGACCCTGGGCAATCTCAAATCCACGCCCCTCCCCGGCAATCAGGTTGGCGACCGGCACACGGACGTTGTCCAGAACCACTTCAGCATGACCGATCGGGCGCTCATCGTAACCAAAAACAGAGAGCATACGGTCTATGCGAAACCCTGGAGTGTCCGTCGGCACAAGGACCTGCGACTGCTGCTGATGGGTAGCCGCAGAGGTATCGGTCTTGCCCATGACGATCGCAATGCTGACATTGGGGTGACCCATGTTCGTCGACCACCACTTTCGACCGTTGATCACATATTCGTCTCCGTCACGCACGATCGAGGTCTGAATATTGGTCGCATCTGAGGATGCCACCTCGGGTTCAGTCATTAGAAAGGCCGATCGGATCTCGCCGGCCATAAGGGGTTTGAGCCATCTCTCCTGCTGGGCCTCATCCCCGTACATATGGAGCACCTCCATATTTCCGGTGTCTGGCGCATTGCAGTTGAACACCTCGGCGCTCCACAGATTGCGCCCCATGATCTCCGCAAGCGGCGCATACTCGAGGTTTGTCAGCCCGGCGCCATGATGGCCTGGAAGAAACAAGTTCCACAGGCCCGCCTCCCTCGCCTCGGCTTTCAAGCGCTCCATTGTCGGAGGCTGACGGGTGTGATCGGCTCGCACCTCCGCCCAATAGTCCTGCGAACGAGGCAGGACCTTCTCCTGCATGAAACGCTGCAGACGGCCCTGCCACTCCAGTGCCTGGTCGCTGTGTTTGAAGTCCATGGCTTTCTCCCGAAACGAAAAGCGGCGCGACCCTTCTGTCGAGGTCGCGCCGCAAGAGCTAGATGTTTTGCAAAGGGCTCAACGCTTGAGCAGTGGGGCCAGCTTCTGAGCAATCATCATGTCGCCGGCGATCTTCAACTTGCCCTGCATGAAGGCCATCATTGGATCAAGCTTTCCCTCGGAAAGCGCCATGAAATCATCCCAACTGATGGAAACGGTCGCATCAGCAGGCTGGTCCTCATTGGTCACGGTATTCGGGCTCGAAGCCCCGTCGATGTAGATTTTACCGGCATCGCCAAGATCAAGCTTTACGGTTTTTCCGAGACCGGAGTTCTCGCCAACAGCGTTGCGAATATGGTCAGTGACTTGGGCCAGGTCAGGCATGTGGCGTTTCCCTAAGACGAATGATGACCTGAACTAGCCCTCCTGCGGGGCGGTGCCAAGATCACCCTGCGTAAAGCTTGTGATCTCCAAGCAAACTCCAAGCTCTCAATAGGTCCTTAAACATGTACCCGTAGGGTGAGGATAAGGATATTTGCATGATCCAGCTGCCGACCGCCAGAAATGAAGAACGCCGGCTTGCCATGCTGGAAACGCTGGAGTTCGGGCAGTGTCGCCAGGATCCCGGCCTCAATGAGCTGGCGGACCTGGCCAGAGATCTTGCAGGTGGAAACATCGGTCTGGTGAGCCTGGTGGATCGCCACGAAATCCATTTCGCCGGAAGCGCTGGCTTTGATGCACCCTGCATCTCGCGCTGGGATTCGTTCTGCAACCATGCCATCGAACGCCCCAACGAGGCCTTTTGGATCGAAGACGCCCAAAGGGATGTCCGGTTCCTCGCAAACCGCTTCGTGGTCGGCGAGCCCTATCTGCGCTTTTACATCGGTCTGCCCATTCAGGTGAACGACTGTGTCGTCGGCACCCTTTGCGCTCTGGGCCCGGACCCCATCAAAAGAGATGCAGATCTAGAGCGAAGGCTTGCTCAGCTTGCGCGTATTGCCGAGGCCACACTTGCCGAGCGGCACCGCACCAATGCCACACGCCGCGCCCTGGCGGCGTCTGCCGACGCCCTTATAGACTGTGATGCCGAAGGGACGATTGTCAGCTGGTCTGACGGCGCTGAACGGCTGTTTGGCTACAGCGCCAGTGAGGCCATCGGTGCCAACGTCGACGTGATCGTGCCGCCGGATATGCGTGAGGCGCATCATTCCGGACTGAAACACTGGCAGCGAAGCGGTGCGGCACGGCTGGGGCGAAGGCTGGAACTGCCAGCCCTTCGAAAATCAGGAGACCCGCTGGATATCGAGCTTTGGATGTCGCTTTCGCACTCCGATGGCTTGCCGCGTATTCATGCCAATATCCGCGATATATCCGAACGCAAGTCCCAGGCTCGGGAACTCACGCTTGCGAAGGCTGAGGCTGAGGCAGCCAATCGAGCCAAAACGGCGTTCCTGGCCAATATGAGCCATGAACTGCGCACCCCCCTGAACGGCGTCACTGCCGCTGCAGACATGATTTCTACGACTGAGCTGTGCGGGCATCAGCGTGAGCTCGCTGACATCATCAAGACATCGTCAGAGCAGCTCGAACGGCTTATTGCCGACGTTCTGGATCTTGCCAGGATCGAGTCCGGCGAACTTCAGCTCCACCTGGAGTCTGTTGCCCTTGGCGATATCGTGCGCAGTGTGGTTGCCCTTTGTGGACTGAAGTCCGCAGAAAAAGGGGTTGCGCTTACGGCCGATATCGACCCCTTGGCCGAACAGCAGGTTCTCGCAGATCCGGTCCGCCTCAAACAGATCCTGACCAATCTGGTTTCAAACGCGGTGAAGTTCACCGAAGAAGGACTGATCACACTGGCCCTTTGGAGCACACCCTCCGGAGGCTTTCGCTTTGAGGTTCGCGATACCGGAATCGGTTTCAGGCCCGAGCAGCGTGAGTTGATCTTTGGCCGCTTCCAGCAGGCGGACGATACTGTAACCCGGCGTTTTGGTGGAACCGGCCTCGGCCTGGCCATTTCCCGCGATCTGGTGGCGGCAATGGGAGGACAGCTGGATTGTTCTGGCTGCCCAGGAGAAGGCGCGACATTCTGGTTTGAGGTAAATCTGGCTCCTGCCGATTATCAATCGGGCCAGATCAAAGAGACTGAGGAACAGACCGATTTTACGGCCGTAAGCGTCCTTGTTGTTGACGATAATCCGACCAATCGGCGCGTTGCAGAGTTGATCCTGCAGAGCGCCAGCATAGCGACTGTAGCCGCCGACAACGGAGAAACGGCGCTTGAGGCGCTTTCTCATCAATCCTTTGACGTAATCTTGATGGATATGATGATGCCCGTAATGGACGGCATCACGGCGGTTCGTACGCTCCGGACCCGCGAGGCGCTGCAGGGCTTGCAGCGGACGCCGGTCGTAATGCTGACAGCCAACAGCCTGCCTGATCACATCCGCGCCAGCCTTGATGCCGGAGCAGACCGGCATCTGGCAAAACCTATCACACCTGCAGGCCTGCTGGCTGCGGTTTGTGAAATGCTCGATCGAGGCAAGGCCCTTTGTGAGGATGCCCAGGCCCGCAAGGCCTCAGCCTAGGCTAACCCGCTCCAAGCTTCGGATATTGTATACGATCCTGGATCGTGGTGAAGTCTGACCTGTTCGAAGCGATCAGGTGAGGCCAGCATCAGATGATTGTCCAGATTCTGCTCGGCAGTATGGCCCTGGTCGCCATAGCCTATCTCGTCCAGCTCGTTCGCAGGGTCCACCTGAGCGGATCCCGCCGCCCAGATGCCGAAGGCATCGCCTTGGGCGCTGTGACCAACTTCTTTGATACCTTGGGTATTGGATCCTTTGCGCCAACCACGGCCTGGCTTAAGATTAGAAAGCGCATACCAGACAGCTATCTACCGGCCGTTCTGAATGCAGGACATTGCCTTCCGACAATGTTGCAGGGGCTGGTCTTCATCAATCTGGTCAAGGTCGATCCTCGCCTTCTCATCTCGTGTATTCTGGCGGCGGTCCTGGGTGCTGTCATTGGCGCACCCACGGTCCAGCGGCTCCCGGTACGAACGGTTCAGGCCATTGTGGGCCTGGCCCTGTTGCTCGCAGCCCTGCTCTATGCCCTCACCAATCTTGATCTTATGCCGGGAGGCGGCACCGCTTTGACCCTTCCAGCAGGGCTGTTCGTGGCTGCTGTCTGTGCTCATTTTCTAATGGGAGCTCTCATGACCTTCGGGATCGGGCTCTATGCCCCCTCCCTGATCCTGCTCAGCCTGTTTGGTCTCGACCCCAAGGCCGCCTTTCCGATCATGATGGGAGCCTGCGCCTTCTTGATGCCGGTGAGTGCATTCAGTTTCATAAAGGGGCCTAGGATTGATCTCAGCCTGGTGTTGGGAATGGCAATCGGCGGCATCCCCGCCGTGCTTCTGGCTGCATTCGTCATAAGGTCCATGCCTCTTGAAGCCTTGCGGTGGGGCGTTGTTGTAGTCGTCCTCTATGCCGCAGTGATCCTACTTCACGGGGCTTTGCGAACCCCACCGGTGCCACCTGCAACCCAACCAACATCCTGAGGCTGTCATGAAGAATCCGACGCGCCGCCTGTTCTGCACACTAGTGCCGACGTTTGCAGCCGCCCCGGCCCTGGCAGCCGAACCCCCACGGGCCTCATGCCAGCCCGGCCTCGAGGACCGCATCGCCATAAACACAGACCTGCAGCAGCTCTTTGCCGATGAGCGCACCTTCACTTACGCAGCAGACCCCCTGGCCGCGACTGAAGCCGGTCTAAACAGTCACAACCACCGCCTGCCTGACGTTTCCCCCGCGGCCCAGGCTCAGCGCCTTGAGGCGGACCGGACTTTCCTGACGAGACTGCGCTCGATTGATCGGCAGGGGTTGAGCCATCAGGAACAGATTTCGTTTGATCTGTTCTCCTTTATGGTCGGCCAACGGGTCATTCTCGCAGAGCACCGCGAGTGGCGCATGCCGCTGACGAGCGACAGCGGGTTCTTCTCGGGGGTTGTATCCATGGGGGCCCTCGCCGCCCCCCGGACCCAGAGCGACTATCAGGCCTATATCGCAAGGCTTTACGACGTTCCGCGCTATTTCGAGCAGAACATCTCCAACATGCGCCTGGGTCTGGCAGAGGGGTTCACCCAGCCCCAGGCCATACTTTCAGGGGTTGCGCGGATCATCGCTGGATCACAGCTGACGCGTGTGGAAGCCTCCCCCCTCTGGCAGCCCTTTGAAAACATGCCTGCGTCAATCAGCCAAGCGGAGCAGACGGCATTGCGGGCGGCGGGACATCAGGCCCTGACCACGGCCGTGCGGCCGGCCTTTGCGCAGCTGGAGACCTTTTTCAACGACGAATACCGTCACGCGGCCCGTCAGAGCCTGGGGGCCTCGGACCAGCCGCAGGGGCGAGCGTATTATGGGGATCTGGTGCGGTATTTCACGACCCTGTCAGAACCAACACCGGACACTGTTCATGCGCGCGGGCTCGAGGAGGTCGACCGTATAAGGACCGAAATGGATCGGATCATTTCGGAAGTCTCGTTCCAGGGTTCATTCGCAGAGTTCCAGACCTTCCTGCGCACCGATCCACGCTTCTACCCCAAGACGGCACAGGAACTCCTCCAGGGTTCAGCCTGGATTTCAAAGCGTGTGGAAGGTCGCTTGCCGCAGTATTTTGGTCACCTGCCGCGAACCCCCTTCACGGTGCGGGCCGTGCCTGATCATCTGGCTCCCAACTATACTGGAGGCCGATACAATCCAGGGGCCATCGGGGCTGCGGGAGAGTACTGGGTCAACACCCATGCCCTTCATACCCGCCCCCTTTTCAATATGACGGCCCTGACCCTGCACGAGGCCGTACCCGGACATCATCTCCAGGGAGCCCTCGCACGCGAGCTCGCAGGCGTTCCCGAGTTCAGACTGAACTTCTACCCCCATGCCTTTGGTGAGGGCTGGGCGCTCTATGCCGAGGCACTCGGGGTGGAGATGGATGCCTATGAGACGCCCTATGATCATTTCGGGCGACTGTCTTACGAAATGTGGCGCGCCTGCAGGTTGGTGGTCGACACGGGCCTGCACGCAATGGGCTGGAGCCGTCAGGATGCCATTGGCTTTCTGACCCGCCACACGGCCCTTTCTGCCCATGAAATCTCGACAGAAGTTGACCGTTACATTTCCTGGCCCGGGCAGGCCCTTGCCTACAAATGGGGTGAGTTGAAAATCTGGGAACTCAGGCGGCGGGCACAGCAGCGGTTGGGAGCCCGCTTTGACATCAGGGGCTTTCATGATGCTGTCCTGGCCAACGGAGGCGTCACTCTGCAGGTTCTGGAGGCTCAGATCGAGAGCTGGATCGCCAAGCGTTCAGTGTAAAGCCACCAAACAAGGCCAGGACGGCTTCGGCGGCTTGCGCGCTTGGAATGAATGGATAGGGGCCCCAACCCAAAGGCACTGCTCGGCTGAACTCCAGCCCTGACGGGGCAGTGAAGAATGCGCCTTAGGCCCAGCCCAGGCGCATGACGGAGCCTCTAAGTGTGTGAAAGCCGCTCTTGATTAAGGCCAGGCTCAAGAAGAGACAAGAACGCCATCAGTAGCGGCTTGATCGAACCCGGAGCGCAGGTCTTCAAGCGTGGCCTGAATGTGCGCTGTCAAACGGTCTTCTACTGAACGGGCATCACGGGCAATCCAGGCGTCGATCAAATCCCGATGCTCCTTGTGAGCCCGCGCGTCGCGGCCCGCGGGCCGCAGGTGGGCAACCACATAACGTTCGGCCAGTATGGCCAGACGCTCGACCAGCTGCGTGGTCAAAAGACGCCCGCCAGGCCTGACAAGCGCGGTATGAAAATCACGATTTGAGACAGCGACCTCAGCAAGATTGGTCAAGGCCGCCCTATCCAGCCGGGCAAAGGCCTGCTCGGCGACCTGCTGGTCAACCGTGTCGGCAAGCTGACAGGCACGGGCGGCCGCGGGCGGCTCTACCGCCAGACGCAGGGCATAGATCTCCTCTGCCTGTGCCGATGACATCGGCTGGATGACATAGCCACGATTGGGCCGGCTGATCAGCAAGCCTTCCTGCTCCAGGCGGGCGAGCGCTTCCCTGAGGGGGATCTTGCTGACACCAAGCTCCGCTGCAAGCGCGTCCTGACGCAAGGGAGCGTCACCCGACAACTGTCCTACCACGATGCGCTCACGCACGGCCTGAAAGACCTGTTCTGAAAGCGTGCGAACAACCAAGCCCCGAGCGCCCGGCTTCATGTCACTTGAAACCCGTTCCAGAAGGGATCCTCCCGATCAATCCAGACGGTATTGAAACCCGTAGCCATGGCCGAGCCCTCTATTGAAGGAACTATGCCCCGCATTGCCCCAATGTCTGCCAGCGCCTCCACCCTTCCGATAAACTGGCTGCCAATATAGCTTTCGTGAACGAAGGACTCGCTGACCCCGAGCCGGCCCTGATCATGCAGATGGGCAAGTCGTGCGGACGTGCCGGTCCCACACGGGCTGCGATCGATGGCCTTGTCACCATAGAATACAGCGTTTCGGCCATTGGCCTTGCCGCTCCTTGGGATGTCCGCCCAAAGAATATGGCTGACCCCCCTTATGGTTGGATCCTGCGGATGTACCGGATCGTAGACAGCGCCGATCGCCTGTCGTAGGCGCCCGCTGAGTTCGACCAGACGGGCAGCTCCCAGATCATCAAGCCCGACGTATCCGGCCTGGGGTTCGACGATCGCATAGAAGTTGCCGCCATAGGCAACATCCACAGTCAGCACGCCAAGACCTTCCAGTTCGATCTCCAGACCGCGTGCAGCAACATAGGCGGGCACATTGACAATGCGCACGCTGGTCACGCGATTGCCAGCAGCCTCATAGGTAACATTGATAATCCCAGCGGGCACCTCGATGCGCAGATGACCTGGGATTCTAGGCTGGATCAGACCATTCTCCAGGCCAAACGTCACCATTCCTATCGTTCCATGCCCGCACATGGGCAGACAGCCTGAAGTCTCAATGAAGAGAATACCGATATCGGTATCGGGTTGTGTTGGTGGATAGAGAAAACCACCAGACATCATGTCATGACCACGCGGCTCAAAGCACAGCCCGGTTCTCATCCAGTCAAATCGCTGGAGAAAATCCTGGCGGCGCTCAGACATGTTCTGCCCCTTGAGCAAAGGAGCCCCCCCAGCGACCAGCCGCACGGGATTGCCAGCAGTGTGGCCATCGATACAGAAGAACGTATGCCGCAAGTGG